>JBAZXR010000002.1 GCA_041659765.1 Patescibacteria group bacterium | reverse complement strand
TGGTTTAAAACATAGCAAAGCGTAGCGAAAATTCGTAACTCGTCTGGCATGCAAAACAGCATCCCGGTCACTGTCTCAGGGGCTAAAACCTCTGCCGCGGTGTCCATTCAGCACGAGAACTAAGGATAATTGAGTCACCCCCTAAACCCGGGTGCCTTTTGCGTTTTATGGCTAAGACTGTATCAACCCCGAGAATGTTTGGTAGTCGCAAGGCTTTTAGCCCTGTGAACGTGGCTACTGACCTTCCGGATTTAATTGAGGTTCAGAAAGCGTCCTACGATTGGTTTATGAAGGAGGGCATCCGTGAACTTTTCACGGAAGTTTCTCCGGTCAAGGATTTTATCGGCCGCGACCTTGAGCTCTCCCTTGGCGAGTATTATTCGGATGAGCCAAAGTTTGATGAAGATACTTCCCGCGCCAAGAATGTCACGTATGAGGCTCCGCTTCGCGTGAAGGCGCATTTGAAGAACCTCCGCACGGGGGAGACTAAGGAACAGGAAATTTATTTGGGCGATCTTCCCGTGATGACCCCGCGCGGTACGTTTATCGTGAACGGCGTTGAGCGTGTCGTTGTCTCGCAGCTTGTTCGCTCTCCTGGAGCGTTCTTTACGGCCGAGGTCATGCGTGGCCGTCGCTACTACGGCGCAAAGATTATTCCAAACCGCGGTGCTTGGCTCGAATTTGAGACTGACGCCAAGAATGTTATTTGGGTAAAGATTGACCGTAAGCGCAAGGTGGCAGTCACCTCGCTCTTCCGTGCTTTCGGTTTTGGTACAAATGAAGAAATTTCCAAGTTGTTTACTGACGTAGACATTCACCCAACCATTAAGTACATTGAGGCCACCTTGGAGAAGGACGCAGCCACCAGCGAGGAAGAAGGTTTGCGTGAGGTGTACAAGCGCATTCGCCCAGGCGATTTGGCCACGGCCGATAACGCTCGTTCCCTTATTCATGCCATGTTCTTCAATTTCGATCGCTACGATCTTGGCGCAGTAGGCCGCTACAAGTTTAACTCCCGCTTTGGAGTAGCTGATCCGCATGCTGACGTGATGGACGAATCTCGCCGTATCATGACTCGCGAGGACCTCGTGCTCATCATCAAGGAAATTGTCCGCTTGAACATCTCCCAGGGCGAACCGGATGACGTTGACCACCTTGGCAACCGCCGCATTCGTTCTGTTGGCGAACTGTTGCAATCCCGCTTCCGCATTGGTCTCGCTCGTATGGAGCGCATTGTGAAGGACCGCATGTCCACGCAGGACATCGATACGCTCACCCCGGGAAAGCTTATTAACGCTCGCCCAGTGATTGGCGCAGTGCGCGAGTTCTTCATGAGCTCCCAGTTGTCTCAGTTCATGGACCAGACGAACCCGCTCGCTGAACTTGAACACAAGCGCCGTTTGTCCGCCATGGGTCCTGGAGGTTTGTCCCGCGAGCGCGCTGGATTTGAAGTTCGTGACGTGCACACCACGCACTACGGCCGTATCTGTCCAATTGCTACCCCAGAAGGTCCGAACATTGGACTTGTGGGTCACTTGGCGTCGTATGCTCGCGTGAACAAGTACGGATTTATTGAAACGCCATATCGCAAGGTTGTTCTTGAGAAGGGGAAAGCCAAGGTCACGGGCGAAGTTATTTACTTGAACGCCTTTACGGAAGAGAAAGCTATCACCTGTCCAGCTACGATCAAGATGGATGACAACGGTTTCATCACTGAGACCTACGTTGAAGCTCGTAAGTTTGGCGAACCTCGCTTGGTTCCCGCTATTGAGGTGAACTACATGGACGTTGCGCCGACGCAGATCGTGTCCATTGGTACCTCGTTGATTCCGTTCCTTGAGCATGATGACGCTACCCGCGCCCTCATGGGAACGAACATGCAACGCCAGGCTGTGCCAACTATTCGCCCACAGGCTCCAATCATTGGAACCGGTATTGAGAAGCGCGCCGCTGTAGACTCTGGCCACGTACTTATTGCTGAGGAAGATGGTGTAATCACCCAGGCTGACGGCGTAAAGATTACCGCTGAATATAAGACGAAGGGTATTGTTACCTATAAGCTCACCAAGTATTTGCGTTCGAACAACTCCACCGCTATCACTCAGCGCCCAACCATTCTTCCGGGTATCAAGGTGAAGAAGGGCGATGTGCTGGCTGACGGTCCGTCCGTGGAAAACGGTGAAATGGCCCTTGGTCAGAACATGCTCGTGGCCTTCATGAGCTGGGACGGTTACAACTACGAAGACGCGGTCATTGTTTCTGAGCGTGTTGTACAGGCCGATCGTTTTACCACTATCCACTTGGAGCACTTGACCCTCGACGTCCGCGACACGAAGCTCGGTCCCGAGGTCGTGACGAGCGACATCCCGAACGTTTCTGAGGAGAAGCTTAAGAACCTTGATATCGAAGGTGTCATTCGTATTGGTGCTGAAGTGAAGTCCGGTGACATCCTAGTTGGTAAGATCACCCCGAAGGGCGAGACTGAACTGTCCGCTGAGGAGAAATTGCTCCGCGCCATTTTCGGTGACAAGGCCCGCGATGTGCGTGACTCTTCGCTTTACCTCGAGCATGGTCGCAAGGGCAAGGTGGTTGACGTGAAGGTGTTCTCTCGAGAAGGGGGAGACAACTTACCACCAGGCGTGATCAAGTCGATCCAGGTGACTATCGCTGATCTTCGTAAGCTTCAGGCTGGAGATAAAGTTGCAGGTCGCCACGGTAACAAGGGTGTCGTGTCAATCGTCGTTCCTGTTGAGGACATGCCATTCACCGCTGAGGGTCGCCCAGTTGATGTGGTTTTGACCCCACTTGGTGTGGTTTCCCGTATGAACTTGGGACAAATTCTCGAGGTTCACTTGGGTCTCGCAGCCGAGAAGCTTGGCTACAAGGTAGCTGCTCCGGTGTTTGCTGGCGCGCCTGCAGAATCCATCAAAGCCGAACTGAAAGCTGCTGGCTATCCAGAATCTGGCCAGTTGAGGTTGAACGATGGCCGTACCGGTGAGGCCTTCGACAACGCTGTCACGGTGGGCATCATGTACATGTTGAAGCTGAACCACATGGTGGAAGACAAGATGCACCAGCGTTCTATTGGTCCGTACTCGCTCATCACTCAACAGCCGTTGGGCGGTAAGGCGCAGTTTGGTGGACAGCGCTTTGGAGAAATGGAAGTTTGGGCGCTTGAGGCTTACGGTGCTGCCCACACGCTCCAGGAAATCTTGACCATTAAGTCCGATGACGTCCCAGGACGTGCCAAGGCTTACGAGTCAATTATTAAGGGCGAGCCAATCACTAAGGTTAACATCCCTGAATCTTTCAACGTGCTTATCAGAGAGTTGAAGGGACTCAGCTTGGACGTGGAACTCTTGCGTAACAATAAGAAAGTGGAACTCGGCGACGGCGGAGCTCCTAAACGGAACTAATATATGGCAATGAAATTCGAAACGCTGAAGTCTACGGACTTTGATTCCATCCGCCTCAAGGTGGCTTCACCGGAAGTCATCCGTTCCTGGAGCTACGGCGAAGTTTCCAAACCGGAAACTATTAACTATCGCACCCAGAAGCCTGAGAAGCAGGGACTTTTTGCGGAAGAAATTTTTGGACCTTCTAAGGACTGGGAATGTTACTGTGGTAAGTACAAAAAGATCCGCTATAAGGGCATTGTTTGTGACAAGTGTGGCGTAGAAGTCACGCAGTCTTCCGTGCGCCGTGAGCGCATGGGGCATATCGAGCTCGCAGCTCCCGTGACGCACATCTGGTTCTTGCGCGGTGTGCCATCGAAAATTGGAACGATTCTTGACCTTGGCGTGCAAGCCATCGAAAAAGTCGTTTACTTCGGCGCGTTCATGGTCACTGACGTGAACGAGGAAGCTCGTTTGCTGACGCTTGAACAAGTAAAGGAAGAATATAAGGCCAAGAAGAAGATGATTGAGGGCGAAAAGAAGCGCGATGAAGACCGCGCAGCCGAGAAGTTTGGCACAAACAAGGCTGAACTGAAGGCTGAAATGAGACGGATCGACGAACTAGCTGATGCAAAGCTCGAGGAACTTGAAATCGACTTTATTCAGGTCGACAAAGACCTTAAAGAGATCGCGCCACTCAAGGTGATCTCGGAAACCACGTATCACGACTGGTCCATGCGTTATGGCCACGTGTTTGATGCGGCTATTGGAGCTGACGCTGTAGTCAGACTGCTCGACCGGATCAACGTGCCGGAAACCATCGTAAAGCTAAAGGAAGAATTGGCCAGCACGAGCTCGAAAGCTAAATACGACCGCATCATGCGTCGTTTGAAGCTGTTCCGCGCGCTCGAAAAGAACAACATTCAGCCGTCTTGGATGATCAGCAAGGTCATTCCTATCATCCCACCGGATTTGCGCCCCATGGTTCCGCTTGATGGTGGCCGTTTTGCTACTTCTGACTTGAACGACTTGTACCGCCGCGTCATTAACCGCAACAATCGCTTGCGCCGTTTGTTCACGCTGAACGCTCCAGAAGTTATTACGCGTAATGAAAAGCGCATGCTTCAGGAGGCTGTTGACGCACTCATCGACAACTCCGCTCGCCAGTCAAAGACGGTTATTGCCGCTACCGGTAAGAAGCGTCAGTTGAAGTCACTCGCTGACATTTTGAAGGGCAAGCAGGGTCGTTTCCGCCAGAACCTGCTTGGTAAGCGTATCGACTATTCTGGTCGTTCGGTTATCGTTGTCGGTCCTCACTTGCACTTGGACGAATGTGGTATTCCAAAGAAAATGGCGCTGGAACTGTTCCGCCCATTCGTTATTAGCAAGTTGATTGCTCGCGAATACGTTCACAACATTCGCTCTGCCAATCGCTTCATTGAAGGCGATCGCCCAGAGGTTTGGGATATCCTTGAAGAAGTAACCAAGGATAGTTTTGTGCTCCTTAACCGTGCGCCAACGCTTCACCGCCTTGGTATTCAGGCTTTCCGCCCGAAGTTGGTTGAAGGCAAGGCGATTAAGATTCACCCACTCGTGTGTGAAGCGTATAACGCTGACTTCGACGGTGACCAAATGGCTGTGCACGTGCCATTGACCGCCGAAGCTCGTTACGAAGCTGAGCACATCATGTTGTCCATCCGTAACCTCTTGAAGCCATCATTTGGTGGACCAGTGGCTACGCCTGGAAAAGATATCGCGTGGGCGTCTTTCTACTTGACGAACATGGATACGGAACCAGATGAGAAGAACTTGAAATCCTTCTCAGATGAAACAGAAGCCTTGTACGCGCTCAAGATGGGTCTGATTAAGTACCAACAGTGGATTCGCGTCCGCATGAATGGGGAGCGTGTGATTACTACGGCCGGACGTATTGTTTGGAACCAGAAATTCCCGCCAAAGATTGGCTATCAGAATAAGACCCTCGGTAAAAAGGAACTCGCAAACATTGTGCGCGACTGTTTGGAATACTACGGTCAGGAATTCACCGCCGGATTGCTCGATGATTTGAAGGAACTTGGTTTTGAGTATGCTACTAAGTCGGGTTACTCCTATAGCATGGATGGTTTGCCGGATGTTCCAGGAAAGCCAGAACTGATCGCTGAGGGTGACGCACGCATCTTGGAAATTGAAAACTACTTTGCTCAGGGACTCTTGACCCAGAGCGAGCGCCACACGCAGATCATTAAGGTATGGACGGAAATTAAGGATCGCGTGGCTGAGCTTTCAAAGACCGCCTTGCCGAAGACTAGCTCCGCCTACACCATGATTGAATCTGGTGCTCGTGGTGCTTGGGGCCAGTTGACTCAGACCATCGGTATGATCGGTTTGAAGACCTCACCTTCTGGAGACATTATCGAGTTGCCAGTGAAATCTTCATTTAAAGATGGAGTTTCGGTGCTTGAATTCTTCATCTCTTCTCACGGTGTGCGTAAAGGTTTGACCGACACGGCACTTAAGACTGCAAACGCTGGTTACCTTACCCGCCGTTTGGTCGACGTCGCTCAAGATGTTGTTGTTCGCCAGGTTGATTGTGGCGATGATAAGGGCGTAGTCATGACCAAGACGGAATCAGACGAGATCGGAGAGCCACTCTTGATTCGTATTCTTGGACGCGTCGTGCTTTCTGATGTGAAGGTTCCTGGCACCCGCAAGACTTTGCTCAAGGCCGGTGAACTCATTACGGAAGATCACATCCGTGAACTTAAGGAAGCAAAAGAAGATCTTGAAGAAGTTCACGTTCGCTCGGTTATGACCTGTAAGATCCGCCGTGGTGTTTGTCAGAGCTGTTACGGCTATGACTTGGCCCACAACAAGCTGGTCAAGATGGGTACAGCTGTCGGTATTATGGCCGCGCAGTCCATTGGTGAACCTGGAACTCAGCTCACCATGCGTACCTTCCATACTGGAGGTGTGGCTGGAAAAGATATTACGCAAGGTTTGCCGCGTGTTGAAGAACTCTTCGAAGCTCGCTTGCCAAAGCGTAAGGCCATCATGACGGAAGTTGCTGGAACTGTTGAAATCGAAAAAGCATCTCGTACGGTCGTGCAGGTAGGAACCGGTAAGGAAATTGTCGATACCATGCCTGGTCAGAAGATCGTTCGTGTCCGTTACGAGGCGGTCGAAGAAAAGCCATTCGTGATTGGTCGAGGAGGCTCGATGCTCGTTAAGGACGGCGAGAAAGTACAGGCTGGCGATGCTATTGCTGAGAAGTCTTCCGGCGAAAAGATTCTGACAGATGTCAGCGGTGTGGCTAAGGTAGGAAAGTCCACGGTAACTATTGTCCATGATGCTAACAAGATTCGCGAATACATCATTCCGCACGGCTACACGCTGTACGTGAAGGATGGCGATCAGGTCTTGGGCGGCGATGCATTGACTGATGGACATTTGGACTTGCAGGCGCTCTTTAAGGCCAAGGGCCAGAACGCCGTGGAGAAGTATCTCTCAAAGGAAATGCAGTTCATTTACTCTTCACAGGGTCAAAAGCTGAACAACAAGCACATTGAGGTCATTATTCGCCAGATGTTCTCCCGCGTGCGCATCGGCGACCCGGGTGATACGGAACTCTTGCCGGGTGAAGTTGTCGAAAAGGCAATGCTCCTCGACGAACAGGATCGCATGGAACAGACCGGTGGCAAGATCTCTGAGTTTGAACTCCTCTTGCTCGGTGTAACTAAGGTTTCGCTCTCAACTGAATCATGGTTGTCTTCCGCATCCTTCCAGGAAACGGCTCGCGTGCTCATTAACGCCGCAGTTACCGGTAAGGTTGACGAGTTGGCAGGTTTGAAGGAAAACGTCATCATCGGCCGCTTGATCCCTACGGGAACAGGCTTCCCTGGTAACGAAGTTGTCCTTGAACTTCCTGAGCCAGCGGAGACGGTCACGATTTCCCCGGTGATTGCCGCGGAAATGGCCGTTGAAGGCCCGGCGATGGGTACGACGCCATCCGAGGCACCAGCCGAAAAAACCGAATAAATACGATGTTGGGGTCGACCCATGCGTCGACCCATTGAAAAACGAGACCCCTGGTCTCGTTTTTCATTTGTGATAATATGTGACTAACCCCCAGATCGAGATTGAATAGGATAAAACTCCCCGCCTTTATTCTTAGTGACTGAAATATGTTCGATCAGAATGAATTGGATCAGATTGCATTGGTAGTCGGGAAGGTGATTGAGGAAAAAGTTCCTCCGATCGTCCGTGAGATCGTCCAAGAAGAGATCAGTAGCGTTATGGAGCATCAGATAATGCCCCAGTTTGATTTGATTCATGGACGCATTGATTCTCTAGAGAGTCGATTCGACAGTCTCGACGCTCGAGTAGATAGAATGGATCGGAAAATTACTACGCAGATTGCTTCAAAGAGCTGGACGGAAGAGAGGCTCGACCGATTCAGCGCTGATCATAGATTGCAGTACAAACCCGCAATGTAAAAAGATCGAGGCTTCGCAAGAGGCCTCTTTTTTTGTTTTCGAGTAAACTACGGGTATGCGAATACTTGGCTTTGATCCTGGATATGGGCGTCTCGGGTTTGGGGTGATCGACGTGGCCCGCGGGAAGGCTTCGGCGGTGGCTTTTGGCGTGATTACTACAAAGGCGGGGGAGAAGCACCAGGAAAGACTGCTCGAAATCCATAATGACGCGGAAAGCCTCGTCAAAGCTCACAAGCCCGATCTCATAGCTATAGAAGAGCTCTTTTTTGCGAAAAACGTCACTACAGGCCTAAAAGTGGCTGAAGTTCGCGGAATCTTACTCATGTTGGCCGCCAAGTATAAAGTAGGGGTCAGAGAAATTAAGCCAGTTGAGGTCAAAATGGCCCTAACCGGTTACGGAAAGGCCGATAAGCGCCAAATGCAGGATATGGTCAAAGCCGTCTTTGGATTATCGAAGATCCCGAGACCAGACGACGCCGCCGACGCTTTAGCCATAGCCTGGGCAGCTCAAAATCACAAACTTTAATACTTTGATACTTTAGAACTTTACGCTAATACTAGCGGTATTTTAGCCTTTTTCCCTTGACAAAAGTCGTATTTTATGTTATGCTGATACGTTGCAATGGAGGAGCAACAAAGGTCCCGCGATACGAATTACCTCCACCGCAGCAATGCAGGAAAGGGTAGTCCATATCGCGGGACTTTCGTTTATACCCCATGACAGCCTCTCCGGAAGTTCTCTGAAGATCAGAGACTTTCTGGAGGGGCGGTCCGCGGACTGGCAATTCAACATTCGGTAGGCAACCATTTTGGTCGCTAGAACCGCGTGGCACGTCGTTCGAGAACGACGTGCCGTGAATCGCCCCTTACCTTGTAAACGTTCCCATTCACTGTTTGGAGGTTCCATGCTCGATATCATCGAAGACTTTCTTGGACTGATCGCGCAGGTGATCGGTTACCCGGTTCGTCCGGCGCCTGATCCGGTCCGTGTTCGCACGGCGGAAGAACAGCGTGAGTACGACCAGTGCAACGTCACGTTGTACGACGGTCGTCCGCGGCGCGTGACCTACACGATCACCGTGAAGCCTGACCGCCACTAGCTCTATCTGCCGGAACGTTCGTCGTTCTTCCCCCAATCCGGCTGGGGGCTCATCAGTGCCTATCATCGAGAGATGGTGGTCAATGATGGGCGTCCTAAACAAAACGTCCAGTAAGAGGTCCGCATGATCACCGTTGCTCCGCGCCGCCGCCTGATCCGCACCCTGCCTACGGGCGGGAAGACCGTGGAAGTCATCTCCCCGATGACGTCCCCGATCCAGAGCACCAGCTCTTTGAACCGTTCGCCCGTGCCTGCGCCCGCCCGCGTCGTCCAGAGCCTGAGCTCCAAGGACCTCGCGCAACAGGCGCGTGAAGAACTCCTCGGCAAGTCGAACACGACCGGCCGCACGGGTTCCTCCACCGCCAACTGGCGCGGCACCCGCTAGGCATCTCCCGCAGCTTCAAGGTTTCTCCTTGTGGCTGCGGGCGCTCTCAATCTTCATCAGCCTACCTCCATTGGTTGGTGAAGATCGAGAGTCCGAACATTGATGACTTCCCGAAAACTCAGTGAGGTGTCCTTTGACCAAGAATCAGTTGACCGCAATTCTCGGCGGAACCTTTGTCCTCGCCGTGGCCTTCATTGGTTACGTGAAGTGGACGGAGGTCACCGCCGAGGTTCCTGAAGCCGCTGTTGTGCAGGTTCCGGTCCGTCCGAATGACGGCGGTACCCGAGCCGTCTCGACCTGGACGTTCGCCTTGGACTCCGAGTCCGTGTCGTCGCTCAACCAGTTTGAGGTCAGGAACCAGACTTCCGGCGAGGTGGTACACACGTCCGAGATCAAGGACGGTGTTGTCTCCGTCGAAGTTGCCACCAATCCTGGCGACGTGCTGACGGTGCAGTGCTGGCTCGCAGACAGTTCCGATTGGTGCGCCAGCAACCAGCACAACGGGCACATCGTCTCGGCGGCGGGATCCGGTGGCGTGTACAAGGTTGACCGGAAGGCCGGCGATCTCAGCTACGTTTCAGACGGTCTCGGTCAGCGCTACGGCTGCACCGCCAAGTAGGATCATCAGCGTCATCATGCGACCGGGAGAGACATCATCTCCCGGCCAGCTCATCAGTGCTCATGACCCTTCGATAAGCTCAGGGTCGTGCTCAATGATGGGCGTAACTAGTGACTAAGTTTGGAGGCGAGATGTTCATTGCATGTTTCGACGCCAAGAACCCGAAAGACGGGGTCGTAACAGGATTTGAGACGATCGAGGAAGGCTATGCCGACCTCGGTAGGCTCTACAAGAAGAAGTGCCCAAAGTTCGATAGCATCGTCGTCGGCAAGGAGTTCGAGCTTGAGGGCATGATCTACTGCTTCTTCGAGGATGATGGACTGGCACACGTGTGGCTGAACGAACATCGGTACGCTACCAAGTAAACCTCTTTCTCTGGGAGTCACATGTCCGAAGCCCTCAAAGGTCTCCGGGAGTGTCTCCCGGGGATCGAAAAACGTTTGCGAGAAGCAACTGAGCTCTATGAGCTCGCAGTACAGATCGGCGACCTGAAGGAAGCCGAGAAGTACCAAAGGATGATCGTCGGCGCCCATAAGGACTTCTACTGCATCGCTAAGTTGCTCCTCTCGTCTGGATCGTGAAGCTAAAAACTTCACGGTCCGACTCTCAATCTTCATCACCGCCATGCTTGGTGGTGAGGATCGAGGGTACGAATACTGAAGACTTCCAGAAAAACCCTGTGTCTTGTGAGGTTACTCATGCGTCGCATTGTTCTCACGACTTCTGACATCATGCGCGCCCATTCCGCAACCCTCGATGGGCTGGGCAACTACCAGTCCACCGGACGGCTCGAGCGCGCCATTGCAGAAGGGTACGAGGTGTTCATCACCACGACCCGCACCAAGCTCGTCGAGATTGACGATTGGTGGAGGAAGCTCGTCCCGGATGATCACATCTTCCTCGCCAACCCCCAGGGTGAAGACCTCGCGGAGCATCTCGCGAGCGGCTGGAAGAAGTGCATCGCGGCACTCGGCCTCACGTGGCCGACGCTCGGCGAACTCAAGCCGGAACTCGCTGAAAGGCTTGGTTCCGATTGGAGCAGCAAGCCGGGTACGTGGGTCGACGTCCAGCACTGGCTTCCGAGCCAGGGTGTCGCCATCAAGCATCAGTTGAGCAGGTGAATCGTACGGTCGGACTGCTTCTACGAGAAGTATGTTCGACCGGACTCTCAATCTTCATCATTGGCCTCCACTGATGGTGAAGATCGAGGGTACACACCCAAAGCTCCGTAAAAAACCAGGGCCAGCGTGCCCGAAGAAATGGTGACAACCATGCGTATTGTTCTTACGACTTCGGACATCCAGAAGCGTGAGTTCACGGATGACGGCATTCCTGGGGCCTACAAGGCCACCGGATCAACCGGTCTACTCGAGCTTGCTCTTGAGAAGGGATTGGAGGTGTTCATCACCACCACCCGCTCGAAGATCGTCGGCACCGATAAATGGTGGCTGGGGCTCGTTCCGGAAGATCACATTTTCTTCGCGGACCCTTCGATCGAAGACCAAGAAGAGCAGCTCGCGAGCGGTTGGAAGAAATGCGTCGCGGCGCTCGGCCTCACCTGGCCGACCAAGGGTGAAACCGAGCCCGAGCTTGCTAAGCGGCTCGGAACCAACTGGGCCGCCAAGCCCGGTCACTGGGCCGACGTCCAGGCTTGGCTCACGCGCCAGGGAGTGGCCAACCGGTTCTACCTCGCCGAATAATGACCCGTACGGTCGGACTGCTTCCCAAAGAAGTATGTCCGGCCGGATCCTCAATCTTCATCAACTGACCTCCATTAGTTGGTGAAGATCGAGGGTATCCCACCCATCCCTAGGAGCTTCCAATGTTGTCCATGCACTTGCACGGCCTCTTGATCTCGATCAACTGCACCACCGAGTTCCACTTGGTGGACGAAGTCCTGCCCGAGTCCGAGGAGTCCGAGGTCTGCTTCGAGGAAGTCCTCGTTGTGGAGATCGATCAGCTCTCCGGGCCGTTCGACGAGTTCCTCAGTATCGCCGCTTGAAACGTGCCCGCGCCTTTTGTCCTTCTGACGACTGGCGCGGCGCTCATCACTGACCATCACGCCGTAATGTGGTGATCAATGATGGGCGATTCACTTACATCACACGCTTTGGAGGTCTCTGTGCAACGTCTGAAGAATATCCTCGGCATCAGTGCGGTAATCGCTACGGGGATTGCGTTCATTTGGCTCTACTCGTGGTGGCACAAGCAGCAGGTGGCTGCAGTGCCCCAGTCGGTGGAAAATAGCCAGGTGGTCACGGTACAAACCGGACCCGCGCGCCCGCCTACGTTGTGCGAACAGGACCGCACGCAGATGGAGCGGGATCGGCCCGGGTATTGCACCCGGCATCCGGATTTCAAGGTCTGCACCTGCGAGTAGCGATCAGACCAGTTCCTTCGTGGTCGGGAGAGACACCATCTCCCGGCCTGCTCATCAATGAACATGACCCTTCGACAAGTGTTCAGGATCGTGATCAATGATGGGCACAAACCTATTGCTTTGGAGGTCCCATGAAGGTGAATATCGAAGTGTCTGGGCTTTATCTTTCGATTGTTGCCCTGGATGAGGCCGGGATGTCCATTCCTGGAATCATCATTACGGTGAATAAGCACCGGATTGGGGAGACGCCGTACGTAGCGCGGTTCCCGCGGGGTGAATTCGACCTCGACGCCGACGCCCCTCCCGATCACCCGATCAAGAAGACCAGCGGCTCGATCGCCATTGGCATCTCGTGCCTCCACGACGACATCAACTAGCTCTCACGCCCGTGCCTTTCGTCCTCATGACGATCGGCGCGGTGCTCCACGTCGTTCGCGAACGACGCGGGCTCATCAGTGCTCATCACGAACGTGGTGATCAATGATGGGCAGATCCCTTGCCCGACTTGGAGGTTCTCATGAAGACCGTAGTCACCGCAGCCACACTTGTGTCCGCGTTTGACGATTCCGGCATCAAGCGCGTAGGTTGCGCTCTGCTCGGGTTCGTCCTCTTCATGGCCGTCTTCGGACAGCCGTAAAATCGTCTCGTTCCTGTACTCGTGCATCATGCGCGGGTACAGGAGTCGATTACCATTCTTGATCATTGATCGAGGCCAGTAATCGGCAAGACATTCTGTTTTGCCGCGTTTGGGGGTAACATGTACACCGTTCTGCTCATTGTCTCTGAGGCATCTTCTTGGACCTCGGGCAACAAGCCGACGGTCTACCAGGGTTTCATCTCTGACATGTCGCCCGTGCCGTTCCCGCCCTTCAGGCTCTTTTCTCGAAAGAGGAGGTTCTTGGAGGAAATGTTTCTCAGCATTGCGGAGGCAGGGGAAGCCTAATCAGTTTGACCGCACTCTTTCCCCGTTGGAGGACTCATGTCAAAAGCCGAGCATGCCCACAGGGCATTGGAGATCGCCCTTTCTAGGGAGTTCCCGGAGCGGTATCGTTTTGACGAACCGTTCGTCGCGAAAAACGTGTCCGTGCACGGATCTACCTGTCAGCTGGACGGTTCGTGGTCCGGCCATCAGGTCTCCGCGAGCGTGTCCCGAGCCGAAGACTCGACCTTCGCCATCGCGCTCACACTCGGCGACGGCTTCACGTTCATCGACATTGATCTTCGTGAGGCAGACGCCTCGTAGCTCGTAGCCCCGCATCCCCGGAACCCCGCGTTCCGTAAGGTATGCGGGGTTTTTGTTTTTAAAACACAAAAACCGTCCCAAGGGACGGTTTTCATGCACCGAGCAAAACTTTCTAAAATTTGTTCTGGCAAGGAGGCCGGCACGGCGCAGGACGAAACGTACTTAATGGTACGGTGAGTCCGAGCCGAGTGCCGCCGACACAGCCAGGGCAAATTTTAGGAGGTTTTGCTTTGGAGCGGGTGGAGGGAGTCGAACCCTCATCATGAGTTTGGAAAACTCAGATAATAACCGCTATACGACACCCGCAAATGCGAAATCATGGTAACAGAAACAGACTTTTTTGCAAACTCTCTTACCGGATCCTGGACGCGACGGGATTCGAACCCGTATCGCCATGGCTGACAGGCCAGGCATTTTAACCATTATTACTACGCGCCCACGAGATCCGGCCGACCGAGTATAGCAAAAAGAAAAAATCCCCCTAAAGGGACTTTTTCTTGTCAGCCATGGGTTTTCGTTTCTTGCGAAACGAACGCCTGGTTGAAACTAGTGTATCACATTTTTAATTTCCGTCAATGCCTTGGGGGATTCACCCTCTTTCAAAGTGGGGGCTACGGGGGAGTCGAATTTCTTCACAATTGCCCATTTCTCTCCCTGTTTCTGCAACGTCGAGTTCATCACTTTGAACCCCGCAGCGAGTTTGTGGCCACCGCCGCCAAAGAGATCGGCTGCTTGCTTTGCAACGTCCCTGCTACGGCTGCGCATGCTTCCTTTTACGGCGCCGTCGTCCGTTTCGTACAACACCGTTACGGCATCGTAAGCATTTTCAAGCATTGCATTTAGAAAATTTGAGACACCAGCAATGTCCTCGATCGTCGTCTTTGTAGATTCAAGGTCTTGTTTTGTAATGACCGTTGTTAGCATCTTTAAGGTGTCATCGAAAAATAGGCGTTCAAGGGCTACCCCCCAAAGTTTGAGGGCGCCTGCAGACTTATTGATAAACACGTGACGGACGATCGTTGTGAGATTTGCGCCAAGCCTAATGAGCTCTGAACTTGCGGTGATCGCCTGTAGTGTGGTGTTCGAAGTTGAGAAAAGTCCTGTATCAGTACAAATGCCCGTCAAAATGCACTGCGCGGCGTTGGGGGAGACGGGATATTTTGCAGCCTTGATAAAACGCCAAACCACATCAGCACTGGAGGCGGCTTTAGGCTCGACAATGTTCACCGTGCCGTACATGGGATTCGTAGCGTGATGATCAAAGACTACCAAGGGTACTCGGCGCTTCATGCCGGGCAAAAACTTTTGGATATAAACGCCATCTGAACAGTCGCAGATAATGGCGAGGTCGATAGACCCGTCAGCAAACATCGCTTCATCGCGCCGAATAACCTCAACACCCGGAATGAACTCCAGTTGTGGCGGCATGGGCTTTGGTGAAAACACCGTCACCTGTTTTCCCAGGTCTTTCAGTACATGATAAAGGCCAAGTGTTGAACCGGTCGTATCTCCATCGATCCGTTCATCAGTCAGCAACAAAACATGTCCGGCCTCACGGATTAGTCCCTCCACTTTTTCCTGCAGAACGCTGTTCATAGGAAGGGGAGAGCTTAGCAGGGAAGGGCAAAACGGGCAAGGCGGGCAACATGGGCTTTCTTTGACGGATTTTCGTTTTTCGACTACTATCACCCGTCGCTTCTTGGCCATTTTGGTCTTAAGCGCGCACTGGGGGTTGCATCATGCTCACGAGTGAAATCAAGCCTGCGTATTTTCTCCAGGACATTGGAGTCGGCGTGAAGGTGCTGTGCCGTTTTGTGCACGGGGGTCTCGTCCACAATTGGAGCTTGGAGCGTCAGGATACGAAGGAGAAACACACCTTCTTGGGGAGTGACGGCCTTCCGAGCCCCTGGCTTATCGTGCAGGGCATCAACCTCGGACTCGAGCTCCAGGGCAAGCATCTGGAGATGAAGGGGTATACGAAACTGGATGAAGTGAAGCCATTCACTTGCATCTATCTGGCCGTGACCGGTGAATACTCGGTCATGCACCCCCCGATCAAGAGTTCGAAGGTGCGGAAGATCGATCTCGATCATGCTCTCCATGGCATGCCAGTGGCCCAGGCTATCCTGCTCGGCCAGGAGCCCCTCGATGGCAAGACTGGCAACCTCGCCATCGTTTACCAAGTCGCCGCCATCCCGTGACACATCATCCGTTCAAAGCCCGCTCCTTCATGGTGGCGGGCTTTTTGTATTGCTTCAGACCTTTACAGCTTTTTTAACTTTTTCAGCTTTTTCAGCTACAATATTCCCAACTATGTACCTCAAGCGCCTAGAAATCCAGGGATTTAAGACTTTCGCCCAAAAAACTGTAGTCGAATTCCCCGAGAAAAAGAAAAACTCGAACCCTTTGACAGTTATTGTCGGCCCTAATGGTTCGGGCAAGTCGAACATCGCTGACGCTATCCGTTGGTGTCTCGGGGAACAATCGATGAAACAGCTGCGCGGCAAAAAGACGGAGGATATTATTTTTTCTGGTTCCGAGGGAAGAAGCCGATCTGGATTCGCCGAGGTCACGATGCTCTTTGAGAACGAGGATAAGGCGATGAAGACTGATTTTGCGGAAGTTGCGATCACTCGTCGCCTGTACCGTGACGGCGAATCTGATTACATGTTGAACGGCCAGTCGGCGCGTCTGCAGGATATTCAATTGCTGTTGGCTGAAGCCGGAGTCGGGCAGCGGTCATACGCCGTTATCGGTCAGGGCATGATTGATCATGTCCTCGTGAGCTCGCCCGAAGAACGCAAGACATTTTTTGATGATGCTACCGGCGTGCGCGGCTTGCAGATGCGCCGCCACCAGTCACTTTTGAAGCTCGAGAAGTCCGCGGTTAACTTGGCGGAGGTGCAGATGGTGATTGACGAGCTCGAACCACGTTTGAACATGCTTAAGCGTCAGGTGAAGAAGCTCGAAGAGCGAGAAAAGGTAACGGCCGAGCTGAAAACTGTGTCGCTCGAATATTTCCAGGGCAAATGGGCTGAGCTTGAGGTTGAAAAGAAAGCGATTGCCGGGAAGCTTGAAGGCATGGATGCGAAAGTTAATGCAAAACGGACTGAACTGGCTGCTGGCGATAAGAAACTCGCAACACTCGAGATCGAGGAAGTGGGGAAGGTGGATGGCACCGGAAGCGGGATGGGGGAATTACAGTCTGCTTATAAGAAGGCGCAGGCAAATTTGACCGAGGCACGTAAGGCGCAGGTGATGGCTGAGCGCGAGATTGAGCTCGCAAAAGTTCGGGCGCAGTCTTCATGGTCGCCGTTGCCTCTGCAAGACATCGTAAGCGAGGTGAAGTTCATCGCCGATAGCCACTCGACACTCCTCGATAAACTGAAGGCCGTGAAGACGGTTGAAGAAATTCGCCTGTTAGAAAAAGAAGTAGAAGAATCGCTGTCGCGCTCAAAGAAACTCCGCGATCGCCTTGTGAAGCCGAATCCCGAGGACTTTAAGGCTGATCCCGTTGCGCTTGCAGCAGTTACGAAGTCCCTCGAGGGCATTTCGATCGCTGAGGCCGAGGTGAAGAAGACCGAGCAAGCTATGGACGCGAAGGCCAAAGAGGCTAGCGCCGCCAAGAGCGAAATCTTTGCGTTTCAGCGCACACTTCGAGTTTTGCAAACCGAGCTGATGGCCTTCGAACAGGCTCGCAATTCTTCCCAAATTGAAATGGCCCGCGTAGAAACTCGCCAAGACGCCTTGAAACAAGAGGCGAAAGAGGGAATGGGCATGGACGTTGATTTTCAAAAAGGCGGGGTTATCAACCCCGCACCGGCCATCGATTTGCCCATGTTGTATGAAAAGATGTTGAGATTACGCCGCCAGGTAGAAATGATCGGCGGCATTGAAGAGTCAGTGGTCAAGGAGCACGCCGAGGTTAGCGAACGCTTTACGTTCTTGTCGACTCAGCTTATTGATCTCCGTGCTGCTATCGCCTCGACTGAGAAGATCGTCGATGAGCTCGACAAAGAGATCCACGGCCAGAGCGAAAGAGCCTTGAAGGAAATCAACCATGAGTTTCAGAAGTATTTTAAGATTTTATTCGGGGGAGGGTCATGTTCATTGATGAAGGTCGAGATCGAAAATGAACCCGGCGATGTTGGGGTCGACCCACGCGTCGATCCACTCGCGGTCGAACCTGACGAACTCACGGCCGATCTGGTTACGTCGCGCGTCAAAGCTCGCCGCGAAGCGGTCATTGGCATCGACATCCAGGCGACGCCGCCGGGAAAGCGGCTCAAGGCGCTCAACTTATTGTCTGGTGGCGAACGCGCGCTGACGTCGATCGCACTGCTCTGCGCCATTATGGCTACGAACCCTTCGCCCTTTGTCGTTCTTGACGAAGTTGATGCGGCTCTCGACGAAGCGAACACGGTCAGATTCGCAAATATTTTGAATGAACTTCGAGAAAGAACTCAGTTTATTGTTGTTACCCATAATCGCGCGACTATGGAGAAGGGCGACACGTTGTACGGAGTCTCTATGGGAGGTGACGGCGTAAGTAAGTTGCTATCCGTGAAGATAGAAGATGTTGTCACAGATGGCGCTCGCCGATAAACAAACACCCCGCGTCATGATGACGCAGGGCGGTACGAGTGAGTGACGAGAAGTTCAGACGACTGATGACCGGATGATCACAGCGGACAGGTCGCTCAACCGGTGATCAGAGACATTGAGGAAGCGGAACTCCTTCTGGTACAGGCGCACGCTGATGGCGAACCTGTCCTCGGCTTTCGTGCTCGTTGCGTGCCGTACAGCCGCTTCCATGAAGTTCGGCAGATCCGGATCTTCATGGCAGATGAGCATGAGGCCCACTTGCTCGCGGGCGGTGGGGACCTGTTCGTCGCTTTCAAGCGGAACCAGGTGCCAGTGCAGGCGATGTGCCAGCTCCAGACGGACCCACCGGGCCGGCGCGCGTTCGTGGACCCAGGCTTGGCTGAGGTGGTCGGCGTGCATCTTGAAGCTGGGCGGCCAGTCGGGCATGAATTTAGCGGCCATTTCCTTAATAGACGTACCCGGCAGGGGAACGATGAGGGTCTTCCTGGTCGCCTTGACCATGAGTTTGGCGGGCGGCGCCGTGCCGAGTTCCCGAATTTCGTCGGGCGTGAAGACGTTCTCCTGTCGGAGATACTTGGACACGTTGTCAGGGCACAGGATCGTGCCAGTCTCTGGGGAGAAGAACCGTTTGCCAGGGATCAGTGGAATGCCCGGGCGGGCTTCTTGGTGGGTATGAACGGGCTGCATCAGGGCCTCCAGGGGAAAGATGCGGTAGTAATATTAGCTGAAAAATTGACTTTAGTCAATAATTGTGTGCATAATGAGCTCTTATGAAACCTGTCCGCTACCACGACCACAAATCAGAAAAAACTTCTTGGGAACCTGTTGCTAAGCAGTACGGCAAGAAGATTCAAGAAGAAGGCTCTTTCCAGACGGAAGTAGTTTTCCCTGGTGCTTTGCGTTTGCTCTCGCCTAGAAAGGATAAGAATTATTTGGACATTGCCTGCGGCGAAGGAACATTCGCTAACATGATTGCAAAGGTAGGGGCGAAGGTGATCGGTTTCGACATTTCCTCGACGCTCATTAAGGACGCGGAGCGCAAGAATATTTTGGGCGCCCAGTTCCGGGTAGCCAACGCTAAAGACTTTGCTCGTTATTTTGAACCAAAGAGTTTTGACGGCGCAGTTTGCATCCTCGCCCTGCAGAACATTAACGACCTAGCCGCTACGATTGGCGATGCCGGCAAGGTTTTGAAATCTGGTTCGCCGTTTGTGATTGTGCTTAACCACCCCATGTATCGCATCCCAAAACAAACGGGTTGGGGCTGGGACATGGAGCGTCTTTTGGAATATCGCCGGGTTGATAGTTACATGACTGAAAATGAGATTCCGATTTCGGCTAACCCAGGACGCGGATCACAAAGCGCTGTTACTTTCTCATACCATCGCCCACTACAGGCTTACATGACGGAGCTTGCGAAGGCCGGATTCGTTATTGATAACATCGAAGAATGGATCAGCAACAAAGAGAGCGACTTCGGTCCCCGCGCCAAGGCCGAGAACCGCGCCAGAAAAGAGATTCCAATGTTTATGGCCATCCGCGCTCGCAAGATTTAAACTATTTTGTTACTGTCTGCAGGCCTTTTTCCATGAGGAGGTTTCATGAGGAGCGAAGAACAGATCCAGGCTGCGAGTCGGCGGATCATTGTGGCCTTGGATGTGGATAGTGTGGCGCAGGCCATGGTGCTGGTTGAAATGCTGACTGGGAAGGTGGGGAAGTTCAAGATCGGGCTTCAGCTCATCTTCACCATCCTCGTGGAGTTGTTGACGCCCATGAGTCTGACCGAGGCTTTTGACAACCTCGATCGTGCTCGTAAGCTGTTTCGGTTGCTACACGGCCAAATCATGCTCGACGTGAAGTTGAAGGACATTCCGCCCACGATCGCTGGTGCCTCAGGAGCCATTGCTCGGCTCGGAGTGGATCTGTTCACGGTTCATGCCTCGGCCGGGACCAGGGGTCTGAGGGAAGCGGTGAAGAATCGGGGTACGTCCTCCGTCATTGCGGTCACGGTATTGACCAGCATGGACGAGGACGAGTGTCAGAGTATCTACGGCGAGAATGTAGCGGATAAGGTCCGCGCGTTTACCCGTTTGGCGGTCGAGGCCAAGGTTCAATACTTGGTCTGCGCGCCACACGATCTTGAGCTCCTCAAGGACATTCCGGGCGCGGACGAGATTGAGAAAATCTGTCCGAACATTACGCCAGTCTGGGCGGCGGTGCCGAAGGATCAGAACAAGAACCGGTCCATGACGCCGTTTGAGGCCATGCAGGCGGGCGCAGCCTACCTGGTGATCGGGCGGGCGATTACGAAACCGCCACCTGAGATTGGTTCGCCCAAGGACGCGGCGCGCAAGATCGCCGAAGAGATCGCCTCGTTCTTTCCGTAGGGTTACTCGTGTCCGTCGAGCGTGGCCAATGGCTGCGCTCTTTTTTTAACCGGACATGTTATCATGAGAGTAGAAGTTAGAAATTTTTATGATGGAAACTGGAAAGGATCCTCTGGCCGGCATGGGTTGGGAAGCACCAAAGAAGGGAGCGGAGAGGCCGCCGGTAAAAACAACAGAGCGACCATCTTATGGCCATGATTACTCTAGGCGGGATACCGGTTCATATTTGGCAAAAAGTGAAGACGAGGAACTGGCGGATACCGTCCAGACCATTTTAAATTTAAAGGCTCCGGCTAGTAGACGTGATCTCAAGAGATTTGAAGGGTCATTAGAGCAGCAGACCGATTTGCTCGATAAATATAATCAATTACAGATTAGGCAAGAAAAAGAGGCAGCTGATTTATACGAACAGGAGATGGCGGAGGCCAGACGCGAAAACCAAGAGGCTATTGAGGCAAATCGCCAGGAGCGGGAAGCTAGAATCGATCGTTTTTTGCAGGATGTTCCGGTAAAATCAGCCAAGACAGCCTAGCGTTTGCCCCTACAGGCCTTGACAAACATCAGGGCGAAGCGTAGCCTTCCGGCATTAATACGTTATCTTTGCTATGTTGACCATTCGTCTTTCTCGCACTGGAAAAAAGAAGCAGCCTTACTACCGCATCGTTCTTCAGGAAAAGACTCGTGATCCATGGTCACCAGCTATCGAGGTACTCGGTACGTTGAACCCGCGCCTTGATCGCAAGGACGCAGTTCTCGACAAAGAGCGTATTTCCTTCTGGCTGGCCAAGGGTGCTCAGCCATCTGATACTTTGAACAACTTGTTCATTGATCACGGCTTGGTCAAGGGTGATAAGAAGAACAAGATCACCATCACTGAAGCCCGTAAGAAAAAGATGGCCGCTGCCGCCCCTAAGGCTGCATAGTGCTATACTAATCCCTGTAAGAATCTGAATTAACTAGAGATTATGGAGTTTGACCAGCAGTTTGTAGAGACGATTGTGAAGGCTTTGGTAAACAAGCCAGAGGAGGTGAAGAGTGACCGTAAGGTGGACGAGCAAGGCGTGCTCATCACGGTGCACACCAGCCCGGAAGATACGGGTTACGTCATCGGAAAGGGTGGCAAAACAGCTGTAGCTATCCGCACGTTGCTCGCCACGCTCGGCGCCAAAGCCAACATGCGCATCAGCTTCCGCATCGACGCTCCGGAGAACGGCACTCGCCGCCCACGTCAGGAAGCCCCAGCCGGTGAATTCAGCCTGGGTACTCCGGATGTCAGTGCTCCAAGCATGGCCTCCTCCGTCCCTCCAGCAGACGACATGTCTGTAGACAGCCTTACATTCTAGACACAACCAAACGAGACTCTAGGGTCTCGTTTGTGTTTGCGGAAATCAGCCCGAACGTGTAGTATCATCCGTTCTATGAAACGCTTTGACGTTATCACTATTTTTCCAGAAGTAGTCGCCCCGTATGCGGAGGCGAGTATTTTGGGTAAGGCGCAGAAGAAGGAGCTTATCAAAATCGAGGCGCACAACTTGCGGGAATACTCGACGGAAAGACACAGTAAGGTTGATGACACTCCGTATGGCGGGGGAGCTGGAATGGTGATGGCAGTTCAGCCGTTCGATGCAGCTGTGTCCTCGATCAAGATGAAGAAGAAGCTCTTCGGCAAGGCGCCGAGAACTCGTGTCATTTTGACGAGCGCTTCCGGCAAGCGGTTCACCCAGGCTGACGCGAAGAGACTCGCCGAGTACGACCAGGTGATCTTTCTCTGTGGCCGCTATGAAGGCGTCGACTATCGTGTCGAAACTGACATCGCTGACGAGTCATTGTCGATCGGGGATTATGTACTAACTGGTGGCGAACTCCCAGCCTTGGTGATGATCGATGCTATCGCTCGACAAATCCCGGGAGTCCTCGGCAACGAAGACACTTTGAAAGAGGAGTCCCATGGGGACGATTCTATGCTGGAATACCCCCAATACACCAAACCGCCTGAATATCTCATGCACGGCAAGAAGCTGGCCGTACCGGACGTTCTCTTATCAGGGGACCATGGGAAGATAAAAAAATGGCGAACTGAACAGCAAAAGAAGTCTGCGTAAGCGGGCTTTTTTTCATCCCCAGTTACGGAACCCCCCGTCCTTGACAGGTTTCCTGCACTCCATTAAACTTGCGCTCGTCGCTGGAAAACCTCAAACGGTTGATCTGCGGGAGACCTTTCACAACTGAATAAACCAACCATACGAATCAAGAACACAAGCAATGAACAATTGCGTGATCACAACGTCTATCACTAAAAAGTCCTGGGGTTAAACCCAGGCAACCGCAGATACCTCTCCTTCGGGAGAGGCAATTCTTACTGAGAGTTTGATCCTGGCTCAGGATGAATGCTGGCGGCGTGTCTAAGGCATGCAAGTCGAACGGACATCATTAAGTAGCAATACAAGGTGATGTTAGTGGCAAACGGGAGCGTAACACATTGGTAACCTACCTCGCACTCGCGAATAACTATTGGAAACGATAGCTAATACGCGATATTATTCCACACTCTTATGAGTGAGGCATGAAAGATTTATCGGTGCGAGAGGGACCTATGGTCCATCAGGTAGTTGGCGGGGTAATGGCCCACCAAGCCTATGACGGATACCAGGCGCGAGAGCGTGACCTGGCTCATTGGAACTGAGACACTGTCCAAACACCTACGGGTGGCTGCAGTCGAGAATATTCCGCAATGCACGAAAGTGTGACGGAGCGACGCCGCGTGCCGAATGAAGGCCTTCGGGTCGTAAACGGCTTTTATCGGGGACGAATTTTGACGGTACCCGATGAATAAGGGGTTGCTAACTCTGTGCCAGCAGCAGCGGTAATACAGAGACCCCGAGCATTATCCGGATTTATTGGGCGTAAAGCGTTCGTAGGCGGCTTTGTAAGTCATTTGTTAAATCCTCAGGCTCAACCTGGGGGCTGCAGGTGATACTGTAAGGCTCGAGTGTGGGAGAGGCAAATGGAATGCCCGGTGTAGCGGTAAAATGCGTTAATATCGGGTAGAACACCAAAGGCGAAGGCAATTTGCTGGAACACAACTGACGCTCATGAACGAAAGCGTGGGTAGCGAAAGGGATTAGATACCCCTGTAGTCCACGCCGTAAACGATGATAACTAGATTTTGGGAGTATCGACCCTCTCAGAGTCGACAAAACAAGCTAACGCGTTAAGTTATCCGCCTGGGAAGTACGGTCGCAAGACTAAAACTCAAAGGAATAGACGGGGACCCGCACAAGTGGTGGATCATGCGGTTTAATTCGATGCAACGCGAGAAACCTCACCTGGGCTTGAAATGTAGCTGCTAATCTCCAGAAACGGAGACTCCTTCGAGGGTGCTATGTAGGTGCTGCATGGTTGTCGTCAGCTCGTGCCGTGAGGTGTACCCTTAAGTGGACTAAC
>JBAZXR010000001.1:600000-897219 GCA_041659765.1 Patescibacteria group bacterium | reverse complement strand
ATCCTTAGTTCTCGTGCTGAATGGACACCGCGGCAGAGGTTTTAGCCCCTGAGACAGTGACCGGGATGCTGTTTTGCATGCCAGACGAGTTACGAATTTTCGCTACGCTTTGCTATGTTTTAAACCATAGCCTGTCAAATTGACGCGCGTACGCGGGATTGTACCTGACTAACCAGAAGGAGTCAACACAGGATGTGCACCGGGGGTGTTTTATTTAGCCCAAACAAAACTCCCGCTGAGAAGATGCAGGGTGAGAACGGCAATCATGTTTACGATTTTGGCCAAACCCGCGCATGAACAGGAGAGAGAAATTTCACTAACGGGCGATCCCCATTAATGTGTTCACGCACAGATATAGCAAGAAAACGATGCGTCTTACCCCGCAACTTCTAAGCGGGAGCTCTCTTACTTTACCGCAACTCGCCCGCTCGTTCAAGTAGCATTATTCAGTCATCCTGAGGAGCTCTGAGCGACGAAGGATCTGATTGGTTACCATTCAGATCCTTCACTACGTTCAGGATGACTCTATTTTCGAATAATAACGTGCTTAAAATATTGCTCTTGGAAATTCGTCAGTTTTTCAATCTGCTCATCGGACAACTCGATTCCTTCTGGAACAACAATGCATTTATCATCGTCGTCGTTTAAACGATGGATAATAGCGATACAACGACCGAATACTGCTTCTACCGGTTCTGACGCGCCGAGATAATAGGCGTCTAGCTCTTCGCCATCTGGTGATTTGGTGCCGGGAATAAAACCGTAATTGGCTTCATACACAAAGCCATGCTTCGGATGTTTGCTACCGAGCGGTCGATCCATCACCACCTCAACAGTCTTGCCGAGAAATTCCCTTGCGATCGATAAAGACTTTTCGTTTTCTGATTCCATAGAAGAAACAAGACTCGTTAAATCTCATCAACCGCTCCTGCAGCTTCTGCAGCATCAAAGGCGTCCTTCGCGGCTCCGCCCATGACAGTGCCAGCGTCCTTCGCAATGGCGGCATCACGGGTAACGGCGCGCAACTTTTCCATGAGTGCAGGATGGGCTTTCAAGTACGCCTTCGCGGTCTCGCGTCCAACGCCGAGTTTTTCTTCGCCCACGGCGTATGAAGCTCCGCGCTTCTCGACGGTTCCGACTTCGACACCAAGGTCGAGCAAATCGCCGGACAGCGAGATGCCCTCATTATACATAATATCGAACTCGGCCACGCGGAATGGCGGGGCAACCTTGTTCTTCACGATCTTTACCTTTACACGATTACCAATAATTTTATCGCCCTGCTTAATCTGCGCGTTTCTGCGGATTTCGACGCGTACCGAGGCATAAAATTTAAGCGCGTTGCCTCCAGGAGTAGTTTCCGGGTTGCCAAACATGACGCCGATCTTCATGCGGATCTGGTTGATGAAGATAACCACCGTTCCGGACTTTGAAATGGAGCCAGTGAGCTTTCGGAGGGCCTGTGACATGAGTCTGGCCTGCAAACCCATGTGGCTATCGCCCATTTCGCCCTCAATTTCGGCTTTCGGTGTCAGCGCAGCTACGGAGTCGACGACAATCACGTCGATTGCATTAGAACGGACGAGCGTATCGACGATTTCGAGCGCCTGTTCTCCAGTGTCTGGCTGCGAAATATATAATTCGTCGACATTAACTCCAAGTCTGCGAGCGTACTCTGGGTCAAGCGCGTGCTCAGCGTCCACGAAGGCGGCAATACCTCCCTGCTTCTGACACTCAGCCACAATGTGCTGGGCAAGCGTGGTCTTACCAGAAGACTCTGGTCCGTAGATTTCGATAATGCGTCCTCGAGGAACTCCCATCGCCCCAAGTGCTAAGTCAATCGACAAGCATCCCGTAGGGATCGCGTCCACGTTCGTCGGCTTGGACTCGCCAAAGCGCATAATGCTCCCCTCTCCAAATCGTTGTTTAATTTGTGAAATTGCTTCGCCTGCAGCAGCGATGCGTGGATTAACTTTCGCCATAGAAGAAATTATTAGTAACCGAACAAAACTCGAACAGAGTTTACCTCAACTCACTGGCACTCGATAGAAACTTATCCACTTTTACTTCAAAGAAACTGCCGGACTAGTGGTTCCATCAAAAACTACACGTCGATAAATGATGGCGGGATGTGAATAGCGTCGCTTCGCCTCTACAGTAATGACATTCAAACCGCGAACAAGGTCGAGCGTTGTAGAGAATGTATTGTCGTCCTTCACAACCACGTCGTGGCCGTTGATTTTTACCTGCACTTCTTTGTTCTCGACCGTTCCCGAGACAGGCAGAAGTGCAGAGGTCACCGCCGAGTCGTCCGACGGATTCAAGAGCGCAATTTCGGGGGCCGAGAGAAGTCGATTTGCTTGATAACCGAGATAGCCAATAACCGCGAGCGCGCAAACGGCAAGTACCGCACCAGACAACAAATGCGTGGCCACGAAAAAACGATGTTTCTTCACACGCTCCCGCGGCAACCGGTGCGGCGCAAGCAAATCCATGCGTCCGGACTCTTCTTCGTAGAGCTCAAGGAAGTACGTCTCGTCGGCGTTCAGTGCGCGAGCGTAGGAACGAATATAATTCCTCGTATACATGGGATCCGGCAGCAAATCGTACTTACCCCACTCGAGGGCCTCGAGGTAACTCTTTCTCACTCGGGTTAGTGATTCGATCATCTCTAAGCTCACCGCTTGGCTGCGGCGCAGGGTTCTCAACTTTTCGCCCAACAACTTAGGCTGGGTTTCCAGTTTTCGCATCACGAAGACCATATCAAGGCCATTCTACCGGATTACCCAACTTTACAAAACCCCCAGATTCTGTTAATCTCAATAGTTACGAAAACCGATCAAAAGGAGCCACGCATGTTCGTAAAGATTGTCCGCAGAAAAGCGCTGGATGTTCCGCTGAAAATCGTTGCCGGTACCCTCCTGGTCTTCGACCAGTCGACGGGCAACATGAAGATCGTGCTTCCCGACGCGAAAGGTCGCCCGACCATCAACACCATCTTCTTGGACGAGCAGTCCCGTCCAAGTAAGCAAGTAGGTAGATCGGGTGGCAAATTCGAGAGAGGCCAGATTCTCAGGCTTATCTCGACCATCAGCGGACTAGCGGTCCGCAAAATCGGCCCTCCTCGCGCCAATACCGAAACCTGGGAGCTGTACGAAGAAGGCAAATAGAGCCGTAGTGACAAACGCAAAAGGCGACCGGAAGAAATTCCAGGCCGCCTCTTTTTATTTCGTAGATTCTTCTTCGTCTTCCTCCTCATCTTCGTCTCCCTCGATGGCGTCAACGACCACTACGTCCGCGACTTCATCGTCGGATTCCTCGTCTTCGATTTCTTCGTCTTCCTCGTCCTCTTCTTCATCAGCTGCGCGAGGCATTGGTGCGCCCGTCAGGTCGGTGTTCACGCCCACGCCTGCTGGTGGCCATTCGGTGACCAACACGGTACGAGGCTTTGCGCCTTCGCCAGCGGAGACCACACCGATTTCTTCCATGAGATCAACAATTCTCGCGGCGCGGGAGTAGCCAATTTTCATGCGGCGCTGAAGGTATGACGTCGAAACGCGGCCGGCTTCGATAGCGATATTGATCGCGTCCTCGAGCAATTCATCGGCATCATCAGAACCTAGGGATACTCCCCCGGAGTCTCCAGTTCCCTTACCACCTTCCGTAATTTTATAATCGTAATCTGGTTCGCTCTCCTTCTTCAAGAAGTCTACCACGCGGGCAATCTCATCATCAGAAACGTACGCACCCTGCGCACGGCGGGGTTTGCTCAAATCAGGTGTCGAAATCAACATGTCTCCGCGTCCGAGTAGTTTGTCGGCACCAGCAGTGTCGAGGATAGTCTTACTGTCGACCTGTGACGCCACGGCGAAAGCTAAACGGGTTGGGATGTTCGCCTTAATCGTACCAGTAATGACGTCTACGGACGGTCGCTGGGTAGCAAGGACGAGGTGAATGCCGGCTGCACGCGCCATCTGAGCCAAGCGAACAATGACGGCTTCAACATCGCGTTTGTTCTGGATCATCAAATCGGCCAACTCGTCGATAATAATAACGATACGAGGCATTCTTTCGGCCGCCTTTGCGTTGTAGGAATCAATGTCGCGCGCGCCGAACTTCGCCAAGTAGTCGAGACGGCGTTCCATCTCTCGAATAGCCCACTTCAAAGCGTTGACGGCCTCTTCAGCCTTCACGATCGGCGGCACGAGGAGGTGCGGAATACCCGCATACACGCCAAGTTCGACTCTCTTTGGGTCGACCATGATGAACTTCAGATCATCTGGGCCGTTTTGGTACAAAAGCGAAATGATGATGTCATTCAAACAGACAGACTTACCAGAACCAGTCGCACCTGCAACGAGCATGTGCGGAGCTTTGTCGACAGCCAGCATCTGCGTCGCACCCGAAATATCCTTGCCGAGTGGCACGGCGAACGAACTCTTGTGCGTGCGGAACTCCTTACTCTCGAGCAGCTCGCGAAGACCCACGCGCGCAACGGTCTGATTAGGAACTTCAACACCAACAAGCGCCTTTCCTGGAATTGGCGCCTCGATACGAATAGGGTGAGCCGCGAGAGCGAGCGCGAGGTCGTTCTGCAGGGCAACCACGCGAGCGAGTTTCACGCCCTGGGCAGGACGGAACGCATATTGCGTCACAGTTGGACCAACGCGAACGTCGCTCATCTCAACCGGAATACCAAACTGCTCCATGGTTCTTGCAATGATCTCCTGGTTTCTGTCGATATCCCCCGGTTTCGCTTCTGAACGCTTGTTATCAAGCAGATCGAGCGGGATTTCAATCTTTCTGCGAGCAGCGGACGTCATAACCGTCTCTCCAGCGCCTCCCCCGGCTTTGTTTGCCGCAAAATATGCAACGGCTTTTTCATTCACCTCGGGTTCTTCGGATTCGGTGTCATCATCGGCGTCATCATCCGGTGCGGGGTTGATAACCCCGCCTTCGTCATCGACGTCCGGAATACCGTCGCCGACAAATTTCGGCTCATCCTCGCTCTCTTCCTTCTTGAACATCGCCATTAGCGTCTGAATTGGCTTATTCATGATCAGAAGACCTGCAACGACCAAACATGCAAGCGCCACAATAAGCGCCGCGCCAAATCCCATGTATCGGACAAGGATGCTCGAAAAAAGCAGACCGAGCGCTCCCCCGGCATTCTTTAGCACGGCTGGATCGTCGATTCCGGAAGCAAAGAAAAGGTTTACCAACCCGCTAAAGCTAATAATAAAAACGATCAGAGCCAAAAGCACCCGGGGTCGAAGGACGTTTAATCGCTCGGCGACCATGCCGATACCAACGAGAATCAGAAGACCAGGCACAATCACCCGTGCCAGGCCAAGTCCCATCGCCAGAACGTCGTCCACCTTATGACCGACAGCGCCCGCAAGGCCAAAAACAGAAAGCAGCCCCACTGCCCCAATGGCAATCAGGACTACAGCAACAATGCTGCGCCGAACTTCCTCAGATAAACCAAAATCTTCCGGTTCCTGCTTTTTACGCTTCGCCATAACCTCACCATTGTAACAGATATACAAAACCGGCCTATTCAGCCGGCTTGTATTTCCTTTACTTTGATACGCGCTCCACGTAATCCCCCGTATCCGTGTTCACCATCACGTGCTCGCCTTCTTTAACGAAAATTGGTACGCGAATCATTAAACCGTTATCAGTCTTTGCATCCTTGAGCACGTTGCCAGAAGCGGTATCGCCTTTAGTTGCCGGTTCAGTTTCAGCAATTACATATTCAATCTTGAGCGGCAACTCCATGGAAATGGCGGCGTCATTATGCATGATGACTGTCACATCCAGACCTTCCTTCAAGTACTTAGCATCCTCGCCAACCAGATCTCGGCCCATGGTTACCTGCTCAAACGTGTTTCCGTCCATGAAGGTGAGCGTGTCAGCATCGCCAAAGATAAACTGCATCTTCTTGTGACCAACCTCTTCAAAGGTCAATGACTCGGCGCTCTTGAAGTTGTTTTCAACCACCTTGCCAGAAGACAAATACTTGATGCGGGTGCGGACGAAAGAGCTACCCTTACCCGGGGAGACGCGCTGGAAAGAAACAACCACAGCCAAGCCGTTGTCCATCTTAATAACCGTGCCTTTCTTAATGTCGTTTGGTGATGCCATATTAAAACCTCGTGGAAGGAGGGAACAAATGAATAGAATCGATATCTTTCGCACCTGCTTTAAGCATAATCAGTCTATCTATGCCCAAAGCATTGCCGAAGGTCGGCGACGGCACGGAGGATAGCCCGGCGAGCAGTTCCTCGTCAATTGGGAAGACTTCTTTACCCGCCAATCTGCGCTCCTCGGCCTCTAGCTCGAATCTCTTCCGTTGTTCGGTCGAGTCTACCAGCTCCGTGAACCCGTTACAGATCTCCAGCCCATTCACATATCCCTCAAATCGCTGAGCCGAGCGTCCATCCGCATTCTTTTGGGCGAGGGCGGCCTCGGCCACCGGATACTCGGTCAGGAAAAATCGAGGATACTGCGCTTCAAGCTTCGGCATAACCTCAAACTGAAATCGATCAGCCACTTTTGAAGCGTCAAGCGTCTCATCGGCCGGATGTACGCCAAAATACTTTTGATATTCGTCGACGTAACTGATGCGGGGCCACCGCGGGGTTGATAACCCCGCCTTTTCTGAGCCTAAAATCATATCAACCAATTCTTCCGTCTCCTTCATGCACTCGTGATAATCCGCGTTCGTTCGATACCACTCGAGCATCGTAAATTCGACACTCCATCTCTCCCCCATCTTTTCCACGTTACGAAAAACCGGTGTCAGCGTGTAAATCTTATCGAGTCCTGCGCCAAGGAGTTTCTTCATTGAATATTCGGGGCTGGTTATCAATCCTCTTCGATGCTTGGTTCCGTCGATCAGTCGCACGTCGACACCGACAGGATCCAGGTTCGGTTCCATGCCAGGGCATTTCACGAGAACTGGGGTGCGGACTTCCAAATAATTTTTGGATTGGAAAAAGGCGTGAACTTGGGAGATCACGCCATTCCATAATTCCGCACGAAGTTTCAAGTCGTCCTTACCGAGCATGCTTAAGCATTTACGAATGGGAGAAGACCGATGATGCGTGCGCGCTTAATCTCAGTCGCTACTTCGCGCTGGTGCTTGGCACAAACGCCAGAGCGCTTGCGAGGCACGATCTTTCCAAAAGAGGAAACCAGGCGCTTCAACATGTCCGTGTTCTTGTAGTCGATCACGATGTCCTTGTTCACGCAGAAGTTACAGTACCGTTCCGTTGTTTGTTTAGTGTTTGGGGGATTCATATTTAGAATGGAATATCTTCAAGCTTGATTTCGTCGTCGGGTGTTTGCGAGGGCTCAGACGCGGCGATGGGCGTCTCTTCAAAGTTTGGGGAAGCAACGTATTCCGGTGATGGGGTCGACGTTGACGGACCACGCGCACCGGCAGGACCGCCGAGCATGATCATGTTTTCAATCACGATCTCGGTTCGGTACTTCTTTACACCGTCTTGACCTTCCCAATCGCGAGTCTGGATGCGACCGTCAACGTACACTTTCTTGCCTTTGGTGAGGTACTGCGCGCAGATTTCTGCCAGGCGTCCCCAGGCAACCACGTTGTGAAAGTCTGCCTCTTCTTTCTTATTCCCAGCCTTGTCCGTGTAAGAACGGTTCGTAGCCATGGAAAAACTTGTCACAGACTGACCACCGGTAGTCTTCCGCATCTCGGGATCCCGCGTGAGGTTTCCGATGAGCATTGCTTTATTGAGTGAGGAAGCCATAGGTTTTATCCTTTAGACATTCTTCATGATATCCGAATCGAGGATTTGATCCAGCTTGCTTGAAAGTTCTTCCGTGGACATCTTCTTCACCGGAGCTACAGCAGCTTCATGATGCTCACGGGCTGGACGATCTTCACGTTCGCTCGAGCGGCGACCTTCTGTAGTGAGAGGGGCGACGTAAGAAACCAGTTTGTACGCGCCAGTTGGGATACCTTCTGGGCGAGCAATCGTGATGTGGCGGAGCACCTCCTCAGAAAGGCGGAGGTTCATGTCAATCTTCGCCATAGCAGCCTTCTCAGCAACCGTGTAGAAAATGACATACGTACCGTAACGCTCACCTTCAATAGTATAAGCCAGCTTCTGCTTGCCCAAATTCAACACTTTCTCAATCTTTCCCTCCCCCTTCTCAATTTCCTTCTGAATATCACCGGTCACCTTCTCAATCTCCGTATCCGCAAAACGTCCCGGAATAACTGTCATGATCTCGTAGATCATAAGGGTCTTTGGTCGAGTTCTGCTCGACAGGTCCCCGAATGGGAACCTTTGGACAATATTTAGTGGTCGAAGATTAGCCGAAAAGGGGTTGTAAAGTCAAGAAAGAACTGCTAGCATAGCCGAATCTATGCAATCCTTCGCCCTTCTGGGAGCCCATCCCAACATTTCATTGGCAGAAATCCATGCCGCAACTGGTTCTCAGCCGTCCTGGCATGAGGGTGAATTTGGAGTTTTTGACGATGTTCAGTGGGCTTTTGGGGATTTACAGAACCGCCTCGGCGGGGTTCAGAAGCTAGGCAGCATTGTCGGTTCAATCACGAACGTGGACACGAAAGAACTGGCAGCGTTTGTCGGTGCAGACCTCATCGAGCAGTTCCCCGAGGGAAAGGTGCACGTGGGTGTCAGCGTTTACGGCGAAGATGGCCAGAAGCTGGGAGATACCCGTGCAAAGCTGAAGAACTTGGGTTTTGATATTAAGACGTACTTAAAGGACGCTGGTCGCTCTGCGCGTTACGTTATTTCCCGTGAACCAACATTGTCGAGCGTGGTCATCAAGAACAATGACTTGCTCAAAAAGGGCGCGGAGTTTGTTTTCATTGTTCGCAAGAATGACATTTTGATTGGCAAGACTTTGGCTGTTCAGGATGTAGACGTTTGGTCACACCGCGACATGGAACGCCCACGTCGTAATGCTAAGCAAGGCATGCTCCCCCCGAAGCTCGCTCGCATGATGGTAAATTTGGCCGGTTCAAACATGAACGGAAAGACAGTGATGGATCCATTCTGTGGCTCTGGAACTGTGCTCATGGAAGCTGGCTTACTCGGCGCTGAACGGTTAATTGGTGGAGACATCGCCGCGATGGCCGCTGAAGACTCGATTGCTAACTTGAACTGGATTCGTTCAGAGAATCCATCCATGCCAGTGGCCGAAGTGTACGTCTCAAAGGCGTCCGACATCGCGTCGAAGATGGCACCGAATTCTGTAGACGCAATTATTACGGAAACCTACCTCGGTCGCCCGCGCAAGGGAGTTGAATCTGTCGAAGATGTACAGACGACGATTGACTACGTCGAAACCCTCTACCGCGAGAGCTTCTCGATTTTGAAAACAACATTAAAACCTGACGGCATCGTTGTGCTCACCGCTCCGTTCCATGTTGTCGACGACGAGATTCTCGAACTCGACGCCGTACGGATCATGGAAGAACTCGGCTACAAACATGTGCCGACACCCTTTGATCCCCTCATGTACCGCCACCAGAACCAACTGGTCGGCCGGAAGATTTTGATTTTCCGCGCGTAAGCAGGTAAGCTTTTTCTGTCCCCTTTCCGGGAGGCTCCATGGACGCGCCCACGATCCGACAGATCGCTCGCAATCCTACGGCTTTTTTGCGCATGTTCCTTCCCTTGTGCCTGGAACTCCCCCGCATTCGGAGTGGTGACCGATACACCGTCTTTGAAATCCTCACGAACGCCGATGACCTGGTGGCCGTTGATGCATACGACCGGTACGAGATGGACATGATCTTGGGTCAGCTCGAAGAACGAGGCTTTGAACCGTTCACGCCCGGACATGAGATCAAAACCCTCGCCCGCTTCATGCACTGGCGACTGGGCGGGATGGACATATTCTCCCGCGAATACCCCATTCTCGAGCGGCTCGACGCGCTCAAGGAAGCCTGCGAAATCCATCGGTGGCATGGCACAAGCCGCGTGCTCACAGTCGTGAATCAACTTTTCACGCTCTACAGCACTATCCCGGACAGCAATGCCCCCGTCCTCTACGGGTACCCGGGTGATCAATAAATCGTTCCCCCGCCATCGAGCTCAGCTCGACCGGCGGGGTTCTGCTTTTAAATTTAAAAACCGGCACTCCCAGAGGGGAATGCCGGCGAGCTGCGTTTCAGCTCCGATATGTCACTTGGACTGGGCGATACGCGCATCCTCGAACAGGATGGCACGCTCCACAGCTTCCGCCATGTCCCAGGGATCCACCTTGGTTCCGCGCCCGCGCTGCTCGCCCCTACGGGTCTGCCACGCAAGGAGGAATCCGGAAGGGTGGGAGAACCAGTCGTTCTGCCCGTTCCCGATCTTCTCACCGAAGCGTCCAAGCACTTCGCGGATGAACAGGTGGTCCATGCGCGTCTGCTCGGAGTCCTTGCGACGGACCACGATGTTGTCCGTGTCCTCCACGATCACCACGGCACGGATGCCGTAGTTACGGAAGAGGACTTCCTGGACGAACTTGATCGGGTCCAGACACAGGGCCACCGCGCCTCCTTCCTGCATGATGATCTTCTTGCGGTGGATCGCGCGGACCACGTTGGCCTCGGCGTTCATATAGGAGATCTTCTCGCTGATGTACTCGCGCAGGTGGTCACGGGCCCAGCACACGATCTGGTAGTCCGCCCATTCGGGGGACTCGCCCAAGCGCTTCGCCCGTCCACGGATGGCCCTGCTCTCCCTGCGAAAGACCCCGGCGAGGGTGAAGTCCGAGACGTTTTCGGCATCGGCCTCGGTCAAGCTCGGAGCGATCATGCGGATCCCTTCGGACCCGTATGCTTTCTGGTTGTCCAGATACTGCGCGAGAGGCTCGAGCGCGTCCACGACCCGCTTGTCGTTGGCCTGCGGGCCGTAGGTCTTACGGATGAGATCGAACGTCGAGCGCACACGGCCCTCGGAGTCCGGCTCGGCCATGAAGCTCACGCCACCCGCGTCGAGATCGATGGCCACTTCCATGGGACCCATCTGCCAGCTCCAGCCGGCGTCGCGGAAGAAAATCTCCGCGTTCTCAAACTCCGGGACCAAACACCCGACGAGCGCGACCGAAAAGGCCGTATCCATGTTCACACCGCAACGGGTGTTGATGCGGGGCTGGATCGGGCGGGTCTTTGCGCCGGTGTTATTCTGCTGTTCCTGCTGCGACATGAGTCACCTCTCTTGTGATTGGGAAAGAATTCGCTTGTTCTTCGGCCCATTCCTAGGAATATCCCAGAAAAAAACCGAACCAAGGACTATAGCATAAAAACAGCCTTTTGTCCACTAAAATACCTGATAATATAGCTAATATTAGATAAAATCTGTGGTATATCACCACCTAAAACCAGCCTACCCGACAATAGCTGGGTGGCGGGTCTTTTTTATGCTCCGATTCTAAAGTGACAAACGTCTCCATCTTGCATCACGTATTCCTTGCCTTCAACTCTCAACTTTCCCTTGTCTCTCGCCCCAGACTCGCCACCACAATCCACAAAGTCCTGGTAAGAAATTACTTCGGCGCGAATAAAGTTCTTTGTAAAGTCCGTGTGAATCACGCCAGCAGCTTCTGGAGCCTTGGCACCGCGGTGGACTGTCCAGGCACGCGTCTCGACTTCACCGGTTGTGAGGAAAGTAATGAGATCAAGTAACTCGTAACACTTTTTAATTACTTTATCGAGTCCGGATTCAGTCATCCCGAGCGCGTCGAGCATTTCTTTTGCTTCTTCTGGTGGCAGTCCTGCGAGTTCTGCTTCGATCTTTACCGAAATAGGAACCGCGAGTCTATTCGGACCAAGCGGTGACACCCAGTTTGGATCTTTAGCGGACTCTTCGTCAGAATTTACAACGTACAAAATTGGTTTATTCGTTAGCAACTGGATTGTCGAAACCGCTTCCTTTTCCTCATCCGTGAGTTCGACCGACAACGCCATCTGACCCTGACTCAATGCATCGAACCACTTTTGTAGCGCCGAAGCCTGCGGTGCGAGGTCAGTATTCTTTCCGCCCTTCATCTTATTGTTCACGTTGTCGAGGAGTTTCTGGACCGTAGCGTGATCAGCCATGGCCAGTTCGAGCTCGATCACTTCTACATCGCGTGCGGGATCGACGGATCCGTCAACGTGAATGACATCGTTGTTCACGAAAGATCGAACTACATGAACAATCATGTCCACCTCTCGGATATTCGCCAAAAACTTGTTACCAAGTCCTTCCCCCTTGTGCGCTCCCTTTACGAGTCCCGCGATATCGACAAACTCGATCGCTGCTTTAATCTTCTTAGTCGTTTTTGAAATCTCAGCCAGTACATCTACTCTCGTGTCCGGTACTTCAACTACGCCGACATTCGGCTCGATAGTACAGAAAGGAAAATTAGCGCAGTCTACCTGCTTTTTTGTAAGGGCTGTGAAGAGGGTCGACTTTCCCACGTTCGGGAGGCCAACAATACCGACGTTTAGCATAGTGCCAAGATGATAAAGAATTATATGAAAATATACCAATTTCTTGACGCGGACCAATAATTTTGCTAACTATAGCTAGGTTTCAATCAAAATAGGGAGATGGCATGAAAGATGAGGAGCTATCTTTTGATTTCGAACAGAGGGGGTTCGCGCAGTTCAGGCATGAACTAACGGTGAATGTTCCCAAAGACGCTGACTTGAAGAACATGGAGGCAGCCGCTCAGGCCGCGTGCGAGAAGATGGTTCAACACGTCTTTCGCTGCCTGGTGGTCGGGAGGTCCGCCACTGTGTCCGTGATGCTCCGAAAACAACGGACCAACCACCATCCGCCTACCCGGGTAGGACCAGTGGTCTGTGGCGATCCAAAGGGTTCTCTGGAACATGCACTCAAAGTACTGGCCGAGTATCTGAGACGAATTGACCAGCACTATAGAATCGCTAAACAGGTAGGAGCTAGCCCAACAGAACTCTCCAAATTCTTACATGGGAAACGCCCGCTGCCCAAGCATGTGGTCGAAATGCTGCTCGCCATGGTTGAGCAGTCACCAGACGGAGTGAACCCCGAATGGCAAACAGCCTGTTCCATACTCAAGATCACTGACTGGCCAAAGGATGGATTCAAACGGAGAGCAACCACAAAAAAACCGTAATGAGTATGACTCGCAGCGACGCATCGCTGTGGGTCTTTTTTTTCTGCACGTCATTGCCCCTGTTTTCTTGACTATTCGCTGTTTTACTTGAATAATCTACGCGGGAGGAGATTTGAACAACAACCAGGACACCAGCTTCGTTGAACCACTCGTGGCGCTGATTGAAGAGCACCCAGTCAACCGCCATCTGGTCTTTATCCTGCTGGCACAAGGAAGGCCGCCGCCAGAAAAACTGGAGGCCTGGCTCTGCCACGTGGCTCACTTCTGCGCACTCGCGCGTAACGTGTTCTCCATGCCGAGCAACCTCCGCTATCACGAGCTTGATGAAATCGCCCTCGTCATTGAGAAGGTACGGGAGAACGAACGACAACACGGCGCGCTGTACCAGGATATGGCCAAGCGGCTTCTTGGAAAACCCGTCATCTTCCGTGAGACCATAACCCCGGCCATTCAGCAGATGGAAGCCATCTTTGTTAACCGGGACTACGAGGACCACGCGTGCGTCTATAAATCGCTCGGCGCCTACCTGGCGCTCGACGTCATGACTGACCACCACATCATTCCGGGACAAATCAACGCCTTCGTGAAAAGCAAAAAGTACGGGGTGCGTCTATCAGAGTTGGAGTACTTGCGCAAACACTACGCCGAGTACTCTGCCGCGGCGGTCCACGGGCTCAAGCTCCGGAGCGCGCTCATGATCGTTCCGCACAGCGACAATGCTTTCACGCATGTGAAGCAGGGCACCAAAGAGTTCATGGACGCGCTCCAACTCTTCTACGACGAACTGGTCGCCATCATCGTGAAACCGTGAAATCGTGAAACCCCGCCGGCCTAAACCGACGGGGTGTTATTTTTAGGGAAATCAGCAAATTACGGAGTCACTGGGGCTGACGGTGCCGTGCTTTCCGCTGGTGGAAGCGTTGGTTCGATCGGTTCTGGTATCACGGGTTTTGGTGCCGGCTCGTTCTTCTGAAGTTTTTCAAGTCTGGTTTTAACCGTCTCGTTATCCGGGTTAGTCTTTACGAGATCCTGTAAAAGATTAATTGCCTTCTCTTTTTCTCCTTTAGCCTCATAGGCCACCGAGAGATACCACTTTAGGTTATCATTCTTGGGATCAAGATCTAATGCGCGCAATAGTTCTTTCTCGGCTAAATCATTTTTGCCCTGGCGCAAGTACAAAAGCGATAGTTGAATACTAACCCCAACATCCTTCTGGTTAAGAGCGCGGGCTACCTCCATGCTTTGGATAGCGGCAGCCAGGTTGCCCTTTCGCTCCTCAACAAAAGCTGAGTAGTAACGAGCCGACGCGTAATCACCCTTTAACTCGATGGCCTTAGAGAGTGCATCTCCAGCCTTAGTCAATGCCTCGGCCTGCGCGTCTTTAGCTGTCTTGGCAACCTCCTTATCATCGCCGTTAGCCAACGCGTTCAATAAATCTACGCGAACTATGTACGTGCGAGCCACGTCTACTAGATATTTAGGATTGTTAGGAGCTAGAGTGACGGCTTTTTCGCAGGTAGAAATAGCATGATTATTAGCATCTTTCACCACTGACGAAAATTCTCGGTAAACAGTGCAAAGCATCTGGAAGTTAGCTACATCGTTTGGCCCAATATTCGCAGCCATGACGGCAGCATTCACGCTTGAGGCGAGATAACTCTGAATAACTGCTGGATCAGCCTTAGTATCAGCGGCTACTTTGGAAGTTTGAATTAACAGTGCGTTGGACAAATTTCTATAATACCCGTCATTACGGCCATTTAATGTAGCGGCCGTATTGAGCAGCTTTATGATCTCCATGGCCTCACCGCCCTCCCTATCTCTGGCAACTGCTTTAGCAAAAGCTATCTCTGCACCGTAACGGGTAAGTGAAACGAATACCGCGACCAAAATGCCAACACTGCCAAGCAAAACACCAAAACTCGACACCAAGGCCAAGCGAGGCGAATGGGCATGTGAGACGTCTCGGCTCGGCGGCAAAGTTATGGCAGCGATCCAGGCAGCGAAAATCATCAAAATAAATACCGTGGTAACTGTGTAAGCAAATAAGAAGAAAGCGCCGAGTAAAGTGATTCCCCCGACAAGCGGCGGGAGCACCCGATGCCAGTCGGTGCGAGTTGACACGACCGTTCTGAAGGCAAACAAGCCAAGCGCCAAAGGAAAGAGTAACAAAGCAATAAAGCCGAGGACACCGTGTGTTGCGAGTAGAGTAAAGAATTCGCTCATGCCTGAACTAAAACGCGTATCCCAAAATAAACTCGAGTTCAGTTCGGGCGGTGCAAATCGATTAAAATCAATACCAAAGGTTCCAGGACCAGAACCGATAATCGGATGTGCAGCTAGAGTAAGTCTGACAACGGTCAAAGACGAGTTCTGGTTAAGGCTGACCTCAAGTGGGAACTTGCCGTGAAGTGGCGACTGAACAAAGATAAAAACGATGGCCAAAGACAAGAATAGTCCTGGAACCGCTAAAATTGCTGTCTTCTGGAGAAGTTCGGGACGAGCAAAGACAAAGGTGAAGAGCGCCAAGGTTGAAACGATCACCAGAGCCCACAATAATATGGAGTCGAAAGCGATCAAAGTCAAAGCAGTCGCTAAGGCCGTCAAGGCGAAACTAATTTTCATCGCCCATGACTTAGCTTTTGTTTCTTGTCCCATCTCCGTTAGAAATACGCACGTTCCAAACATTGTCATGGTTATCATGTAAACAGCGAAGGCCGTTGGCACGCCGACCGTATTTTGGAACGGCGGAATGGAGATGCCCACAAAAGTCACCAGAGTCAGCGCGCCAGTGATGGCCGATCCAACCAACAACGCAGAAGACAGACTCTTCTGAAATCCTTCATCCTCAAGAAAAATGGCGCCTAAAAGTAATAAAATATAAAGAAAAATACCCATCAACAAACTCGTATGTTCTTGTCCCCCTTCGCCGATAAAACTCGTGGCCTGATCAAGAGAAAAAACGCTCGACAGTGCGGTAACGAGTAAAAAGATTGCGGGCAGAAGTAGAACCGGATGCATCTTCACTCGCAACGACTTAGTCAGCGCCATGCCAAAAAAAGAAGATGCGGCAATGCCGGTGCCCAGGATGACAAGTACGAAGGCTTTGTTAAAATCAAAATGATCAGTCGTCCACGGGAACATGACAAGAGGCACCAAAATGGCTGCAGAGCACCAGAGAATGCGAGAAAGTTTCAGTAAAAAGACGCCTATTTTGTGAGACATATGTATTTCTATGGTGTCAGAAGAGGATCAGTCGGCAAGGTTGGCTCAGGCACAGGCACTGGATCAATAAGCGTTTCAACAGGCGCGACCTCTATGACCGCCTGGATTGGTACCGGGTCGACAACGGGAATCGGTTCAGTTGGCACTGTATCTACAACTACGACAGGATCAGCCGGCACAGGATCAACTATGCCAGCCACGATTGGCTCCGGAATGGGTTCAGGTACAACAACGGGAGTCACCACTTGAGGTTCATGATCTTTTTCGTAGGCAATCACGAGCCAGTCAACCATCACTCCGGTAGATGAGCCGGTATCGTGAATGATAAATCCTCCATTTGAACGATCTGTTACAAAAACCTGTCCGGTGGCGCCCGCCGGAGTAACTAGTACACGATAAGCCGCAGTGTTAGAAATGATCTGATTAAAATGCGGATCCTCCTCTGAGAAGGTAACTGTAGCTAAGCCGTTCTGCAATGTACTTGTCCCCGACAGCTCAACCGTTCGCTCCGTTGCGGTAGAAGGATAAGTGTCTACTAGATCACCCATAAATGAACGAACCTGCTTAACCAATGCCCCTCCGGTTGTAAAATCTCCATTATCAGCGATCTTCCAAACTCCGCCGATACCCCCTATAGAACCGACTGACAGAATATTGCCGCCGTTCATATTCAAAGAGCCTGAGAGATCAAGGCTACCGGCCGTTGACAAGCCGGTAACCGTGTTACTGACATCCGGTGCTGAGTTAGTTCCGTTTCCTGAGTAATAAGAAGCTCGAATAAAGGCGACTACCTTACCGGTTCCACCAGGCAGCGGCTCCATGGCATAGCCAAGAATCGGACCAGCTTTCGTGGCCTTCATCGCTACGCCAGGCGTCGAGGAGGTAGTCAGCGGGTCGCCGATAGCCACAGCGCCGTTCTCGTCCGACACATTCGTTGGCACTCGACCTGAAAGGGCGATCGGGTATGAACCAGCTTTGTATTCACCGGCCAAGAAACCTGGACGTGTTGAAACAACACCGACGAGCTTATCATCATAAGTCGTCGAACCTGACTTCTTCACCGCCTGTGAACGGTCGGCGAAAACAACAACCTCGCCAGCGGTCAGTTCGTCGTCAGATGGGAACATTTCAGCAAAGTCGTACGAACCCACGTTCCAACCGGCAGCATTCGTCTTCATGTATCCCCCGCCAGCCGATGAATCATAGAAAATGTACGCGTTGGTTTGAGTCAAACCCCTGTCAGAGGGATACAACTTGCCGGACACCAGCACATCACCGGAGTTGGTAATCGACGCGATCTCGCCGCCAAGGTTATTTTCAAAAGCGAGGCGATAATTACTGAGCGAATTTACTTTAGTTCGCAAACCCATCGTTACGTCTAGAGCACTTGAGCCATCCCAACCGCTACCCGTGAGTAAAAGCGCATGCGAGTTTATAGCCTGGCTCGATGGCGTTGCCTGAGCAAGCGACGAAAGCTTAAGGTCCCCGGTCAGTGCCAAGGCCGAGCCATCGGCTGCGAGCATTTCGCCGCCGTACCAAGAATTGTCAATAAACGCGGTAATAGTAGTCACGCCGACGCCGTTAAAGTTTGTCAGTGCGCGAGCGATCACTCGACCAGGAGCAGTGGCCTTCATAGCGTAACCGGGAGTCGATGACACAGTTAGATAATCACCCGCAGCAATCGGGCCGTTCTCGCTAGTCACATGAAGCGGAACACGGCCAACTAGACCAATCGGCTGAGGATGCGCGCCCTGATTCTTCACATCGCTACCAATCACCTGGTTTGGCGAAGTAGAGATGATGCCGAATACGTCGACCGAACTCGATGTCGCCTTCGTGAGTACCGGCAAGGTTTTACTAATCGTGCCAGGCAAAATCTCACCGGTAAACGGGTTGCTCTGCTTGGCATTGTACGTAAAAGTAGTTGACGTCGTCGCTACAAGATCACCGGCAACCGCAGAACCGTCTGTTTCATACCACTCGGCGTAGTCGTCTGGAGCTGCAGAACAAACAACCATCTCCCGAACTGTCGCTGTGGTATCTGAATCTACACCAGAGTGACAGACACCGTTCGTGGTAGCGGTATTCGTCATGTCAATCAAAACATTTTCAAATTGCGCATCGCCCGTAGCGTTAATAGCCCAGTCATCACCACCATCAAGATAGAATACAGTGGAGGCGTTAGCATTTCCAAAACTAAGCGTATCCGCGGTAGTTGAGTTTATCGCAATATAAATGGTATTTCCGATATCAGTAGTGACCCCTCCAATATCTATGGCGGCCGAGTTTGCGGCAGCATCTAAGAAGTTAAAGGTTCCAGCGGTGGAGGTTAAGTCTCCGCCGCCAATCGCCACATCATCAGATGTAGTTATCAAACCCGGACCGGTGATACTCCAGGCTTGAGACGTCAGCACCAAAGAAGTAGCGGCTCCATTGTTACCAATGTTAATGGTATCGGAACCGGTGGCATTAGTGGCGATATTGATCGTATTACTAAGCGAAGTGGTCACGCCGCCAATATCAATCGTTGTGGAACTACTGGCCGCATCAAGAAAATTAAAGGTAGCCGAAGTAGAGGTCAAGTCACCACCATTAACAGCTAGATCGTCCCCCGTAGTTATCAGACCAGGGCCAGTGATGCTCCAGGCCTGAGACGTAAGAACCAGTGAAGTAGCCGCTCCATTATTACCAATGTTAATGGTATCGGAACCTGTGGCATTAGTAGCGATGTTAATGGTATTGCTGAGAGCAGTAGTTACGCCTCCAATATCAATCGTTGTCGCGTCGCCAGTGTTATCCAAAAAGTTAAAAGTGGCGGAAGTTGATTGCAAATCGCCTCCATTAATAAACACGTCATTAGCCGTAGTAATCAGTCCCGCGGTCGTGACACTCCAATCATCGCCACCGGTGAGTCCTAATGTGGTCAAAGCATTGCTATTACCAATGGTAATAACATCAGCCGACGTACCTTCAGTTGCGATGCGGACCGTATCTCCGCCGTCATTGTCAACACCGCCGACGTCCGTGATCTTAGCGCCCGTAGCGTCATTCAGATTAATGGCCGAGGTGCCGTTCAGAGTAGTAATGGCACCACGTAATTGAGCGGTACTGGCAGCGTTTATGCTGCCAATAACTATGAAATCGGCACTCGTAGAATCCGTAGCAATGTTCACGGTATTTAGAAGGTCAGTACTGACACCACCAATTTGAATAGTGGCCGAGTTTCCGACAGCGTCAGCCAGCTTAAAGACAGCAGAGGTAGAAGTAAGATCGCCGCCGTTTAGAGCCAGGTCTGCGCTACTCGTGATGTTACTCGCAACAGAAATGATTCCAGGAGTCGTCAAAACTAAATCACCTGACACGTTCGTACCAATTGTCGCATCAACAACAGCACCAGAACTATAAAGCCGTACGAGTCCGTTCAGGGCGCCCTCCGTTCCAAGATTAAGTTCCGCGACTGATGCATCAAAGAAGAGCGAGGCCGCCGGCACCGTAACCCCGCCAATAACAAGGTCGTCTGTGGCTGAAGTTAGGTATGTAAAAGTGCCGCCGTCAGTAAAGAGAGATGTAAAGGCAGACGAGTCCAAGCCATCAAGCGTGTCAGCATTAAGTGCATACGGAGCAGCCACAATCTGTTTGCGGGGAGTGAGCGTCTCGCCGTTCACCGTGACTTGCAGGTAGGTACCAGCATTACTGCCAAAAACTGTGTCAGCAATAGCCGCGTATGGAACTCCAACGGTCGTGTCGCCGAGTGGCTCGGAGAACAAGCCGTCGGTTAGTGTAACGGTTCGCGAGGTTGCACTTGCACAGGTAGCGGACGAGTTAGACCAGAGACACGTGCCGGCTGCGAGCGAGTCATAAATTTCAAAGACCATGGTAGCGGAGGCGGAGGCAACAGGAACGCCGTTCGTATTCAGTACTCTTCCTTGATAACTAATGATGTTTGGAGCACTTGCGGCCTGGACAGACACGCCGAAAAGCGCGGAGAGCGCCGCGCTGCCGAACAAAACGGACACGAGGAGAAACCTCGCAATCACTTGCGGGAATCCATGGTGTGCACGTTGGTTCATGTACCTCCTAAGCTTTGTCGAGTGCCACCTTCACCGTTAATGGTGTCGGCTCTTTCTTGTCCCTATAGTCAATGGGACGAACAATTTTTTCCGCAAACCCCGTCTTAGAGTAGCTTACGTAGTACTCGTTCGGACCCAAAAGGAAAGAATATCGGCCACGGTTATCCGTGAGCGTAGACTCGACTAGCTTATTATACCGCGGTTCGAAGAGACGAACGACAACATTCCCCAACGGCGCCTTACCGGTAGCTTCATCAACCAGACCCCAACCTTTTGGTTTCTTTGGCCAAGCGAGTCGGATAGAAATCATGAGTGCAATTACCTGTACCACCAATCCAAGGCCGGAAAATACTCCAGGAAAAGTTAGAAAAACGAAAACCGATAACACAACACCAGCTGGAGCCGCCACTTTCTGCAATGAACGCAGGAACCGCTTGGTTCGCAAACGCATCTCACCATGGTGCTCGCTAGATTGCGACGGATCCATTGGGATATTAGCCGCAATCGTGGCGTCGCGCTCGTTGACTGTAATCAATTGAGAAGTGTACACGTCAAGAAACGTCCCATCGTCTTTGATGCCTTTCAAATAATCACTCGGGAAAACAAAGCCACCTTTGGCTACTTTCAAGGTATATACGCCCGGCTCAGGGACGAACAGAAAGTATTTTCCTTCAGCGTTGGTGACTACTGACTTTATGAGTCGGTTGTCCGAAACTCTATAAAGTCGTACCACCGCCAGCTCAATCGGGATTTTGGTCATCGCGTTATAAACCATGCCGTACGCTTTTCGTTTGCGTCTATTGAGAAGCAATAACGGCGAAGTAATTAAATACTGAAGATAAGCTGCCAAATTAAAACTCGAAGCCAGCACAATCGTTGACGAGGCCGCCACAGCCGCGGCTACCGGGGCTGCCACCGTGGCCGTAGCCTGCGCTTCCGGGGAGGCAAACACCGCCGCCACTGCCTCAGTAGCCACGGCAACAGCGGCGCTAGCCGAAACCACCGCCTGACCAACGCTCGGAGGAAGCGCGGCAATAATTGGGGGTACGACCGGCGGAACAACAGGCGGTACGATAACCTCGGAAGATCTTGTTAGTTGAATAGAGGAAGATAAAACGTGATCACTCACCCCGACTGTCACGCTCGCCGATTCATACCCGTCTCGCTCAGCCACTAGGACATACGAACCATTTGGCGCATACCAACCAAAACTGCCGGAAAATGAAGTCCGCTCTGGATTCACCCCGCCAAAATCAGAAGCATTCCAAAGTATTCGACCCCCAGTATAGGCCGTCACAATAACGTTCTCCACTGGTCGTCGTAAGCCATCAATAATTTCATAGACCTGCCCGTATGACGCAATCTGAATGGCCATCGAAATGATTTTTGAACCTCCGCTCTTCCTCGCCACTATGACGTTCAAGACGTCATTCGCCGAGGGAGCCTGAATCAAGCCTTGATATGTATCAGGCGCAACCTGGGACAAGATGTAAGTAGAGTCTGCGATTACCACTGTTACTGAACCAACATCATCAGGGTTAGTAACCGATACCCTGACAACCGGAGTCGTGCCAGGTAAAAGACTAACTGCGCCGCCTTCTAGGGCAAGCGGAATCCCGCCAGCTGACAACGTAGCCGACACGTCAATATCAGTTGGCAAAGCACCACCCCCTCCAGGTGGCGCGCTCGGCGCAGGACTTGGCGCCGGTGATGGCGCAGGGGCTGGTGCAGGCGCGGGCTCGGGAGTGGGAGCTGGTGCTGGCTCGGGAGTTGGCGTAGGCGCAGGCTCAGGAGTTGGTTCTGGAGCCGGTTCCGGAGCAGGTGCTGGCGGAGGTTCAGGCGGAGGTGATGGCGGCGCGCCGCCCGATGGCGGTGGAACGAATGAACCAACTGATCCGGAAACGCCACTGCTTAATGAACTAACAATAGGTAAAGGGATAGAACCCTGGTTGCCAGACGTACCTGCAAGATTTACGAAATAGGTACCGGCGCTTGAAGGATTAGTGATTTTATTAGAGCCAGTGCCAGACGCGGACGCGTTTGTCCCAATCTCAACAGTCACCACACTGCCTAAGGCTACCGTTCCCCCATCACCAGTGCAGACCGTCAAAGTGAGGGTTCCGCCACTCATGACCGCAGACATCTGCTCTGTTCCGGCGCAAGTAGCAGCGGTGGTCAAATCCACCCCGTCATCGGCAACGTCAACGTCATCCTCAATGATAGCGGTAGTCGTAAACCCGGCCGGGAAAACCAAGGTCACAGTAAAACCATCAGTCCAATTGTCAGCGGTAGTGAATAAAAACGAATGATTTGATAAAGCGCTCGTAACCAACGTGCTCGGTTGGTCGGACAAACTAGTCACCACATCAGTAACTGCAAAAGTGTGAAAAACAGGAAATACACCCATCAGCAAGAGGGTGAAAATACAAAACACCGCAGCACGCTTGAAAAAAAATCTCACAAAGTTATTTAGTGCGACGCCGCACGAGAGTAATTATACCAAGAAAAATGACAATAAAACTGGCTCCAAGCACTACGAACACCGTAATCGGAACAAAAGTAGCTTTAGTTTTGGCCAGCTGTTGATCACCATCCCACAGCTCAAAACGGTATGAGCCTATCAAAAACTTAGAAAATCCGTCACTCGCCGGCCAAGTTAGCGTCACCCCGCGCGTGGTTCCTGGAGGCAAATGCTTAGGTTCACTCGAGAATAAACCTCGGCCAACCTCACCGCCAAATGGACCAAAAACTCGGATCTCGTTTGGCAGGACTATTGTTTCCTCTCCGTCATTCCTAAATAACCCGGAAATCATTGTATTTCTCCCCCAAGTAAAGGTTGGCACGGCAATAAACGAATCCAGAGACATGGAACGCGTCAAATTACCTGGAACATGCAAAAATAACATCGAGGCTACGGACGATTGCACGCCTCCCGTCTGTCCCTGGTCACCCTTCTCAGTTACCAAAATGGCGATCGTCGGCGACTGAGCCTCAAGACCGACCGGCAGCTGCACAGACACATCGATCGTTCGCGAAGCATGAGCTTCAAGAGTAAAAAGTTTCGGCGCAGCTAACAACGCCCCTTTTAAACTCGTAGACAACGCGGTGAACGAGACCTCTTCTGCCGTAGTACCAAACTTCACCTGGGCGAAAGAAACCTCATAATTCTTTGACCAATCTGCATCATTTTTTACGGAAATCGTCGCTACCGCCGTTTCACCTGGCATAACTGTAAGATCACTCGCACTCGGGTCAACGGTCGCGCCCAACGCAAATAGTGGCGTCGCAAAAGATAGAAATAAACCCAGAACGAGTCCGCAGAGTCGCATATTAGTAGTTACCAACAAAGACGAAAGTTAACGTTTGAGTGTAGGTACCATTAGGCTGAGTACCGCTAATGCCTACTTTTAGCGTCAAAAAATCCCGCGCCTTCAGAGAGTTATCAGCTCTGCTCGCAACCTCCTGGAACGATCCGATAATTGGTGAATCAGTCGTATCAAACGTTGAACCAGTGAGTGAAGTATCTGACGATCGCGCCCCGTATTCATTAACGCCAGCAGTCACTGAACCGTCGGAGATGTCTGGAATGGTATCCGTGCCAGAAGTCAGGTTCTGATCTTCAAAAAGGAAGACGCTGTACCCGCTCGAAACATCAGCCGCCGCGTCCCAGCCCACAATGCCAGTATTAACTACGCTGGTAGAAAAAGTGTTAAAAGGCAATGAACTGCCGCTTAATTTATAAACAAAGTCACTAGATCCATCGATTACCGGGGCAACTCCACCATCTTTGAGTTCATCAATAGTCAGCGTTGAGCCGCCAACCACTGTGACTCGACCTATCGCGGAAATCTGTGAAGTGCCCTGATCCTGAATTACCGCGATGTAATCATCAACCGCATAGCCAACTACCGAAGTAATAGTCACCACATTGCCAACCAGGGAGGTGGCTGCAACCTGGGAGGAAGTATCCTGCGAAAAAACGGAAAATGAAACCGTCGGATCATAAACACCGGCCCGGAACCCAGTGTCTTGTCTGAATGACGTCGACGACGATACCCCCTGAATAGTTCCAAATGTATCCCTTACCTTATAAGAAGCAGAAGTGCTCGTGTTCTCGCCACCCTGTCCGATCGAGTCCCACTGAATCTGATAATTGCTTGAGGACATATTTGACTCAGCATGAAAAGTAGCTGATATTAGCCAAATTATCGTCAGAGCGCAACACAAATTAAAAAACTTTAAGTGTCTCATACAGCTCTATGAACACTATAAGTGTTCACCACTTTATCCACAAGCCAAAAACTGTGGATAACCTGTGTAATTTTTGTCTACACTAGCGTAGCCAAATCTGCATATTCTTTATCCACAGCTTATCAACAGTGATATGTAACAATTTCGCTAATTTTACGACTTATTCAACATAGTTTGCCTATAAGTAGGAGTGGCGTAGCTTTTCTAATTTAATTACAGCTTCAAATTTAAGGTTTTCTAGGTCACACATGGGACTTGTTCACACCAGTTAACAGTTTATCCCCAGATTTTTGTTTCATATGATTCGTACTTTTACCGAACAAGCATCCCTATAACAAAAAATCAGCCCTAAAGCTGATCTTCAACTGCAATCGACCGAATTTACAAAACCCTCTAAAATTGGTCCAGGCTAGGAGCCGACGAGCGACAGTCGAGACGTACTTACTGGTACGTTGAGACTGGAGCGACAGAGGCGACAACGCATGGGCCGATTTTAGGGGGTTTTGTGTACTGGTGGACCAATGGAGGCTCGAACTCCAGACCTCGGCAATGCGAATGCCGCGCTCTACCAACTGAGCTATTGGCCCATAGTTATAACGACGATTGCCAAGACATTTGCTTTACAAAACCCTCTAAAATAGGTCCTGGCTAGGAGCCGGCGAGGCTTCGACGAAACGTACTTAATGGTACGTTGAGGAGAAACGTAGCCGGCGACAACGCCAGGGCGTATTTTAGGGGGTTTTGTGTACTGGTGCTCCCGCGCGGAATTGAACCACGATCTAAGGCTTAGGACGCCCCTGTTCTATCCATTTGAACTACGGGAGCACAATCCTGATATCAAGATTATACGGCTAACCTTAGCAGAATATACCAACAAGCGTCGCAAAACGCATTTACGTCGTGCTATACTATTCGCTCGCATAAAAAGTATAAGAGAACACACTCACACGGTCAATATGCAAAGTGTACTTCTTCCTCTCATTCTCGTACTTCTGCTCGCCGTTCTCGGCCTCTTGGTCGTTGTGGTCCGTAAATCCCTCTCGCCGAGCTCATCTAGCACTGATGATCTCGCTAAACGTCTCCAAGAAATGCGCGAAGAACTCCAGCGCACGCAGTTTGAATCGCGCCAAGAGATGCAGACGCACCTCTCCCGCGTAAATGACAATGTCTACAAGGGCATGTCAGACTCACAGAAGTCACAGCAGGTGCAGCATGAGCACACTTCTAAAATCATCCAGGACATTACTAATCGGCTAGCCTCGCTCGACGCTACCAATAAGCAGGTACTAGACTTCTCCGCGCAGTTAAAACAGTTACAGGATATTTTAAAAAACCCCAAACAACGCGGCATCGTCGGCGAATATTTCCTCGAAACCGCGCTCAAGAATGTATTGCCGCCGGATCACTATCAGATGCAATATAAATTTCAAAACGGTGAAATTGTTGACGCGGCTATTTTTATTGAAGGAAAAATTATTCCGATCGACGCCAAATTTAGTTTGGAGAACTACAACAAGATGAGTGTTGAAACAAATCCGACTGAGCGCGAAAAACTCGAAAAAACTTTCGTCGGCGATTTGAAATTACGCATTCAAGAAACGGCAAAATATATTCGCCCCGGAGAAAACACAATGGACTTTGCCTTCATGTTTATTCCGCACGAAGCCGTCTACTACGATCTTCTCGTAAATAAAGTCGGCGCGGTCACGGACGAGACCGACAGCCTGCTCGCCCGTGCTGCCAGCAAGTATCGCGTCATCATTGTGTCGCCAACGTCATTCTTCGCCTATCTGCAAACGGTACTGCAAGGCCTGCGGGCACTGAAGATCGAAGAAGACGCACAAATCATTCAACAGCAAGTAGGGGAGTTAGGAAAACATGTCCGCGCCTATCACGACTATCACGGCAAGGTGGCGAAAAACCTCGCGACAACGGTCAATCAATTCAACTTATCGAGTGGGGAACTGAAGAAGATCACCAAGGACGTCGCAAAAATTACTCAAACAGATATCGTCGAAGCCATTGAGATCGAAGTGGTCGAAAAACCAGCCTTGGAGTGAGACAAAACAAAATCCCCGTGAGGAACTGTTAGGAGGTAATCCGACTCCAGTTCCGAACGGGGTTTTTGATTTGTCGAACGTGCGAGTGCGTGGACTAATTACTTTCGTGCTTTCGCGAGTCCAAGCATGGCTCGGCTCTTGATGCGGTCAACAGTGTTGCGCTTCATGAGGTTCTGAGTGACGGCCTTGTCCAAAGACTGGACCAGACCCTTCATCACTTCATCAGCTTCCGTGAACTTCTTGGCCTCAATCAACTTGCGCAGGTTTCGGCGCATGTAAGCGATCTTGGACTTAGCGTCAGCATTGCGTTCACCGCGCACCTTGCTCTTACGGAGGGCCTTCTCTGCATTTTTCAAAATTGGCATAGGTAGTCGAGAGCCAGCTTAGCTAGCCCCTTACGGCACATTGGCGCCGTAGTCAGTCCAGCGAAAGCCAGACCTCAATTAAGTGGGAAAACTATAGAGGAAAAGGGTGGGACAGTCAAGCCTAAAGTAACCACTCGCTGACTAGCCGATCAACCGAAATAGACGGTTTAATCCCGCTTTTCATGGCCAGGTCTAGCTTTTGGGCGAGTTCGTGGGTGTGGGCGAGATCGGTCGAAGTCCAAGCACGAACCTCGGACAGCAGTTTTTGGGCTACAAATGGATGAACAGCCAGAAGGGAAGCCACGTCTTGTTTTTGAGCCCGGGGGTTGTCGTCTAGGACTGAGCGGGCCTGCACGAGCAGTCGAATCTGTCGCAACAGCATGCCAAAGAGCGCAAATTCATCTCCCCCGGCTTTTCGTTCGCTATACAGTTTTTCGAGAGCCTTGCGCGGAGTGGGCGAGGCAAGCGCATCCATGAAGCCAAAAATATCTGCTTCATAATCTGTGCGCACCAGTAAATCGATCATCTCCATGGTCACCGGTTCTTTTCGAGCATACGCCGAAAGTTTTTCGAGCTCGCCCCCGGTGCGCCATGCATCATCTTTTGTTCGTCGAAGTACCTCATCGAGCACTGACGGCGTCATCACGAGACCGAGCTTGACCACGCGCTCACGCGCCCAAGCAACAAGTTCAGCGCCGACCAGCCGCGGCAGGGGATAGGTGTGGACGTTCGGCAGCGTCGACAACGTTTTTCCGAGTTCTTTCTTTGCGAAGTCCTCAACGGAAAGATCGTCCGCAAAAATTACGACACTCGATTCAGGCGCTCGCTCAAATCCCGCAATCCAAGGTTTCGATTCCGCCTTGGTCACGGACTCGACCAGACCTCGAATTATCACCAGCCGTTTCTCAGAGAGAAATGGCGATGCTTGAACAGCCTGCAAAATCTTTCCGGGTTCAAGGTCAGACTTCGCCCCGATCACAAACTCGTCCACATTCATTCCGGTGGGGTCATACTTTTCAAGAAATTTCTTTTTCAAATCATCCGAGCGTTCTTTCACGCGCAAATGATCGTCGCCGTAAACGAATAACAACATATACCGGTATAAAAACACGTTTGACCAGGAATGAAAAGGCGATTAAGCTCTTGCGCGGAGGTTCCATGTTTCAAGAGCAATTCACCGAGGCCCTCAACAACAAGAACGCGTTGCGGGATGCAATGAAAACGCTCCTGGAACACGGGATGCGGAAAACGGAACTCTCTGAGCTTCTCTCTGTGATGAGCGCGAACATGGAGGTGGTAAAGCTCAACTTCAAGGAGCTGAGGTCCTCGGGAGTACGAGAGCTACCAGAGACAGAATTCACCTTCGGGGGGCTTCTGAACTTGTGGGTCGTGGTGGAAACGGACAATCTGAAGGACTACGGTATCACGCTGAGCCCTGAATCTCGTGCCGTCTGCCACGCCGTGCTCACGACTCAGCTTGAGCTCGATAGGCTCCCCCCGTGGATCCAAGGATCGATTGCTGCCGTCTGTGCTTCGCAACAAATATTCCTCACCGACGAACAAGAGAAGGCAGCACTTGATGCCATCTTGAAAAACGTCATGGATACCGTGCTCTTCGAGTTCAAGAGTGAAGCGAAAGACGCGCAGCCCGTCCATGACGAACGAGATCTCCGTCAGCTCATTGCCGCAGTGACGTGGGAATATGCCGAAGAGATGCTCGGGCAAAAGAAGGATATCAAGGGTGACAACTGACACACGTACGCCCGTGGCCAAAAGCCCGGGCGTTGTTATTTGCGGTTCGCTTTTAAATTACTCGATCTCCCCCCATCTCTTTCCGATTCCCGTATCAACGATCAGTGGAATCTCCAGATTGACCACGCCCGACATAATTTTGGGAATTTCTTTGGTGGCCTGTTCAATGTCGCTCGCGTGAACCTCGAAAACGAGTTCATCGTGAACTTGCAGCAACATCTTCACCCGCAGTCCCGACTTACGGATCCATTCGTCCATTTTGATCATGGCCATTTTGATGATGTCGGCGTTTGAACCTTGCACCGGCATGTTCATCGCCATTCTTTCGGAGGCCGCGACGAGCTGGGGCATTCCTGATTGAATGTCGGGCAAATATCTGCGGCGGCCGAACATCGTTTCTACATAGCCGTCGACTCTCGCCTTCACTTTCGACGCATCGATAAAAGCTGCGATACCAGGATGCACGGCAAAGTAGCGTTCAATAAAATCCCTTGCTTCCTCATAGCTCATGCCGATACGCCTCGATAAAGCTCGCGCGCCAACTCCGTAGAGAATCGAGAAGTTCGTTGCCTTCGCAGCCTCGCGTTGTTCTTTAGTCACTTTGTCTTCCTCGATACCGAGAATGTCGGCCGCAGTACGGCGGTGAATGTCCGCGCCTTCCTTAAACGCCTTGAGGAATGGTTCGTCCTGCGATAGCACGGCTGCAAGTCGAAGCTCGATCTGCGAATAGTCGGCGGAGAGAAGCTCGAAACCACTCGGTGCAATGAATGCCTTGCGAATCTCACGGCCAAGCTCTGAGCGGATCGGAATGTTCTGCATGTTTGGGTTCACCGAGCTCAATCGACCCGTGGCCGCAACCGTTTGGTTATACGTGGTGTGGATTCTGCCATCCTTCGCAATCAGTGTTGGCAAGGAATCAGCGTAAGTCGACTTCAGCTTTGCGATCTCACGATATTCAGACATTAGAGGGACAATCTCGTGCTCGTCTTCAAGTTTCTCAAGCTCCTGTGCGGCCGTCGAGTAACCGGTCTTAGTTTTCTTGATGCCCTTTGTCGGGAGTCCGAGATCGACGAAAAGAATCTCGGCCAGCTGAGAAGGGGAGTTCACGTTAAATTCTTTGCCCGCAAGTTTGTGAATCTTCTTCGTCAGCTTATCAATGGTCTTCTCGAATTGATCGGCGAGCGAGGTCAGCATTTCCTTGTCGACCAAAATGCCGTCGAGCTCCATTTTGAACAGAACAGGAATCAAGGGCATCTCAATCTCTTCAAAAAGCTTCGTCATCTTCTCTTCGGCCAGTTTCTTCTCAATCTTCTCCTTGAGCGCGAACAAGTGCGGGGCGATTTCGTCGATAGTCGCCGTTTCTTCAAGCTGAAGTCCGAGATTTTCATTCAGAACCTCTATGAATGCTAACTCACGGCCACCTGGCGCCAACAGATACGCGCCAACCATCGTATCGAAGATCGTCTTCTGGCGCAGCGGCTCAAGAACCTCGACGTCATGCTTCGCAAACACATGATAAATAGCCTTCAAGTCATGTCCAACGACGAGGTCTGTCTTGGAAAGAACCTCGACCACGTGCCGTAGTTCGGCAATATTCGTCGAAGCAACCTTCCAAAACAAAGAACCGTCCGTCAGGATTATCGCTCCCACAGACTCGCCAAACAGATCCTGTTGCTTCTCCTCTAATAAAATCCCTATCTGTTTCGGGTTCAATTCAAACATGCTGCCAACAAATTTCGTTAATGCGGATTTCTTTGTTGATTTTTTCGGTCTTTCATCCGGTGCGGGGTTGATAACCCCGCCTTCTCGAGATTCATATTTCTTAATCAACGTGCGAAATTCCAAATCACGGAACATGGGCAACAATTTCGCAGGATCAATCGGCGTTCGCTTAGCCGATTCATATGAAAAATTCTTAAGTGGTACGTCTCGAACAACCGTCACCAGCCTGCGCATGAGTTCCACCGTCTTTTCCTGGCCTTTGAATTTTCTTACATATTTCTCTGGAAGCGACTCGGTCTTCATCGCCTCAAGGATACCGTTCACCGAGCCATATGCCTTCAATAATTCGGCCGCGCCCTTCTCGCCAATACCAACAATGCCCGGCAAGTTGTCAGACGTGTCGCCGATGAGCGTCTTCAGGTCAATCAGTCCACTCGGCGGCAATCCGTAGCGTTCCTCGACTGCTTTCTCGTCGTAAATCTTCACCTCGGACAGCCCCTTCACAAAGAAAACGACCTTCGTATTCGGCGAAACAAGCTGAAGGGAATCGAGATCACCCGTTACAATCAAAGTCTCAAAGTCTCCGCCAGTCTCATTCATGGTTGCAATGGTGCCGATGATATCGTCAGCTTCAAATCCCTTCGCATCGAGTGATGGAATACCGTACGCGCGCAAAATCTCCTGTATAATAGGAATTTGCGCATAAAGTTCATCAGCTTTCTTCTCACGGTGTGCCTTGTAGGGTGCGTAATCTTCGTTCCGAAACGTACCACCAGGCAAATCCCAAGCGACGACCATCGAGTCCGGGTGAAAGGTCGACAGCATTTTCTCGATGACGTTCGTAAAGCCGTAGGCAGCATTCACTACTCGACCATCGGCGGTAGTGAGCGGGGGAATAGCATGCCAGGCGCGGTGCAAAAGCGCGTTGCCATCAAGCACTAAAAATACTTTTTTCTCGGTTGACATAAGGGGTGTAGTTCGAGAACATCATACGCGAATCTATGGAAAACTTCGATGTATTGATAGTGGGTGCAAGCTTTTCTGGGCTAACCCTGGCGCATCATCTTCCAAAACACTTAAAAGTACTCGTAGTAGACGCAAAACCGTCCGCCGGAAGCACCGTTGAGTCGACAGGCCTCATCACTTCTAAGACTCTCGCCGAGTTTTCCTCGTTTTTTCCAATTGATCGCTATATTACAAACCCGATCAGCGCCATCGGAGTGATTGCGCCGGGCTTTGCCGACTATTTCATCTCAACTGTTAAAGAACCTTGGATTTATCAAACTGATACAAAAGGACTCGTCGCCGCCCTAGCCGAAACGCTACCGGCGAACGTATCGCTGAAGACCTCGACCGTCTTCCTCGCCACCAACAAACCAAATAATCCGACCGAGGCCACGATTCGCACGCTCGGCCAAGAGCCAGAAGCGATCAGCATCAAGTTCCTCGTTGGTGCCGACGGAGGTCACTCGAAAGTCGCGTCGACGAACCCAGCGCTCAGCCAGAACAGCAAGTTCCTCTTTGGCTACGAACAAGTGTTCTTTGGCGACGTTCTCCTCGGTCCCAAACCCGAAGAGACGATCTTCCACTATTGGTTCGGCGAGTTTTCGCTCGGCTACGGCGGTTGGTTGTCGCCTACGGTTGTCGATGGACGCAAAGCATTCCGTATCGGCCTCGCCAAACTAATGAAAGATAGAGGGGAGGCGAAGAATCTCATGGAATCTTTCATGCGAAAGCTGGTCGAGCTCGGCCATATTAGAGTCGAAGGCGAGATCACTGCTCCCGGCTACGTCTTTGGCTCGCACATTCCGATCGGTGGCCCCCGAATGAAGATCGCGGACGGAAATATTTTGTTGATTGGCGATGCTGCAGGTTTTTGTGGCGCATTCGCCGCTGACGGCATTAAGGGTTCTGTCATTTCCGGCAAGGAAGCCGCGCGCGTCATTCATCATTATCTCGACGGCAGAACCGAAGTGACAAAGAAACTTCGAAAATGGATGAACGAACACGGCGGCATTATGAAATATTATTATCGCCAAATGGGCTACCGGATGATTTGGGATCTCATGAAAACAGACCGCAGCTTCCGCGCCATGTATGACATCATCGCCTCCGAGCATGAAACATTCCTGGAACAATTTTGCGACAGCAAAGATAAGCATCGCTCACTGGCTTGGACCGTCCTGAAGCCACGTCACTTCGAAAAACTTGGGAAGTACGCCTGGTACATCATCTGCGACTTCATCAAATAAAACAGCGCCCTGACCACGTGGGGTCAAGGCGCGAGCAGCTCTTGCAAGCTCTAGTGTGCGTGAAGCGGAAGCGTCTCCTGTCCGGGATGTGCGCGAGCAGGGGCGACCTTGCGCCGGCCATGCTGCGTGCGCTCAAGGGCGATCAAACTCCCCGTACCATCCGCCGCGGTCATGATGAACCTGTCCGACGGCCGAGTGAAAAGCACCTTGCCCGTATCCGGGTGATAGACGGTAAGCGCACCGTTGTCATACACCGGAATGTTGAACTGGAAGTCGTCAGGCGTGTAGCGTGAAAGTACCGCGTTCGGCCCCACCTTCACGCCCAGGCGTTTGGCTGCCATAAAGTCTTCATCACGTGCGCCGGCGCCTTTGATGGCTCGGACAAACGCCCGCGGATTGACCTCAAACGCCTGCTCGGCACTCAAGACCGCCAAGCGTCCTTTCGGAGACACATGGAAATCATCAATCACTTTCGTCGCCTGGCGAAGCCTCCACTTCGGTGGCTTGCCCGCACGTTCTTCGAGCGTCAGGAGCGAAATGATGAGTGACACTTCGTCCGTCTGACCATCTTCGGCTTCCGGCTTCGGCTCGGTGCCTGACCAATACCGCTGAATCCAGGTCAGCACGGATTCCGTCTTCTTGATCCGCTCGGTCGTAGAAATGATCTCAAGGAGTGCCGATGTGAGAAGATCTCCATCGGCATAGTCGAACAGTTCCATGAACAGGGGAGCGATCACCTCCTTCATCACGGGATCGGGAATGTTCCAATCGTACATGAAGAGCAGATGATGCAAGCCGTCCACATGGAAATACCCTACCTTGAAGATCTCCGCAAACTCATCTTTACGAGAGTCCGTGGTCCTAGTGGTGACCACGCGAAGCGTCAAACGCGTCCCAAACGGCTCCCTAACTCCCAGGGCCGACAGATTGTGACGCGTGATGAATGGGCGTCCATTCACAGTTCGATCCATCATTGCACGAATTCCTTTAGGACCACCGCGGAGTTCATCCATGTCTGTTTCCTGATCCAAGTCACTCATGGGGGCTACCTCTGGGGAAGTCTGAAGATGGAAGGCAACATCCTGCAGGATACAGGGACAACGAACATTATACGAACAATCAACATCTGTCAACCCAAAAACTTGATTTTCTCGCCAATATCTGCTATTGTTTCTCGGGTTATGCACTTTTGATGTCCTGGTAGCTCAATGGATAGAGCAGGGCTCTTCTAAGGCCTTGATGTTGGTTCGATTCCAACCCGGGACACCAACAGATGGACAACCGCGTTCTTCAAATGATATTGTCGATGCCGATTGAACGTATTGGTTTGGCGGGCAACGCCCGCGCTATGGTGGCTATGGTGAAATGGTTATCACAGAGGTTTGTGGTACCTCTAGTACGGGTTCAATTCCCGTTAGCCACCCCAAGAAAAAACTTCCCATTTGGGAAGTTTTTTTTCTTTTGTGATCTATTTCCCAATCGTTCGCATCGATTTAACATTGTCCGTGTAGAGCTGAGAATAAAACCGGCGTTTTTTGTCGTTCATTTGATCGTACTCGTAAATAAGCTGGATCATGAGAGACAAATTAAACAGGAGAGCAAAGGTGATGAAACGCGTGAGGAAAGTCAGAGGGGAATCAATAGCTAGGAGCAGACCAAAAATAAGTGTCATGGAAATAGTAACGATCCACTGAAAATTACCAATCGACGCATCCTTAAGCGAATGGAGCCGTTCGCGAGCCTCGGTTACTTCGCCCGTTGCCTCTAAGAGTGACGTGTAGAGTTCCGACACATAATCCTGCACATAATCCGGAAGGGCGTAAACAGCATAAGTAATTTTTCGGTGCAGCGCGTTACCGGCATCGTACTCGGAAAAATCACGCTTACCGAAGGCTTTGAGATAGTCCGTCAGTGCCTTGTCCAGAATTTTGAACCATGTTGCCCCGCCTTCTTTACCCGTAGAAACGTGCTTGCCCAAATGATAAATACGCCGAAGTTTGTTTAACTCAAGAGAAATCTGCCCGTCGAGAGCCTGCTTACGATTAATGACAATCATCATGAGAAATCCCACAACCATCGCATAAAGAATGCCGATATTAACTGCACTCGAATATAAATATTGATCAAGCTCCGTATCGCCCAAGTAGGGAATAAACAGGGAGATCAGTAACGCGGCCACCAGACCAAAAAATATTCTGATGTACGTCCATGAATGTGTGGTGGTGGTATGACTGCGCATAGCGTAACCTGTAGTATACAACGCTTATGACCACACTCGAGCAGGTGAAAAGGACGAAATGCTGCACTAACTTTTCTTTTTCTTATCATGAAACTCCTTATATACACGCCCCAGTTCTTTGTCTGTAATGTGCGTATACACCTGCGTCGTTGTGATCGACTCGTGGCCAAGTAACGACTGAACTGCGCGGATGTCCGCCCCGTTACGCAAAAGGTCCGTGGCGTAAGTGTGACGCAGCGTGTGGGGTGTGACGCGTTTGGTGATGCCGGCCTCGCGTGCGTATCTGTCGACGATGCGTTGCACGGAGCGGGGAGTAAGAGGATGCGCAGTTGGCATCGAGTGACGGGCTCGGTCGTGGCGGACAAAGAGGTACGGAGAAGTGTCCTTGCGATGTTCGAGATATGTCTTTACTGCCCGACGAGCATCCTCCGAAAGATAGACGACCCGATGTTTCTTGCCTTTACCAAGCACTGTGAACTCGTCACGTTTCAAATTGATGTTGTCGATCTTGAGCGTCGACGCCTCAGACACACGCATGCCCGTGGAAAAAAGTAACTCAAGCAAAGCTTTATCACGATAGCCAACAATCGTTGGATCATTCGTCGGGCCCTTACGGAAGCGCTCAAACTCATCCGCCTCAAGGAAACTCACATGGCGAGTCCCTTGCTTGGCCAGCTCGATCTTCTCCGGCGCCATGCTCTGCACGTCACGCTTGGCGAGATATTTCAAAAATGATCGAAGCGCAATTAGATGATAGTTCTGGGTGTTTTTCTGGAGCTTTGCTTCCTCGCGACCGGCAATATCGCGGTTCAGGTGTAATCGGTATTTTCTAACCATCTCTCCCGTAATCTCCAATGGATTCGGCGAACCAGCCCATTCCGAAAACCTCAACAAATAAAAACGGTAGTTCTTAATGGTTTTCTCCGAGCGCCCGCGCTCAATCTCAAGATATTCTAGAAACTCCTTAATGTATTTAGCCAGAATGTTCTTGGGCATATGTGTCGTACATTGTACACCCCCTCGATTATTTCTTGACCTAAAACATTTTTTCGCCTATCCTATCAATTCTGCGTGTAAAAAGCGCGGATCCCGAGTTTTATCCCAACCTCGAGGTTAAGAACAGTGTCACCCCGCGATAACGACCATTCGGATACCGAGCGCCCGCTTGATATCCCCGACGAAACGGACCTGATCGGGCTTGAGCTCGTCGGGACCTTTCCCAACACCATGCCACCAGAGTGCATGAATGATGCGATCAAAGCGCAAATACGCATGGAGCGGCTCCAAAGGGAGCGCGGACGGCTGTCGGCCGAAAAGCGGACCAAGGGCGATGGTCTGAACTGATGGAAAAAGCCATCGATCCGTTCGATAGCGGCGTTACCCCGGAATCAATCCAGGGACTGAAAGAGACCCCGCCGTCCAAGGAACTTGCCCCGGCCCTGACGGTTCCCCTGGAACCAAAAATCGGCCAGTACACCGGCACCCCGGTGTCCCACTTCAGAAGCGGTGGCCGAGGTCATCGCGGCAACTAGCACGCCAGACTCGTCGTCGCAAAACGACCTACGCCCCACGAGGTCCGCTCGTGGGGTTCTCTTTTTTGACAATTCGACCATATTTCGCTATCCTTCCCCCGTGCCAATTTATATAGCGTTCGCCCCGGTTTATGGCTTGAGCAAGCCTTTTACTGAGACGATCGATTGAAACCATATTGCTATGCTCGATAAGGCCAAGAAAGAGAAGCTCATTAAGAAGTTCCGCACGCATGAGTCTGATACTGGTTCCCCTCAGGTCCAGATCGCTATCCTAACGGAAGAGGTCAAGGAACTGACTAACCATTTAAAGACGCATCGTAAGGATTTCAGCTCACGCCGAGGACTTGTTAAGAAGGTTGCGGAACGCCGCCGCCTCCTCAAGTACCTTGAGCGCGAGAACGAAGCTGCTTACCGGAAAATTCTGGAAGAGCTTGGATTGAAGAAGTAATAAAAAGAACAACCGACCTCCGCACCGTTGGTGTAGAGGTCGGTTTTTCAAAACTTAATCACGTTTTATACATATGTTAGATTTTTCGAATCGGAGAGTGGGCGTTTTCATTGATGTGCAGAACATGTATTACAGTGCGAGAAATATTTACGGAAGCAAAGTCAACTACGGAAACATCGTGCAGGCCGCAACCGGAAATCAGAAACTTATTCGAGCAATTGCGTATACTATTTCGACTAAGACAGGAGATGAGTTGCCCTTTTTCGAAGCTCTCCACAAGTCAGGCATCGAAGTGAATACCAAGGAACTGCTCGAGTACGAGTCAGGCCAAAAGAAAGGGGACTGGGACGTAGGCATCACCGTTGATATCATCCGCATGCTTGATACGTTCGATGTCGTGGTGATCGTGTCCGGTGACGGAGATTACGTTCCGCTCGGCGAATACATTAAGAACCGCGGCCGCATTTTCCATGTCGTGAGTTTCCGCGAGTCGACATCGAGCAAGCTCGTGGAGGCCGCAGACATTTACACAAACTTGTCAGACAACTTGGGCGAGTTCCTCATCAAAGACGCAAAATATCGCCCCGCGCAGCAACGCAGAGGATCGACCACGGACACGTTTGATGACGTCATTGCCGAGCAGAGTGAGAATCAATTCAAATCCGCTCCTGCCGCTCCAGTCGTCGAAGCACCGAAGCGACGTGGCCGACCAGCGAAGATCACATAACGCATCCACTCTGAGCCATGCGAAGAGTCCGACTTTCAGAGGAGAGAGTCGGATCCTTCGCTCTCGCTCAGGATGGAGAAAGAAGAAGAACGTGAAAGAGAACCAATAACCATATTATGACCACATCGCACTCGATTGATTTTGGAGGAAAGAAGTTAACGATTGAAACAGGCAAGCTCGCAAAAGCAGCAAACGGCGCTTGCGTAGTTACATACGGCAAGACTGTGGTGCTCGCGACTGCAGTTATGAGCAAGGATGTTCGCCCAGGATTGAGTTTCTTCCCGCTCATGGTTGATTTCGAGGAAAAGTTGTACGCCGCGGGACGCATCAAGGGTTCGCGCTTCATTAAGCGTGAAGGACGACCAACGGACGAAGCAGTTCTCGCTGCTCGGTTCATCGATCGCGCTATTCGCCCACTGTTTGATCAGCGCATCGCCAACGATGTGCAGGTCATTATTTCGGTACTGGCCTTCGACGAAGAAAATGATGCCGACATTCCAGGGCTCATCGGCGCATCGTGCGCGCTCCACATGTCTGACATTCCATGGAACGGCCCAATCGCCGTTGCTCGCGTCAACACTGATGCCGAGGGTCATTTCATCTTGAACGGCACCTACGCAGAACGCGAGGTTGCAAAGTTCGACGTGGACGTTGCTGGTACAGCCGAAAAGGTGATTATGATCGAAGCTGGTTGCGATGAAGCTCCAGAAGCTGAAGTCATTGACGCTATTGCTTATGGTCGCGAGAACCTTGGTCCAGTTATCGAGCTCATCGAAGCGGTGCGCAAGGAAGCAGGAAAGGCCAAAGTTGACCTTCTGACGCCAAAGACGGACGAAGCCAAACGTGTCGCCGGCAAGCGCGAAGAAATCAAAGCGCTTTTAACGCCGTTCATGAAGAAAACTATTCAGGAATTATTCTTCGCAGCACCGAAAGCGAGCAAAGTCGAACGCGCAATTGCAAAAGATGAGATGAAGAAGAAAGCCGTCGCATTTTTAACGGAACAAGGCCAGGACGAAGAAGGTATTACGCTCGGCAAGTCATTGCTCGGCGAGTTACTTGACCTCGAAATCGGTCGCACGATCATTGAAGAAGGCAAGCGCGTTGATGGTCGAGGACTCGATGAAATCCGCAACCTGGAAAGCGAAGTCGCCTTGCTCCCATGCGTGCACGGTTCTGCATTGTTCAACCGTGGCGAAACGCAGGTTCTGTCCATCGTTACGCTCGGTGCTCCTGGCGACAAGCAGACGCTCGACGGCATGGAACTGGTCGGCGAACGCCGATTCATGCACCACTACAACTTTCCTCCGTTCTCTGTTGGCGAAGCAAAACCACTCCGTGGCGCTGGCCGTCGCGAGGTTGGACATGGCGCGCTAGCAGAAAAAGCACTCGCCTTCATGATCCCTGCAAAAGAAGTCTTCCCGTACACGCTTCGCGTAGTTTCCGAGGTTCTCGGTTCTAACGGCTCAAGCTCGATGGGCTCAACTTGCGGTGCCTCGTTGGCACTTATGGATGCTGGCGTGCCGATTAAGGCTGCAGTCGCCGGTATTGCCATGGGCCTCGCGTCCGACGGCAAGCGCTACCAGGTCATCACCGACTTACAAGACCTCGAAGACGGCGAGGGTGGCATGGACTTCAAAATTACCGGTACGCGCAAAGGTATTACGGCTATTCAGCTTGATACAAAGACCGATGGCCTTCCTCATACCGTAGTCGTCGAAGCCGTCACCCGCGCGCAGTCTGCCCGCATGAAGATTCTGGATGTCATGGCCAAGGCAATTCCTGAGCCGCGTGCCGAACTTTCACCAAACGCGCCTCGCATCATCACCATTAACATTAACCCAGATAAGATTCGCGAAGTAATTGGTCCTGGTGGAAAGACGATCAACGAGATTATCGAGAAAACCGGCGTGTCTGACATTGATATTGAACAGACTGGCTTGGTCATGATCACCTCGCCTGATGCGGAATCCGCACAGAAGGCGTATGATTGGATCTACAACCTAACGCGTGACATTGAAGTAAACGAGGTATTCCACGGCAACGTGGTGCGCCTCATGGACTTCGGTGCGTTCGTAGAACTTCTTCCCGGCAAGGACGGGCTTGTCCATGTGTCCGAAATGGCCCCGTGGAGAGTTGAGAAAGTAACCGATGTCGTCAATGTGGGCGATAAGGTGCATGTGAAGGTCATCGAAATCGACGAAAAAGGACGCGTGAACCTCTCGATGAAAAAAGCCGAGGGCAACGTCTACACAGATGAGATGAAAGCCAAAGCCGGCTCCGGAGACAGCGAATCAACCAGCCGACGCGGCGCAAAACCGCCCCAAGGCAAACGGTACGACTAGCAGCTAGTCGTACGGGCAAGGCGCCGCCTTGCCCATACACCATGAACCCCCTCAACATCCCACTCACCGATAACCCAACCCGCCAAAAGATCTGGCGGGTTGTGGTATTTGTGGCTCCACTACTCCTCGCTACGGGTCTGTCGATACTAGTAGTTCGCACCTATCTCGCCCTCGATACAATCTCGTCCTTTGTGCCGAATGACGCCGAAATGACCGTGAGGATAATAAAAACGCCGAAAACTTCCGCAGTTTTAGAGAACAAGTTTCACGGCACGGTCCTTTTTCAAAACGCACCCTTCACCCTCGACGAGCTTGGACGTTGGTCAAAACGAGGAAGCGCCATATTTATCAACGAAACTGGGGTCGTGGGCGTAGCTGTGGCCGGCAAAATTCCCCAGGCCAAGCTCAATGAAGCAAAGGCATTCAACTTGGTGGTCGTGCAACGGTTTGGTGGCACGTACATAGGTACCGTAGCCCCGGGATCCACTAAATTTTCGTTTAGACTGCCAGTAAAATCCTTACTTCCTTGGTTTAATGGCGAGATCAACTCGGCCGAGGATCAATTGAGCGCGCCCATCAGACTAACCGAGCATAGCCTTACTATTTCCGGGCTCGGCCGTTCTGGGGATATAAATAATACAAATTCTGACCAATCGCTAGCGAAAATGACCGTTACAGCGGCAGAAGCGCAGAACCTCTTAGGCTTCGACGTTCCATTAGTCTATCCAGGCCTGCGCGCCCTTGAAGAACAAATGATTACTCACGGATTTGTAGTCTCCCTCGGTCAAGACATTGAAGGAACTCCCTATTCCGTAACGGTTCCAGAAGGCAATCTGACCAAAGAAGACATGGAAAGTACGGTAAACGAGCTCTACTACACCAAGTCATTAGTTTTGCTGTCGTCCGGGGATGTCTACACTAGCCTGGACGAAATCATCTCAACCTCATCAGCTCAGCCGATCACAACCAGCGATCCCTCAGCAACTATCACGAGTATCACAGATAACAGTGGGACAATCGTTCGCGCAGCCCAAACGGCCCATGGTCTCGTCCTAACCAACCGCCAAGTGAATCTGGACGGTTCAACCACAACCGGTTCGGCTAAGAATGTGTGTTTGCCGAGAGCCAACCAGTGGGTTTCCATCGGAGGGCTCACTGATCTCCTCCCGGCACGTTTGTCCACGCCAGGCTGGACATTTATTCAAAATCTGTTGAATAGCCAAGAAATAGCCTTTTCGAACCACCGAACTCGCATCTGCTGGTGATAAGTTGTGGATAAGTGACGACTTATGCACACTTCTTGTACTCAATAGTTGAATACCTTTAGTGTCACCTTATCCACATGGCAAAGTAATTTGGCTAATGTCAGCCGTTAGTATCTTATATACAAATTGTACTCAGGGTTTATACTGGACTGGTAATCGTTCTTTCCACAAAACCTATCCGTGCCTTTCTAGGCACGGGCAATGACAGGGGAAATTTCCCGAAGCCCCACAAACACTTCGGAAGATACCTCACTTGCGCTCCTCCTCTTTTGGATCAATGAATGACTGTCGAAGCAAGGACAGCAATTCGTGAACCCAAGAGAGGGGTAGAGCAGGCGTCACTTAGGCCTGAAGGACAGGAGGACATGGGTTATTGAGTTGAACGCACCGAAATCTCGGTGCACTGAACCCAATATCACATACCTGGGTCCCCATGCCGCCCGGTCGAGCTTAGCTCGACCATCGGGGTTCAACCGCCGGGAGATGCTTTGCACCGCCCTTTGCAACCGAGCCCCCTTTTCTTTTTCTAAGGAATCGGCTATTGTCATCGAAACCCCTTTTTTATGGCCAAAGTTGTATCACCAAAAATTATCGAAGAAATGAAGCTCTTGCTTATTGCTGAGAAGGCTAAGCTAGAAAAAGAGCTGACCCAATTTGCACATCGCGATCCCAAGGCTCCTGGCACTTTTGTCACCGAGTACAAAGACACAGGAAGCGATGAAGGCGAAAACGCTTTTGAAGTTGCTCAGTTCAGCGACAACCTTTCACTCGAGCAGGAACTCGAATCAGCGCTTAAAGATGTTAATTCAGCTTTGAAAGCAGTGGAAAAGGGTATTTACGGCACTTGCAAATATTGTCAGCAGCCAATTACCGAGGCCCGCTTGAAAATTCGTCCGACATCTACCTCGTGCGTGGCCTGTAAAAAGACGCTTACCCAAGAAATGTAGTATGACCCGCGCCCACTTTTTCACGGGCGCAGGTTCGGTCGTGGCACTCGCTCTTGTCGACGCCTTTACAAAATGGTGGGCTATAGGCCACGCAATTCCGGCCAGCTCATCGGCCATCCCCTCATTGTTCGCTTTCGCGTTACACAAAAATCCAGGCATTGCTTTTGACATCCCGGTGCCGTTTTTCATTATTTTGCCGTTGACCCTCACGATTATCGTGCTATTCGGCTACTATTTCGGTCGCCCAGCGCTCGTTGATCATAGATTTGAGGAAGCCCTAGCCTGTTTCATGGTCTGTATTGGCGCACTCGGCAATTTCCTGGATCGAGCCGTGAATGGGTTCACCACTGATTACCTGATTCTCCTGCACACTTCGGCAATTAATCTTTCTGACCTGCTGATTCTCTTCGGCATGGGACTTTTTCTGTGGTACCATAAAGGCAACCCCCAGATCGAGAAAACCTAAATTAAAAACTCCCCATACATTTTGTGTATGGGATTTGCTTTTGTAAGTGCGGCTACGGTATTTGGTCTTGAAGCGGTGCATGTCGAGGTCGAGGCCGATATCTCGAAGGGTCTACCGAAGTTTCACGTTGTCGGTTTACCCGATACGGCCACGAGCGAAGCGCGCGAAAGGGTACGATCGGCAATCAAAAATAGCGGGCTCACCTTCCCGCGCCCTGTTATAACGGTCAATCTCGCGCCAGCGAGTCTCAAAAAGCACGGCGCCTCTTATGATTTACCCATCGCGCTCGGAATCCTGGTAGCCGACGGCACTATTCCGCCAAAAGCCCTGGATCGCATCCTCGTTTTAGGCGAGTTGGCCCTCGACGGCCGTATCAGGACAACAACCGGAATACTGCCCTGCGTCATGATGGCGAAAAAAACAGGATTTACAGGCGTCATTGTCCCCGAAGAAAACGCCCGTGAAGCAGCGCTTATTGAAGGGATCCTTGTTCATCCCGTCAAAGACCTGCGAGCAATCGTTCAGGCGCTAAACGACGGCATCCTCCCGCTCTACACACCGCCCAATGAACTGGACAGTTCGCTGCATCTTCCCCTTACGAAAGGGGATGTCGGGAGGGAGTTCAGGAAGAGTGGAACGGACTTCGCGGACATCGCCGGCCAGTCTCAAGCTAAACGCGCGCTCGAAATCGCCGCGTCAGGTGGTCACAACGTTCTCCTTATAGGCTCTCCCGGCAGTGGCAAAACACTCCTCGCGCGTGCACTCCCGGGGATACTCCCGCCCCTCTCTTTTGACGAAGCGCTCGAAATCACAGCGATTCACTCAGTTCACGGCAGTCTCGATAAAGACGAAGTCTTACTCCGCGATCGACCATTTCGCTCGCCGCATCACAGCGCGAGTGGAGTAGCTCTCGTCGGCGGTGGAGGCAACCCCAAACCCGGCGAAATCACGCTCGCACATCGCGGGGTGCTCTTCCTCGACGAGTTTCCTGAGTTTCCGCGCCGCGCGCTCGAGCACCTTCGCCAGCCCCTCGAGGAGGGTCGAGTTACAGTCTCACGCGCTGCCGGAAGCGTGGCCTTCCCTGCACGCTTCATGCTCGTGGCTGCGATGAATCCGTGTCCGTGCGGGTACGCCTTCGACCAAGAACGCACCTGCGTCTGTACAGACTTTGTCAAAGAACGATATAGACAAAAAATTTCTGGCCCGCTTTTAGATAGAATCGATCTCATTGTCGAAGTCCCTCGACTCCCGCTCTCCGCCTTCAGCGATTCGTCGAGAGAAAGTTCGCAGGCGGTGTGTGATCGCGTGACCCGAGCTCGCGAGATTTCTCGCACGCGCTACGAGTCCGTGGGTATCTCGACGAACGCAGAACTCGGCGCCAGCACGCTCAAGCATTTCTGTATCCTAGAACCGGATGACCTTGCCTACTTTCAAAAAGCCGCCGAGTCCCTTCGTCTCTCAGCTCGCGCGTATACGAGAATTCTCAAAGTCGCTCGGACAATCGCCGACCTCAATGAAAACCCCGCGATTGAACGCGGGCATCTCATGGAAGCTTTGCAATTTCGCTCGACGCTTACCGGAGATAATCAAGCGGATTCTTAAACTTACCGTTCACCACGACCTCAAAATGCAGGTGCGTGCCGGTGGAGTTACCAGTTGAACCACAACGACCGAGCGGTGTACCCATGGTGATTTGCTCGCCGGCCTTCACATACAGCTGGTAGAAGTGGCCATAGCGCGTCACAATACCGTTGCCGTGATTAATCTCAACTGTATTGCCATATCCGCGCTTGGCTCCCGAAAACTGCACGATCCCGTCAGCGGCTGCATAGTTTGTATTTGTGCTTGTACCGTTGGCGTGCCCATTACAATCAACGTCTAGCCCTGTATGCGTCCAGCTTAAGCCGCGCACTACGTACTTCAGGTCAGTTGGCCAAAGCATTTTCCCGGCCACCGGTTTATTACCGGACGTGCCAACCGAAGAAGGTACGCCGGTGAAAATATCCTTCACGGCTACATTTCTCACAGTTGCTACCGGCACAGGCGCCTTAAATTCTCCACCCGGCACAATGAGTTTTGCGCCAACAGTTAATCCAGATCCGCTTGGCAGCTTGTTGTAGGCAATCACCTCCGCGGCATTCACTCCATACTTCTTAGCAATAGCCGTCACTGTATCGCCGCTCTTCACAGTGTGAGCCACGCCTGATACCGGAAGAATGTTAAGGGTGTTACCAGGCTTAATCACGGAACGAACAGTTAGATTGTTAGCCCAGAGAAGCGTGTTAAGCGTAATCCCAAATTTGTGGGCAATCGTAGACAGGGTATCGCCGTTGCCAACGGTATAAGCAATCAGGCCTTCGCGCGGAGCCAGGGTATCCGCAGTAGTCGAACTAACTGAGCCCTGGGACAGAATGCCCTCGCCTAAAACTAAGCTGGTAGGAGTAGCTGGATTAGTTGAGTTTGAGGTGACAAAAGGCCTAAGCGTACTTTCGTCGATAATTTGCGAAGCCACCGGACGCGAGTAGTCTACATACTCATCAATCACCTCCACCGACTGATCCGTAACAATGGCATACAATAAGCTCTTCTCTCCAAAGGTGTCAGCCTCGGCGCGGGCCTGGGAGAGCTGCAGGTTAGCGCCAACCGCCATCAGCACGACTAACAAAACTGCTCCATGAATGGTGTAGCGGTTAGAAAGAAAAAACATGAATCTGTTCTTCGCTGGGCGATACCAAGTACTCAACCGTTTGTGGAGCGCAAATAACACGCCATAAACCGGCAGTACCAAATAGTGCAAAAAGAACCGAGCTAGCGGCGAAAACATGCGTCCAAAAAGTCTGCCCAAAGTAAAAGCAAGCCGCTTCAAAACCACAAGCAAGCCCACAAATAAGAGGCCCAATCTGATAAAAAATGGCGAATTAAAGCGAGAAATATGAAAGTAGAGTTACTGACCCAGTATACCGCAATTCAGTTGACGAAACAAGAAGAATCTAGCATCATCGAGCCCATCTATGGCCCACAAATTAGAAAAGCTAGAAAAGAATCGCGTTAAGCTAACTATCACTATTCCCGCGGAAGAAGTGCTCGCCGGAATGAAACATACCGCTGAACACGTCAGTGAGGAATCCAGCATCCCGGGTTTCCGCCCAGGGAAGGCCCCGTATGAAACGGTCGTGAAGCGTATGGGCGAGATGAAACTGCTCGAAGCCGCATCCGAGGAACTTATAAGGAACGCGTTCGTCAAAGCCATGATCGAGGAAGATTTAGAAACTGTTGGCCAGCCATATTTTGGCGTAGAAAAGATGGCGCCGGGTAATGATCTCGTGTTTACGGCAGAAATGTCTCTCATGCCAGCAGTAACCAAACTTGCAGACTACAAGACGCTGTCAATCAAGGCCGAACCAGCCGGCGCAACTCCAGAGATGGTCGAAAAGGCCAAGTCCGATCTCATGACCATGAAGATGAAGGAGACGAAGGCCGAGGCTGGTCGCCCGCTCGCGAAGGGTGACAAGGCAGTCGTCAATTTGACGATGAAGAAAGACGGCGTAACGATTGAGGGAGGCGAAGCACAAAACCATGCGGTGTACACAAATGAGCCGCATTACATTCCGGGCTTTGTCGAGGCGATCCTCGGAGCAAAGGAGGGCGAGGAACGAACCTTCGCGCTCATGTTCCCAACGGATCATTATCAGAAGCACATTGCCGGAAAAAATGTGGACTTCACCGTGAAGCTGAACGAAATTTTCGCGATTCAACTCCCTGATTATAATGACGAGTTCGCCAAATCACTCGGCATTGGATCTGTGGACGAACTGACAAAGAAACTGACGGAAAATTTGAGCGCAGAAAAGGCCGTTGAAGAATCACGTCGCCAGGAAAAAGCGTTGCTCGAATTACTCGCCGAAAAATCTAATTTTGATGAGTTCAGCGATCTCCTCGTTAACCAGGAGATTGACAAGATGGTTTCAGAACTCAAGCAGTGGGTTTTTGACCAGGGCATGGAGTGGGAAAAGTACATCTCCTCGATCGGAAAATCAGAAACAGAGATGAAGTTAGACTTCACCCCACAGGCCATTACGCGCCTAAGAGTCGCTCTTGTCCTGAACGAAGTGGCTAAAATCGAAAAGATCGATCCTGCCTCTCAAGAAATCGACAACGAAGTCGATGAGGTAGCGAAAACCGTTGGCGAAAACAAGGAAGCAAAGGAATACGTCTATTCCCCAGCCTTCCGCGACCGCATCGAACACCAGGTCCGCAACCGCAAAGTAGTCGAGTTCCTCAAGAAGATGATGGTGAAGTAGGGGTCGACCCCTGCGTCGACCCGCCCCGACGTTAGGAGGGGCTTGGAGGTGGTGGTTATTGGAATGGCTCTCGACTCAGGTCGAGGGCTTTTTCATTTGCCAAGCATCTTTGTGTCGATATACCCTCTGGCAGGAGGAATACATGGCTCGTGATTTTATTGTGGACTTCACGCTGAAGCCTGGTGTGCCGGGTCAGCACTTCGCTGAACGGCTTGCACTGATCCTCATTGGCGAGGGCTCGACCGTCGTGCGGGCTGACGCGGAACGCTATCACGTCTGGAATATTGGTCCGGTGCCTGGCTGGCGTCTGCTCCAGCCCCCATCCGCAGCTGGGGGAGATGGCCGTGAACGCCAGAGCTACTACATCACGTACGACGGCACCGAGGAGTTCCGCAACATGCCGGGACTTCCGCACTCGCTCGCCATCGCCATCAAGGCCCTTGTGCCGGAAGTGGAGAGATCCGAAGGCCACGACCGCAAATGAATTCGAAACTTTCGCGCCCGACCGGCTATCCGGCGGGCGAGTTCTTTTTATGCTTTACAGCTTTTTTAACCTTTTTAACTTTTTCAGCTACACTCTCCCTATATGAGATTCGGCGCACACGTATCGGCAGCGGGAGGATTATGGAAGTCCGGCATTTACGGCAAAGAGTTGGGATGCGAGGTAATTCAGATATTTTCTCGGCCTCCGCAAAGTTTTTCGGTTAAACCGATTACGGACGAGGATGCGGACAAGTTCAAGGCATCCATGAAGGAACATAAGATCGAGGACGTCTATATTCATGCACCGTATCTGATTAACCTCGCGTCCGCGAATAATCGCGTCTATCACGGCTCGATCAACATGATCCGCCAGGAACTCGATCGCGGAACTCAACTCGGAGCAAAAGCAATCATGTTCCATCCGGGCTCGGCCAAAGACATTGGTCGCGAGAAGGGGATTGAAATGGTTTCGGCGGCATTAAACAAGGTTCTCGACGGATATGATAGTTCGACCCAGCTACTCATCGAGATTTCGGCGGGGGCGGGAGAGATCATGGGCGATTCTTTCGAAGAAATTGCAGCATTTATCGACGGAGCCGAGCGCGGAAAGGAAATCGGCGTTTGTTTTGATACGCAGCACGCTTTCGCGAGCGGATACGATTTGAGAACGAAGGAGGACGTCGATAAGACCTTTAAAATGTTCGACAAAATCATCGGCATTAAGAAACTCGTCGCCAGTCATTGTAACGACAGCAAAATCGAGTTCGACGGCCACAAAGACCGCCATGAGCATCTCGGAAAAGGCTTCATGGGCGCAGAATCCTTCGAGGCTATCGTCAAAAACAAACTCTTGAAACACATCGACCTCATCCTCGAAACCCCCTACGAAGGCGGGGGAGGCGACGATCCAGGAAGAGTCGATGATATGAAGCTCCTGAAGAGCTTCCGGTAATATGTTTCTTTGGGTCAAAGTAAAACCAAACGCGAAAGTTACAAAAGTAACTAAGTGGCTCGACGAGAAAACCGTCGAAATTGCTATTCACGCACCGCCGAAAGAGGGAAAGGCCAACGCGGAACTCATTCGCTTTCTCGCGGACAAGCTCGATACGTCGAAAACCTCGATCTCGATTGTGTCCGGCACCATGGCCAAACTAAAACGCGTCGAACTGCCTGATTCGGCCAAGATCGACGCGCTTAGGGAAGATCAACCCCGCCTTCTGTAAATGGGTGGCACCGACAGATACGCCAGCCGCCTTTTGCAATCCCCACAATAACTCCGTCTTTTAAAATGGATTGCCGCGTGTACTCTGAGCAAGACGGATAGAAGGGACAGTATCCGTTGGGATACAGGATTTTCATCGGGCCATGGTCGAAGGAAAATGTTTTCTGGTACGCCAAAATGGGCACGGTTGCCGCTGTCCGCAAGGCGTTACGATAAAAGCCCGGATTTTTTGAAAATGCCTTCAAGGCGCTGTGCTTTTTCTGCAAAGTCGAGATCCAGCGCTCCTTTACCGGCGAGGAGAACAATGTCATAGCCTGGTGCGATTCGAGGTAACAATACTTTCGTAATCTCACGATACTGTCGCTTCACCCAGTTACGGTCGACGGCATTCTTACTCACCTTTGTGCCGACCACTACAGTAATTCGAGTGACCTCGAGTTTAGTCTTTGTGTACTTAATCCCACAGACCGCGTCGAAAACGCCCTTCTTGCCTTTGAGGACGTCGTTAATGTCTTTATCGTTGCGCAATCTGTTAGGCTTTTTCAGCATAGAATAAAATCCCCGCCTGTCCTGCGATAGCTGGACGGCGGGGGTTTCAACTTTCTAACGTGGGCGCTTCTTCAGCGTCAGCTTCTTGCGGCCCTTTAGGCGGCGGCGGGCAACAACGTTGCGGCCATCCTTGGTCTTCATCCGCTGGCGGAAACCATGGACTTTAGCTCTACGCTTCTTCTTGGGTTGATATGTTCGCTTGGGCATATAAAAGTAGCGTGAGGATAGCGAAGTTCGCTAAAACAGTCAAATCCTAGGGGCAGTATACACCGACCAGTTCCTGTGACGAGTCTGTTCGACGAAAATCAGAGGCCGGCCTGCCATCAAGTAAGAGGCCCCACAAAGTTGCTTCAATCCGTTAGCCTGACTGCCAGTCTCGCGATGGCTAACCGACTTGCCCCCAAGTTATCCACAGTTGTGAAGATAGACCAATGGTTGCGGGTGCTTGTGGGCTGTGGATATATTCACTATGATGCGCCTTGTCGTCTATTCCTAAACGCTTCGCGCTATGGAGATTGGTACTCCCATGGATACTCATGAGCTCTGGCAAGCAGTCCTTGCCCATGTAGAGCTTAAGATAAGCCGAGCGCATTTTAGTACGTGGTTCAAGAACACCTTTATTTGTGACTACCAGCCGGGCGCGTACGTTATTGGCGTCCCCAATAGCCTTTCCCAAACTTGGTTAGAGAAAAAGTTTAACAAAGAGATTCTCGAAGCCTTACAGACCCTCACACCGAACCCGATTAGGAGCTTAAAATGTCGAATTGAGGCAAAACCCGCGGCATATCAGCCAATTCAGATTGTGACACCAAAGATTGCTGGAGCCGAGGACTACGGATTCACAACTACAGATGGCGGAGCGCCAAGTTTGCCACCAACGGGCAACATTACGGTGAATCCTTCCTATTCTTTCCATACGTTCGTAGTCGGCAAGCAAAACGAACTAGCGCACGCTGCGTCCCAGGCCGTCGCCTCGCAACCAGGAGGCACATATAACCCGCTTTTCATTTACGGCGGTGTTGGACTCGGTAAAACTCACTTGTTGCATGCTATCGCCAACGAGATTCGTCGTAAGTGGCAGGGCGCACGCATCATGTACGTCACCTGCGAGCACTTTACTAATGATTTTATTCACTCGGTTCGCACTGGTAAGGGTAAGGAGTTCAAAGATCGCTATCGCAATGTCGACCTTCTCTTGATTGACGACATTCAGTTCATTACCGGCAAAGAGGGAACGCAGGAAGAATTCTTCCATACCTTTAATACGCTCCATCAGGACAACAAACAGATCGTCATCTCGTCAGATAGACCGCCAAAATCGATCGCTGGCCTTGAAAAGCGTCTACAGTCCCGCCTCGAATGGGGAATGTTGGTCGACGTCGGAACTCCCGATCTCGAAACACGGATCGCGATTCTCGAAAAGAAGTGTATTGAAAAGGCGTTCCCACTAACAAAGGACGTTCTTCAGTATGTGGCTTCGACCGTTTTCTCGAATGTTCGCGAACTTGAGGGCGCTTTGAATAAAATCATCGCCGTTCACCAGTTTAGGAACATGGAAGCGACGCTCGATACCATCAAACCGATTATCTCAAGCTTCGAATCCGAAAATGTGAAGAAAACCGTGACTCCTCGCCAAGTTATTATCGTCGTTGCAGCGTATTTCGATATTCAGATCGAGGACGTTCTCGGTAAGAGCCGTGAGAAACGCCTGGCTTTCCCACGCCAAATCATCATGTTCCTGCTCCGCGAAGAAATGAAGAGCTCCTATCCTACTATTGGCGCTGAGCTTGGCGGCCGAGATCACACTACCGCTATGCACGCGCACTCAAAGATTAAGAATCTCATTGATTCTGACGAGAAACTTCAGAAAGACCTGGAACTCATCAAGCAGAAGATGTACACGGGAGCGTAATTCGTTGAGTCATTCTGAGCGTAGCGAAGAATCTGAATGGTCAACCAATCAGATCCTTCGTCGCTAAGAGCTCCTCAGGATGATTTCGACCACCCGAGGTGCACATAATGTGGATAAGTCTGTTGATATGGGGATGGATAAGTCTGGGGATAGGATTGCGGATAAAACGGGGACAGAGTTAAATGGTGTAGACTACTGCCAGTTATCCCAAACGTCCTCACAGCTGTTCACAGACTTTTCACACAGGTGAAATCGTCAGGAACTCAAATGGGACGGGGACAACAAGCGTTATCCACTTCATCCACAGACTCACTGTTACTACTAGTTATCTTATATATAAATATCAGAAGCACCTGTGAAACTCTCCTGTACAAAAGAAAACATCCACCAGGGACTGACCATCGTGAGTCACATTAGCGGGAAGAGCGCGAACCTTCCCATTTTGAATAACGTGCTCTTAAGGGCAGAAGTGGCTGGACTCAAGCTGACGGCCACAAACCTCGACATGACGGTGATCTGTACCGTTCGTAGTAAGGTCGACCAAGCAGGTGAATACACCGTTCCCGCTAAACTTATCGCAGATTACGTTTCATTACTTCCGGACGAACGGGTCGATCTCGACCTGCTCGACACCTCTTTGCTTGTTGTTTGTGGTTCATCCAAGACCAAGATCAACGGTTTAGCTCCAAGCGAGTTTCCGTTGGTACCTCAGGTAACCGGCGGGGTAAAATTCACTGTTCCTGTTGCTCCTTTTGATGCTGCACTCGCACAGACCCTGTTTTCGGTGTCGACAAGCGAGGCTCGCCAGGTACTTACTGGATGTTATTTGGAGTTCGATGGCAACAAAAAGCTGCTGACAATTGCCGCGACTGACTCTTACCGCCTCGGCGAGCGCCAGATTGCCTTAACTGGGGATATCATGGGGGAAAGAAAGGTAGTTGTCCCCAGCAGAACATTGGCCGAGCTACGCAGAATCTTCGGTGTCCTTCGCGACGCGGTCGAAATCCCAGAAACACTCGAGATCGAGATCACTGACAACCAGGTTGCTTTCCGTTACGGGTCAGTCGAACTTTCTTCACGGACGATCGACGGAGTTTATCCCGATTATCGACAGATTATCCCCAAGACAAGCGCTACGGAAATCATTGTAAACAAGACTGTTTTTGGCCAGGCCGTAAAGCGCGCCAGTCTTTTCTCGAAAGCGGGATTGTTCGACGTGAAGCTTGAAGTAAAGGCGGGCGTGAATGAGATCGTTCTCTCGGCTACAGATGCTGGCCGCGGCGACCATACCGTTGCGGTCGAAGGCGACGTGACGGGAATCGATAACTCGGTGACGCTGAACTTCCGTTATTTGCTCGACGGTATCAACGCCATGACGAGCGAGAAGGTAATCGTAAAAATTATCGATGCCACAAACCCCTGTCTCCTCGTCCCACATGAACAAGCTGATGAGAAATACTTGTATATCGTGATGCCGATCCGCCAGTAAATGAAAAGACTCCCGAGAAATCGGGAGTCTTTTCTGTTATTTCTTGAAGACGACGATCTTTACCGTCTTGCGGCCAAAATGGCGCGCAGTAGCGAGATCATCCATCCAGATGTCCATATTGTTCTTGTAGCGCGTATTCATACGGTCCTCAACGATGAAGACCTTGTCGCCGTAGATTTCCGGCATTTTGATACGCGTACCAAACGGGAGCTGGTTGGTGGCAACTACGCCGTCACGCACATGCGTCTGGGACGCTGTGATAAACGGGGTAGAATCACACTCCTCAACACGGGACGTGTATGCAGAAACCTGCATATAACGCACCGAAACACCGTCACGGTCCTTGTTTTCAGGCAAGGCACCAAAATTCTTCGTCTGGTTCTGCATAGCAGCCACCTGAAGGGCAACGGTTTTATCCGCATTGATACCAAGGTTAGTGGTAGCGTCTACGTTCAAGGGGAGGGCAAAATAGCCAAGCGCCAAGATCATAACAGCTACTACACCGGATTCAACCGGGGAAGCCTTAAGGTAGATAGGAATGTGGCGGAGAGTGTTGATCATAAGAGGTCTAGTATAGCAGAAAATGGCCTTTTTGTCAAGCAAAAATGGCACTTTTATGGCTAACCCTAGCCAAAGTTTAAACAGAACACTTTGTCGAAAAACTATCGCTCAGGTATGATGCTCGGCAAGAGCTTTTTTTTATGCAGAAATTTATCCAGGGACAGCTTAAAAGAGGTTTGAAAGCTGTTCCCGAACGCTTAAAGAAGCTTTGGCGCAACACAAATAAAAAGGCTCTCTTGAAGAACGTATTTTTAGCATCTTTAGCGTTTTGTTTATTTTTTATAATCGTAATTGCTGGAACGTTCGCGTGGTATGCCAAGGATTTGCCTAACCCAAACGGGCTAGCTAACAGGGATATCTCCCAATCGACCAAGATTTATGACCGAACCGGCACGCACCTGCTCTATCAAATTGCTTTAAACGGTAAACGCACGTTGGTGACACTGGACGAAATTCCGGATTATGTTAAGAACGCGACTATTGCCGCTGAAGATCGCGCGTTTTATACCCATCATGGATTTACATTAAAAGGAACTGCTCGCGCGGTGTTATTTGCTGGTCAGCGCGGCGGTGGGTCTACCATCACTCAACAGCTGGTGAAAAATGCTATTTTGACGAATGAACGGAGTTTGATCCGTAAGCTCAAGGAGTTGATCTTATCCGTTGCCTTGGAACAAATTTATTCCAAGGATCAGATTTTGCAGATGTATCTGAATGAAATTGCTTATGGTTCCGCGAACTATGGCATTGAGGCAGCGGCCGAGCAGTATTTTAGTAAGTCGGCTAAGGACTTAACCTTGGCAGAAAGCGCTACGCTTGCCGCCATTCCTCAGCGGCCGACCACCTACGTTAACAACCCAGACCTGCTAAAAGAGCGCCGCGACTGGATATTAAATGGCATGGTGGACTTGGGTTATGCGACGCGCGAAGAAACCGATGTGGCTCTAAAAGAGGACACTACTTTGACGACCAAGGTGACGAATCTTAGCGTCGGTCCGCACTTTGTTTTGTGGGTGAAGGGTATCCTTGAAGATAAGTATTCTACAAAGCTGGTAGAAACCGGCGGCTTGAAGGTCATCACCACTCTTGATTATGACAAAGAGGTGTTAGCGGAAAAGGCTGTGACTGACGGCGTGGAGAAGAACGGTAAGCTCTATAACTTTACCGACGCTGGTTTGCTTTCTCTAGATCCAAAGACCGGACAGATTTTAGCCATGGTTGGTTCACCGGACTACTCAAATAACGAGATTGATGGACAGGTAAACGTGACCATTCAGCCACTTCAGCCGGGTTCTAGCATGAAGCCGATTATTTATGCGGCCGCCTTTGAGAAGGGCTACACGCCAAATACGCTTTTGTGGGATGACAACACCACATTTGCTACACCAACTGGTCCGTATTCGCCGAAGAACTATGACCTTGGCGAACACGGTTCCGTGTCCATGCGTAAGGCGTTGCAGGGCTCGCTCAACATTCCGGCGGTGAAAACACTGTACTTGGTAGGCATAGACAACGCTGTACGCTTTGCTAAGCGTCTGGGTTACTCTACGCTCAATGATCCGTCTAAGATTGGTCTGTCCATGGTGCTCGGTGGCGCCGAGGTGAAACTGATCGATCACGCGGCTGCGTACGGAGTGTTTGCTAACGGTGGAACGTATCATGAACCGACCGGTATTCTTCGCGTCGAAAACGCTGATGGTTCAGTCCTCGAAGAATGGAAGGACGAAGAGCACCAGGGGGAACGAGTGATAGATTCAAACCTGGCCGCGATTATGAGCAATGTGTTGTCTGATAACGAGGCTCGCTCTTACGTTTTTGGCTCAAATAATTGGCTAGTTGTGCCTGGGCGTGCAGTGGCCGCTAAAACGGGAACGACCAATGAGTATAAAGATGCCTGGACCATGGGCTATACGCCGTCCCTTGTAGCTGGCGTTTGGGTGGGTAATGCTGACGGCACGAAGATGAAACGGGCAGATGGCTCGCAGATCGCCGCGCCAATTTGGAACCAGTACATGAAGTCAGCGCTTAACGGGACGCCGGTTGAGGGCTTCCCGAAGGCAGATATTCCGCAGACGGGCAAAGATGTGCTTGATGGCAAGATGACTGGTACGCCAGTGACAATCGATACTTCAAGCGGCAAGCTCGCCACCGAGCTCACACCAGATCGTTTCCGAAAAGAAGTTATTTGTGGAACTTATCATGACATCCTGCATTATGTAGACAAGGATCATCCAACCGACCCAATCCCCGAGCGCCCAGAAAATGATCCAAACTATAAAGTTTGGGAAGCAAATCTCCTCGACTACATAACGCGCCATAATGCAAAACTAAAGGACGGCGAGAAACCGCTGGAAAATTGCACCGCGCCGACCGAGCTCGACGACGTGCATACGCTCGCTAATAAGCCGGCCATTTCCATGATGTCACCGGTAAATGATCTGGCGCTTGGCCGAACGTTCAATACTCTGATCGCCGTAGAGATTCATCGATCATTCTCCCGGGTTGAATATACGGTTGACGGCGTCTATATTGCTACCTCGTTTTCAACTAACGGAGCTTCGATCACGCTCCCGGGTTGGGTCAAGCAGGGCGGTCACTCGTTTGCCGCCACGGTGTATGACGACGTAGACAATAACGCCACGGCGACCGCCATCATCAATGTTCTAGAGGCAGGTAGTCAGGGATCTTTCACGATCACTAACCCGTTTAACGGACAAACGATTGAACGTTCCGCGCCCACCTACGCCGTGATTGTTGAGGTTCCTCATGCTAGCGATTACTCAAGCCTGACCTTGACCGCTCGAAACTTGTTGACTGGAACCACGGTTCCAGTCGGGGCGATTTCATCACCCCCTTCCATCTCTTCAATCAGCTGGACATTACCCTCAGCCGGCGACTACACTCTGGAGGCTGAAGCCACGAGCACTACCGGCCAGGTGCTCGAATCCACCCCCGTGAAGGTCTACGTACGAGATCCCGTGTCGGCAGTGATTATTCCCTAAAACATTTCTGTTCCCATCCTGAGCGAGAGCGAAGGATCCGACTTTCTCCTCTGAGGGTCGGACTCTTCGCAAGGCTCAGAGTGGATGCAAATACAAATATATGAAAAAAATACTTGTTGGTTTCCTCGGTCTTCTCTTGGTCGGTGCTGGTTGTCTGCCAATCGCGAACAAACCCGTTGACGGCAAGTGGCAGTTGGCCTTTGACCTTCCCAAGGGTTGGGTCATGGTTACCCCATATGAAGCCTCTGGAGAAGGCAAGATCAAGCCAGTGAATGAGGCTGTTCGTCGGAATGACACAGAGGTGTATCTGCAGAGCACTGATAAGCCGATCTGTTTCACCTCTGGCGGACCGTGCGCTGAGGGATCAGTCACTGAGGGCACGCTGATCAGCGCTTCCCAGCTCGATTCTCACCGGACACTGCCCAAAGAACGCGAGGATCTGAAGAACGGTCTCTCTCGTGTTAAGCTTTGCGAGGCAGGCGGAGAATGTCAGATTGGTAATCAGGGTAACTACACCTATTATCTAGAGACAGAAAAGGGCAACTTCACATTCAGCTACGGAGGCGACGCGCAGGATGTTGAATCCATCATCAAATCCGCGAAGGTTGTAACTCACTATACAGATTTACCAACGGTTGAGGTGAAATAAAAGAAGGAGCCGCGCGCGTCGCGGCTCCTTTTGTGTTCGCTCGCCTGTCAGTTCGGAGCATCTTTGATTGGTGCGGCGATCATGTACGTGATGGTCTTTTCTAGCTCCGTCGTCGCCGCGTCTTCCGAGGTGAAGTACGCGGTTGTAACGTAAAAACACAAAACCCCCAAATTTGGGGGATATGTGGAGGCCGCGGCCGGGGTTGAACCGGCGCATAAGAGTTTTGCAGACTCCCGCGTTAACCACTTCGCCACGCGGCCGTGAACGCCAAGAAATGTAACAGATAGTGCGCTATAATTCAACCGTAATGGCTAATAAGGAGGAAAAATTCGGCTGGAGGGAGGCGTGGGGCATGCTCCGCGGTTCGTTCCGAGGGACCGGCGGTTTTTACGTCGGCATTTTGTTTTTCATTCTTTTGGCGGCAATCGGCCAGGTAGCAGAGCCCCTACTTTACGGAATGATCGTGGACGGGATAGTTGGCTCTCTCTCTGGGCAGACTAATGTTCTACCAGAACGCCTTTTTGAGAGCCTCATTATCGTTGTCTTCCTTTGGGGTGGCGCCGCCATTCTTGGTGCGGCAGCAAAAGAGTTTAGCCAGTGGCTGAGCTATAAAGCCGGTAATAAAGTGTGGGATCAGTTCTCGCACGTAGCGCTGAAACGGATTCTCGATTGGGACCCGGAACGTTTTGGACGAGTGTCCCTGGGCGCGCTCGCAAAGCGGCTCGACAGGGCCGGCGAAGCCTCATGGGAAATTGCAGCCCGCGCAGTTGTCGACATTGTGCCGACGCTCGTCACGTTCGTCGTCTTTTTTGTCGTCGGCCTCGTTCTCGACTGGCGCATGACATTGATCTCACTGGCGACAGTTCCCGTTCTCCTCGCGCTGACGATCTTCGCATATCGGTGGGCGGATAAGCGGCAAGAGCAATTGAATGAAGCTTGGGAGGATGTGTCTCGTAAGCTTTATGAAATCGTCGCGAACATTGTGCCGATTAAATCGTTTGTCGCAGAAAAACGCATGTTGCGCGAGTACGCTACGCTGATCGACGTCGGCCTTGTCAGACAGACTCGCCTTAACACCGTTTGGACAACGCTCGACTTTTTGAACTCGGCGACGCGTTTTGTAGCGCGCTTTTTAACCCTCGGTGCAGGTATTTTATTTATTTCGGAGGGCTCGCTTTCACTCGGCGTTCTTGTTGCGTTTCTCGGCATGATGACGTACATCTTGGCGCCGTTCGATTACTTGTTGGCTGACATTCTGCGCCGCACGAGCGAAACAAAGAACGCCTTTGCTCGCCTACAAGATGATTGGTACGCAGAACGTAAAGTGGCCGAGATTGCTCGCCCAATTCACCTCAAAGAACCAAAAGGCGAGTTAGTTTTCGATAAAATATCCTACCGTTACAAAGGCTCGAACACTGACGTACTGTCGAATGTCTCGCTTCATGTTAAAGCGGGGACCAGCTTGGCCATTGTCGGCCCGTCCGGCGGCGGCAAGAGTACGTTGGTGCGCATGATTAACCGTTTCCTAGATCCAACGTCCGGCGCGTTGTTCTTGGACGGTGTAAATGTAAAGGACGCAGACATAGACGAGCTCCGCCGGTCAGTCGGTGTTGTGCATCAGGACACCGTCATGTTCAACGAATCAATTCTCGAGAACATTAAGTTTGCTAAACCTTCGGCGAGCAAGGACGACGTGATAGCCGCCTGTAAAAAAGCCCAGGCCCATGAGTTCATTACGAGGATGACGAACGGCTACGACACCATTGTCGGCGAACGTGGAGCTCGGTTATCAGGTGGTGAACGCCAACGCCTCGCTCTAGCCCGCGTCTTCCTGGCCGACGCGCCAATCTTGATCCTCGACGAGTCTACAAGCGCCCTCGACTCCGAAACAGAGGCCAAACTCCAGGCCGCACTCACTTCCGCCATGAAGGGCAGAACAACGGTCATCATCGCGCACCGGTTGTCGACGGTATACATGGCCGAACAGATTGCCGTGATCGAAAAAGGCTCAGTCGTCGAGCTCGGCACACATGATGAGCTCCTCGCAGAAGGCGGATTGTACGAAAAGTTATGGAGGTTGCAGTCCGGTGGTTACCTTCCAGAATAAAAAAGACCCTCGAGGTTTCTCGAAGGTCTTTTTTGTTTAACCCTCAACCAGGATGCGGACAATGTTGTTAATATCCATGCTAGCCAGGTTCTTGGGGATGGTTTCGCTGATGTGTTTCAGGACATCGGTGTGCATGTCTGAGGCGAAATGGGTTTTGTTCACCTCTGGCACGCAGGCGACGATGGTTTCGTAGCCCTCGTGATCGATCATTTCTAGTAAACGCTTAGAAAGGGCGTGATAGAGCTCCTTTAAACGGTTAATCTTCATCTGGTCAAAGTCCACGTCAATTTCAGTGACGCGGTCGGTTTCGGCTGTTTCAGGCGAACTCACTAATTCAATCTCCTCAACGTCTCGGTCTTCAGCCTTGAAGAGGCGAGCCTTTTCGTTATTTGTCACGACGATCAAGGTTTTCTTTTCAAAAGGCGTGTAATGGTCGCTGATGTGCATATTAATGAGAGTTTAGCACGAAGGCCTGGTCTACGCCACAACCCACACATTAACCTACTCATTAACCCACTGCTCTTCAGGTATACTGCTTCCTATATGGGCTCTAGATTGGGGGAAATACTTTCGGGTAGTGTCCGCGAGGTCGTTTTCGGCCTTGAAGATAGTTTTGTTTCTACTATGGGGGCGGTTTCGGGCATTGCCGTTGGCAGCGGAAATTCATCGATCGTACTTCTTTCCGGGTTTGTGTTGGTGGGGGTTGAAGCAATTTCCATGGCGGCCGGCAGCTACTTGTCTTCAAAAGCAGCCACTGAAGTTTATACCGAGCGATTTAAACAGGATGAGGCTCGAGTTCTGTCTGAACGAGTAACGGATACTGAGTCTCTGCGTGATTTTTTCATCCGAAAAGGGTTTTCTAAAGTCGAAATGGGGATTGCCCTTAAGGCTATAGGTCGAGAACGGAGGCTCTGGCTTGATGAAGCTCATCGTTCTGAGTTCAGGCTTTCTCCCTCGGCTTCCGGTACACCGCTTTTTGCAGGGTTTATTATGGGCATCTGTTATGTGTTCGGCGGTTTACTCGTGTTGTCACCGTACATCTTCCTGCCAATCATTTATGCTTTGCCATCAGCGATTTTAGTTACCATCGTTGCTCTCTTCTTGCTTGGTTTCTGGAAGGCGAGCGTGGCCAATGTGAAACCGGTTCGCAGTGGTATTGAAATGGTGCTTGTTTCTTTGGCTGCTGCATTTTTGGGCATCGTTATTGGACATTTTGTCTCAGCGTACACGGGAATAGCAGCTTCCTAATATGTTTTTGAAGCGATTCGCAAAAACTCGGGCGCCAGAATTTCCTCTCGGCCTTACGTGGCTGAACGGGAAGCCTTTGAAGATGGCGGATTTGCGCGGGAAAGTAGTACTCATCGATTTTTGGACGTATTCCTGTATTAATTGCCAACGGACGCTCCCGCATGTGACGCGGTGGGACAAAACATACCGGGACAAGGGTTTGGTCGTGATTGGTGTGCACACGCCGGAGTTCGCATTTGAAAAGGTTGAGGAGAATGTGAAGGCTGCAATTGCCGAGGCAGGAATTGAGTATTCCGTGGTTCTTGATCCTGATAATAAAGTGTGGAGCTTATTCGCAAATCGCTACTGGCCGCATAAATATCTCATCAATAAGCTGGGGAATATTGTCTACGACCACGCAGGCGAGGGTTCCTATGCGCAGACTGAGCATGAAATTCAGAAGGCGTTGCTGGAATCTGGCGCGAAAGACTTGCCAGCGATCGGACCCGATGATTCGGTTGGCGGCAGTGTCTGTTATCGAACGACTCCTGAAACCTATCTCGGTTATTTACGCGGGCACATTGGCAACATGAGCGAGAACTTGCCGGACATGGAGGAGGCGTTTACGGCCATCGGTGAAATGAAGGACGATGTTCCGTATTTGCACGGACATTGGAAAATTGGTTCCGAATTTGTTGAACATACCAAGACATTACCGACGCCGAACGAATATCTAGCGCTTAAGTATAATGCTTTTTCGGTTAATCTTGTCATGAGCACGACAAACGGGAAGACGGCCACGGTTATCGTCGAACTTGATGGCAAGCCTATCCCCAAAGACTTCGCCGGTCCGGATGTTCACATCGCGAAGGACGGTACTGCCGAGCTCGTTGTTAAGGACGCGCGGATGTACCGCGTCGTGAACGCGAAGATGTATCATAAAGGAACGCTAAAGTTGAAAACGGCGAGCGGGAACCTGAGAATGTTCGCCTTTACGTTTGGAGGGTGCGTGGAGTAGGGTGGGGCATTATGTATTTAGACCACGCCGCCGCCACGCCTGTTCGCAAGGAAGCCTTAAGGGCTATGTTGCCGTATTTTTCGAAGTCTTTCGGCAACCCATCGAGCATCCACAAAATGGGAGTAGAGGTGAAGAAAGCGATTGAGGAGGCTCGCGGGCATGTCGCGGCACTCGTCGGTGCACGTGCCGATGGCGTCGTGTTCACCTCTGGTGCGACCGAGTCGATCAACCTCGCACTCTTCGGTGCCTTGAAGGCTCACCGAGGGACTGGCCGGCATGTTGTTGCTTCTGCCGTAGAACACAAAGCTACGCTCGAGGCGCTTAAGAACGAAGGTTTCGAGGTCTCTCTCGTTCCTGTTGACTACGCCGGGCTGGTGAAGGTCGAGGATGTTGTCGCTGCGATCAGACCGGATACAGTTGTCGTCTCCATCATGGCCGTGAACAACGAAGTCGGCACCATCAATCCCATCAACGAAATCGGCCGAGAAATTCTTCGACTAAAAAAGCCAAAAGACGGATTGCCGCCCCCAAAGACGCCGCTTTTTCACGTTGACGCTGCACAGGCTGTTGGCTATCTTGATCTTTCCGTTGAGCGCGACCATCTTGATCTCGTCAGCTTCAGCGCAGCAAAAATTGGCGGGCCAAAGGGCGTTGGCGCGCTTGTTATCGGACCGAATGCGCGCATCGAGGCGCTACTTTTTGGTGGTAACCAGGAACATGGCCTTCGCGCCGGCACGGAAAACGTTCCCGGCATTGTCGGCTTTGGTGTCGCCGCATCACTCGCCTTAGCCGAACGCGAGAAAGAGTCAAAAAAGCTCGCCCGCATTCGCAAGGCCTTCATTCGTGAAGTCACCCGAGCAATTCCTGGGGTCGTTATTAATGGCGACAAGAAACTTACGGCTCCGCACATTGTAAATATCCAAATTCCAGGAAAAGATTCTGAAGAAATTGTTCTCAGACTCGATGCAAAGGGTATTTTCATCTCCTCGGCGAGTGCTTGCACCAACCCTGGAGCAAGAAGTCATGTCCTTCGAGCGATGGGATTCTCAGAAGACGAGGTGAAGGCGAGTATTCGAGTATCTTTTGGGCACGGAACAAAGAGAAAAGATGTTCTTCATTTGGCGCAGGAAATCCTTAAAGCTACTCAGTTGCATTAGTGGATCGCTAATGTCGTCATGTGGTAGGATGCCGTCAATATGGATGAAGCCTTTAGAAAGACGACGGATTTTTACAACAAACAGGCAGAGGCATTCGAGGCAAAGACGAAAGACCTCCAGAAACATGCTTGGGTTGATCGCTTCACTTCCTTGGTGCCGGAGCATGGTCAGATCCTGGATATCGGTTGCGCATACGGAAGAGATTCCCGTTCTTTTGCGGACGCTGGAATGAGAGTGGAGGGCATCGATGGTTCGGAAGCTATGGTCGAGAAAGCTCAGAAGCTTGTTCCGGAGGGTAAATTTTTCACTGGTGACATTCGATCCGTTCCTTTGGAGGAGCAGAAATACGATGGAATGTGGGCGTCAGGACTGTTTGTCCATATCCCAAAGCAGGATATCTCTGCTTTATTAGAGAAACTTAATGGTGCGCTAGCTGAGAAGGGAAAGCTCTACGGGTCAATCTATCTTGGTACAGAAGAAGGACTTGTGAAAGATGAACGTTTTGAGGGCGCCGAAAAATACTACACATATTTTACTGAAGAAGAGTTCCGATCATTGCTTGTCGAAGCTGGGTTTGAGATAGTCGATTTTTCTCCAAGAATAGCATCTGAGTACGAGCGAGCGGATGTTCTAGAATTCATTGTCGAGAAAGCTAATAGCAGCCATCTCTAGACCCTTCCTGGCGTCAGGGTCTGATGCCCCCTTTCTATAAAAGATGAATAAGAAGCAGGGTGAGGAGTGTGCGCATATATTGCTCAAAGTATAGCAGTCTTGTATTCTTTCCCCCGTATGAAACTTCGTATCGTTGTTGATCCAGACTTGTGTATTGGTGCGGCCAGCTGCGTCACGGTGGCGCCGGACTCGTTTGTAATAAATACTGAAAATAAAGCCGAAGTGCTAGACCAGGGCCGGTCTCCGGACGGGCCTACTTACGAGCGAACGGTAGAAATGACCGAGGCCGAGAAAGAAAATCTGATTGTTTCTGCTCAGTCTTGCCCAACGCTCGCAATTTCTATCTTTGACGAGAGCGGAGCTCAGCTTTACCCGAACGTTTAACATGCGCAACGTACTCATAATCGGCGGAGGAATTGCCGGCACCACTGCAGCCGAGGAGCTTAGAGCACGCGACAAAGAATGTTCGATTATTATTTTGTCCGCGGAAGTGCACCCATGTTACTCACGCGTCCTGTTGCCGCATTATGTGAAAGGCAAGGTTGGACGCGAGAAAGTATTTCTAAAACAACCGCAGTGGTATTACGATCACCAAATAGAAGTGATGCTGGGGGTTAGAGCTGAGGAGATTGATTTGAAAAATAAGTTCGTACGCACGAGCGAAGGGCGAGAGTTGCCGTTTGATGATTTGTTGGTAACAACCGGTACGGATATAGATCTCTTGCCCGATGACCGGCGCGGCGTGTCGTATTTATCAACGGTCGATGATGCTGATAATCTAATCGCCCTCATTAGCGAGTTAAAAACTCGGCCAGTTGAGGAGCGCCGGGCATTTATTTACGGCGGGGGATTTATCGCCTTGGAGTACGCGGGCATTTTTGCTCATTTTGAAATTCCTTTTGGGATTGCCATGCGCGGCCACGGCTTTTGGTCCAAGTTACTTTCAGTCGAAAGCCAGCAAGTGCTCGCTGACCAGGCTAAGAAGCACAATATCCCGCTTTATTTTGACGAACCCATGCCGGAGCTCTTAGGAGACGAGGAACTGATGGGCGTGAAGTTGAAAAATGGCCAAACTATTCCGTGCGGTTTGCTAGGCGTAGGAATCGGCGCTAGAGCCACGGAGAAGACGGTTATGGAAGCTGGCATCCCCACGAAGAGTGGCATCTTGGCTAATGAGTATCTCGAAACCGGCATTGCCCATGTGTATACTGCAGGTGATGCGGCTGAATTTGATGACACCACGGTCGGCCGGCGCATCCGCTACGGCAACTGGATGAACGCGCTCATGCAAGGTAGAGCAGTAGGAAAGACTATGGCTGGCGAGCGAACTAAATTCGCGCTGACCTCGTCATACTCCACTAATTTCCTAGGCTTACAGATTGTTTTCATTGGCGATACGAGCCGTGAATTAGCTGATGAGATTAAACAATTAAATCCGCACGAGGAACACTTTATTCGTGCCGGCAAGCTAGTTGGAGCGATTTTGATCGGTGACGTTTCTAACCGAGCAGCGCTCACAAAAAATATTGGTTCAGCCTATGTTGCTTGATCAAGACGAGGTTTATAAAAAATTTGACCCCGAGGATATTGGGTACGGAATTGAGCACTTGCCAGAGCAGGCACGGTTGGCTTGGCATGACACGCGCGAACTGACTTTTCCTAAAAATTACAGCGAAATCTCTAACATCGTGATTTCCGGGATGGGCGGCTCGATTCTTGGTCCGCACATGTTGAAGTGTGTTTTAGCAGACCGTTTGTCAGTGCCATTCGAACTGCTCAGTGATTACACCCTGCCAAATTTTGTAAACAAAGACACGCTCGTAATTTTGTCGAGCTATTCAGGAACGACAGAAGAAACGCTGGCTGTCGCTGAACAGGCTAAGGCACTTAGAGCAAAAGTGGCGGTTATTTGCACGGGCGGTGCCCTTGCCGAGCTAGCCAAGGCAGAAAACTGGCCAGCTTATATTTTTGAACCAGGCGATTTGGCTAAACAGCCGCGTTACGGCACCGGGTTTTCACTCGTCGGGATCGTGGGCATGCTTGAAAGAATGAGCATCTTGAAAATCAAAGAGTCCGAAGTGACCTCCATGATGTCGGCCATGGGCGAGGTGATCGATAACTGCGCAACTGATGTACCGGCAACTGAGAATCCGGCCAAAGAAGTGGCTAAAGAAATTGTAAACCGTTCGATTGTCATCATTGCCGCAGAACATCTTTCCGGCAACGCTCACATACTGCAGAATCAAATGAATGAGTCAGCTAAACAGTTTGCAACATATCAATTACTACCCGAGTTGAACCATCATTTCTTGGAAGGGCTCTCATATCCCGTCGGTCAAGCACAAAATACAACGGTCATTCTTCTACGTTCGAACCATTATCATGCAAGGACGCAAAAGAGATGTGACATCACGGCCGACATTTTGGAGAAAAAAGGCATTACGGTGATCGAATATGGCGCGAAAGGTGAATCCAGACTCGACGAAGTAGGCGAAGTCCTCCAGTTTGGCAGCTACGTTGGTTTGTACCTCGCGCTTCTGAACAGTGTCGTAACCACAGACACCGCCACCGTGTTCGAGTTCAAGAAAAGAATGAATGAATAAGATAAACCCCCTGCCTTGCGGTAGGGGGTTTTGCGTTTGAACGCGCGCGAATCGCTCGTTAGACCGGAACGACCTCGATCTCATCGAGGAGCACGAATGCTTCCGTCAGACAGATCACCTCGAAGACGAGGCCATTGCGCCGGAAGAAGTTCTCGTCCTCGGCCGTGGCGTCGGGGTCCACGTGGATCAGGCGGTCATGCGTGAGGATGTACGCAGCATGACTGGCCACGTACTCGAGGTCCTGGGCGGCGGCGTCCAAGGACTTGTGGGGGCGCATGATGACGAACGCTTCGCCGAGGGCGAGGTTCTCCTGGATGCGGCGGATGTCCGCGGCGTCGAGCGCGCCCTTCTGGAGGAACATCCCGCGGTGATTGAACCACAGGGCGTTGTCCATGACGGGGTCCTGGCGCTTCTGACCAGGAAAGAGGTCAAACAGCGGACAAGGACCAGTGAACGCGGCGGCAATAAGGCGCATGAACTCTCCAAAACGCGGCATTTGAGGCGGGTCTTATCCAGGGGGTTTCCTAGACAAGGGCGCATGTTAGCGGAGTTTTAATTAGTCGGCAAGTTTTTCTCCGCTAGCCCTCGATCTTTATAATCATCGGCAAGTGGTCGGAGATTGGTTCATCGGGAACTTCAAAAGACTTTACGTTGATTCCTGGGGTCACAAAGGTGTAGTCAGCGAAGTCTTGAAAACCATATTTACCGTGCTCAAACTGAGGATGTAGTTTGCGCATGTGTGAACCGCGAGTGGTGGCGATTTCGTATTCCTTGATGAGGTTTTTGTAACCGGCGGGTTCAAACATTTTTATACTTTCAGTATCCGGAAACAGATTGAAGTCGCCCATCACCATTTTTTCGCCCTTAAAATGCGCGAGCGTGTCGATAATCTTTTTCGACTGCAGAAGGCGAGCGGGGGAGTCGAGCTTGTTGGCTGGTTCAGAGTTGCCGTGGACGTTGCAAATGGTTAGCATCGTATCGCCAAAGGGGATCTGGACAAACATCGCGGGGGAGCCGAGTGTGGAATAGTCATGAGGCACAAACGTGTTGAGGCCGTTCATGATGAAAAAGTTTCCTCTGCCCACGATGCTAATCCCATTTCTTACAAAGATTGCCAGGCCTTCATCCGAACTTCCTTTCTCGTTCGCGTCGAAATCATATTTCTCCTGTGCAACCATAAACGACATCTGAAAATCCGGCAGCCGCTTTACCAGTTCCTTCAAAAGGGTAAGCCGCGCTCCCTTCTCTGGCTGCGGAAACTCGCCGTGCGCATCATTCATGATTTCTTGGAAGCAGAAAACATCCGTATCAGCCGCAAGTTTCTCGACAAACTGCATTAAAGGCTCGAAAACATTGCCGCCGAAGGTATTGAGGGAGATGATTTTCATAGGTTATGTGTTGAGAATGTACGTTCCAATGATCATGATAATGACGGCAATAATTTTTTGGATGATATGACGAGTTGCCAAGCTTTCTTTGGAGATGTGGGGAAAGAAAACGGTCAGGATAATGCCGTACAAGAAGAGGAAAAATGGTTGAAAACCATTCAATGTTGAAAGAATGGCGAGGGGAATGGAGAGGCTGAGATAGGCAAAGTTCAGCCCGGCAATGATGGTAATGCCTTCGTTAAACATATTGAGTCCCAGAACCGGCAGCGAGTTGCTCCGGATATTCATCACGAATTCTTTTCTCCATCGCGGTATGAGTGTGATGAAGCACACGCCGACAACTGTATCGCCCGCATACGTCCAGAACATGGCGGTCCAAAAACCGGCATCAATGGCACCCATTTTCAGAATAAGCCAGCCGAGTGAGACGAGGAAACTTGATCCCAGCATGAGCAGGAGCATCCTGGATTTTAACCTCGGCAATCTTCCACCGAGCTCCAGGGAGAGACCGATCGCAGCAAGGAGCACGATTGTTGCACCGGTGATTTGTCGCCCAGATAGGATTTCATGGAGAAAAATCGTACCAAGAATAAAACTGAAGACGGGAATGGTTTGAAAAAGCATCGCAACATATGTTGCCTCGCCCTCCTGCATGGCATAGAGGTAGAAAAGAACCGAAAACACCCAGACAATTCCCGCAAGCATCATGAAAAGAGCCTGACTTATGGTCACGTCCACTACGCTCGGGTTAAACAGATAGATGACGGGGAGAAGAAAGGCAAAAACGATCGAAGAAAAGATAATGAGTGCTCCTGTGCCACCGCCTTTAAAGTATTTACTGACCAGGTACTTATCAATGTGATTGCTCATGCTCCAGAGCGCGGGGGAGATGAGGGCGAGAAGGAACGTGTGCATATAATGTTAGGATGATACAACAAAACCCCAAAATGGGGTTTTGTTGGCGGTGTCTGTGGGTTTAGCACCAAATTCACAAGGGTCTTTGAAAGAGTTTTTGAAGATTCATCGGGCGGAGATTTTAGGGCATGTGGGCCAGCTCGGTCATTTCATATTCATCCCATACGATATTACCTTATTGACGTAACGTAATATGTCTTGTAGAATAGGACTATTATACGAACTAAGAAATAAAACTAACCGATAAGATATGTCTGACGATATTAAAAATTTGTTTATTGTCAAAGGTGATTTCAACAAACAAACCGCAGAAGAACAGGCGACCAGGGCGATTAAGTTCGGCCGAATAACTAGTGACGGTACGGTTGTTGTTGATGCAAAGAATTTGTCAAAAGTTCAGCAATTGCGGCTTTGTCTGGTGATCCGGCACATTGCCCATTGTTTTCAGGAGGAAATTCCTGGGACAGTTCGCCCGAGTGAACTTGTTAAGGTGCTCGGGCAGCGAATGGAGGCCATTGGTTCGGGGCTAAGCAAATTGGCCAGTGAAGGATTTGTTAAAAAGGAGGGTCACGGTGAGTATTCTGTTTATACTTACAAAATTGACGCATTCCTGTCCGAGTTGGAGAAGAGCGCTGACACTGAAGGGGGTGTGCGGACCATGAAAAAGAAAACGAGGTCATCAAAAGCATTCACCGGTATTGGTTCCCATATTCAGACACTGGTTAATGACGGCTTTTTCTCGACTCCAAAACCGATGTTTGATGTCGTAAGCGAGTTAGAAAAAAACAACGTCTTTCGTGACTCTCGAGTAATTGATAAAACCATTCGTGACTCTTTTATTGCTCGGAAAATACTGACGAGGGTAAAAAATGATGGGAAGGGGAAGTCTCGGTGGCTCTATGTTGTCTATAAGTAAAGTTATGCCAAGAATTAGCGAGCAGGTTGATGTGCACAGTCTCAGTTCCGTTCGTTTGAAGGCTCTTTGGGTACTAGACAAAATTGGAGACCATGGTAGCGGACGGTTAACGGCGGTCGGTATTGCAAAGTACCTTGTAGATTCGCACGGCATCAATACTTCGTATCAGGCTGTTGAATACGCTTTGAAGACAGCAAGGCATGCGGTGCATAAAAATCGCGAGGGTTATCGGTTGATGGAGGCAGGCAAAAATCAGCTCAAGGCTACTAAAAATGACCGGGCCGAGGCTACTTTTATTGAGCCAAATAAACCCTTCACAGCCAAAAGGTCTCTTGCAGCGATGATCTCTGAGCTATCCGGAAACGTATATGTCTGTGATCCGTACGTGGACTGCCATACCTTAGATGTTGTGATTGCAGGATTAAAGAAAGCAGTTGTTGTTAAGCTCCTAACCCAAAAGATTGCGGACAAACCCAGCGGTTCATTCGCAAGAGCCCTTCAAGACTTAAAAAAGGAGGGCTACACCATTGAAGTTAGAACTAACGCAGCTGGCGACTTGCACGACAGATACTTCACCGATAAAAAGCATTTCTGGTTTTCAGGAAATAGTTTGAACCATCTTGGCGAGAAAGAAAGTATGCTCATTAGCCTTAGTGAAGACATTTCAATGATCACACGAAAAAACTTCGAGGAACGTTGGTCGCTCGCAATACCTGTACAGTAGACCTGTGATAACAAAACAACCCCGCGAAGGGTTGTTTTGCATCGATAAGATCCTATGGATCGCTCCGTCTGCCCTGAGGCGAGCGGGTTATCCGATAAGACATTTTCGTGGCGGAGAGGGAGGGATTCGAACCCTCGGTACCCTTTCAGGTACACACGATTTCGAGTCGTGTACGTTCGACCACTCTGACACCTCTCCAGGCGTGGTAAAAACCAGTAAAAGGGTAGCTTTTTTGAGGAGTCTTTGCAAGCGTGTGTTACGATAGTCATATATGAAAAAGATTCTCGCGCTCGCCATTGGATCGATGCTTCTCATGGGCGCGGGCTGCATGTCGTTGTCGACGCCAACACCGAGACCGACTCCGACACCTATTCCGTCGCCAACACCGATGCCCCCAGAAGAACCCGTCTTCTGTACGCAAGATGCCAAACAATGCCCAGATGGTTCTTACGTTGCTCGCCACGGCCCCAACTGCGAGTTTGATGCGTGTCCTGGGGAGATTGTTCGATAGGGTTATTTTTGGAGAACTATGGTTATCTACATTGCCCATTCAGTGAGTTTTGACTACCAACAAGACCTGTACGAACCGCTGAAAAAGAGCGCGCTAGCCAAAGAGCATACCTTTGTTTTCCCGCACGATGGTGCGGAGGAGTTTGATTCTAAGCGATTACTTCTGGGCGACTGCGACCTCGTCATTGCCGAAGTTTCCTATCCCGCCACCGGCGTCGGCATCGAACTCGGCTGGGCAGACGTATTCGAAGTGCCAATCATTTGCATTTCGAAATCCGGAACCAAAGTCGCCGGCTCGTTGAGGGCTGTGTCGAAAACGTTTATTGAGTACTCGACTAGTGAGGAGCTTGTGAGCAAGATTGCTGAAAATCTATGAAAAGAGATGTAGCGATTGTGGCTTTGATGAACGAGGAGGGGAAGATATTTTTGGTTAGAACGCACGATTATCCTGATAAGTGGCAGCCAGTTGGGGGAGGAATAGAACCAGAGGATGGGGTTGCAGAAGCTGCGGCTGTTCGTGAAGTTCTAGAAGAGACCGGTCTCGACCTTCAGGCGAGTGACCTACAGAAGATTTCGGTCGTTCCGTTTGATTTTGGTGAAGGTGAGGTGCATTGTTTTACTGCACGGGTGCCAAAGGGGGCGGAATTCAAGATCCAGCAGACAGAAATCGCTGAATCAGGCTGGTTCTCATTGGTTGAGGCTGTGAATCTTCCAGCGTATCCAGCTACGCATGCATTTTTGGTCATGCTTGCCGGCACCAATTTCCATCAAGCTATCTTGTAAGCTAGAGATTACGAACTGAATGAGCGTTGAAATATGTTTAATCACGCAGACGAGGAATACAAGTGTCCCATTTGTTTGGCGATACAAGGTGTCGAAAATGATGCTACGTGGATCAAGCAGGCCGACATTTTTTATCGAGATGAACTTGTATTGGGATTTATTAGTTCAAAATTTATCGAGGGCAACGAGGGCCATCCGCTGATCGTGCCAATTGCACACGTTGAGAACCTCTATGATCTGCCGAGCGAACTTGGCGGCAGGGTTCTTGATCTCGCGAAGCGAACAGCGATCGCGCTAAAGGAAATTCGCACCTGCGACGGAGTCACGACGGCCCAATTCAATGAACCCGCCGGCGATCAGCACGCCTTTCACTATCACATGCACGTCATTCCGCGTTTTACCGGCGATAATTTCCACGAAGCGCTTTGGAAAACACGAAAGTCAGAACCGGAGGAGCGAGTCGAGTACGCTCGAAAGTTACGAGAGTGGTTTGCGAAATGATATCGAGTGTTATTTCTGGTCTCCCGTTTCCATTCTTCGACTAACACTCCAAAGGAGATCGAACAACTGGTGGATCATGAGCGCCATGCTTTTGCTGTGGGCCAGGATGATTTGGCCTTCGCCGGAGTCGCTGAAGAAGGCGACCCATTCGTCGTCCCAGAAGAGAATCGACGAGCGAAAATTCATTTCGTGGGGCAGAAATTTCGCTTCGCGTAACTCTTTGACGTGGGTTTCTCGACTATATTTTTTAATTTCGTGCGCCTCTACTCGCAAACTCTTCAGATGAACGCCAGCAGAGATTCGGCGCTGGCTAAAGTGAAGCTTTTCACCAAGCCAGGTCTGTAAATCACGTGCGGAAACAATTTCGTAAATGGTTTTGTCTTTGGCACTGAGTGCCTGCAGAAAAACATCCGTTGCCCGCCCGCGTCCGTAGATACGAATCTTGGCACTCGTCGGCGCTTCGGATCGCAATCGTTCGAGAAGGGGAATAGCTTGCGTCACTTCACGCAACGTTTGCTCAGCGAGTTGTTTTAGAACGCGCGGATCCTTTGCTTCGTAAACGGACCGCGAGCCACGCTTGCTCACATGCACGGTTCCGCGTTTGGCGAGGCGGTGAAGGATGGATTGAATGGTCGTCGTCGGCAATTGCAGCGACTTTGCGAGCGGGGTAGCGGTGCTTTGACCCATGCCGAGGAGGGCAGTGTAGGCCTTTTGCTCGGAAGCAGCCATGCCAAACACCTCTAAAGATTCGCTCACTTCTTTATGCTCGGCGGGGCTCAATTTCATATCAACGACGTTATTCGTTGTTTATAGAATAAATAATATCACTAATATTAGCAATAGTGATTAAAGTGTCACCATGCATCTACGACATAGAGTGTACAAAAGTTGCCCGGCAAGTTACTTTGTTATCCGGGAGGACACATCACATGGACAAGCGACTGCTCTTTCACTGCCCGCAGGCCATGACGATTGCTCGCCAGATGGCCGAGCTCGATGGGCGCATTGAGCTCGGCGTCGTGGACTGGAAACGGTTCCCCGATGCCTGGCCGAACATCATGATCCGGGGGTTCGATGACCTCCGCAACCGCGACGTCGCGTATCTTGCCTCGCTCGATTCCCCGGAAACGGTATTCGAACAGTGGAGCGTGATGCTCGCCATTGCCGAGGCCCGTCCGAAGTCCTTTCGCCTCCTGCTTCCGTACTTCCCGACGGGAACCATGGAACGCATCGACATGGAAGGACAAGTTGCCACGGCAAGTACGCTCGCCCGGCTCCTCTCTGCGTTGCCGCCGTCTGGTCCTGGACCGATCCCGCTCTACATGTGGGACGTTCATGCCCTGCCGATCCGGCATTACTTCGGGGCGAACATCGCGCCGCGGTTCAAGACTGGCACGAAGGTGCTCAAGGCCCGGCTCGAACAGGAGGGCGACGTCACTGTCGCGTTTCCGGACGAGGGGGCGTGGAAGCGCTTCAAGGTGCTTTTCTCGGACGACCAGGGCAAACCGCTCTTTCCGTTTGTCATCTGCCGCAAGCAGCGGCACGGCGACAAACGGATCGTGACGGTGATTGAGGGCGATCCCGCGGGGAAGAACGTGGTCATCGTGGATGATCTCGTGCATTCCGGCGGAACGACCATCGAGTGCATGCATGCTATGAAGGCGGCAGGCGCGGTGAAGGTCAGTGCCTTTGCTACGCACGGCGTCATGGAAAAGGACGCCTGGAAGCGGTTTCTGAACGCCGGGTTCTACCGCGTGTGGATCACGGACTCGTGTCCGGTCACTGCGGGACTCGTGAAGGATCAGCCGCCGTTCGAGGTGTTGAGCCTCGTGAAATCAATGATCAACGCCGTCATGGACGGTTAGGGGGAGAACATGATTCTGGAGATCGTGGTTGGCTCACATAGCCAAGAGAAGTTCCTGGGCACGACCAACGCCTTGCTGGCTGTTGGCCCTAAGGTGTTCAAGCTCTACCAAGAGAACATGGATTCAGGCGAAAACTGTCAGCCCCTCGAGGGCCAGACGCGCAGAGGAGCCCGCACCCGTGCCATCGGAGCGCAGAAGACCAGGCCCGGCTCGTGGGGCTTGGGGATCGAGAACGGAGCGTTCCTGGGGAATGGCGTGTGGCGGGATGCCGCGGACATCGTCCTCGTGGACCCGAACGGTCGTGAGTACGAAGCCCGGACCGAGTACGTAGTTCTCCCGGCCGAAGCGGTCGAGGAAGCCCTGGCGATCGGGTTCTTCAACACAACGGTAGGGGCTGTGATGGCGGAGCGGTATGGATGCTCCAGCTCGGATCCACACTCCTTCCTGACCGATGGGAAGAAGTCGCGCGCGCAGTTCTTGGAAGAAGCACTCATCAAACTGTTCGATCAGGTGTTCAACGGCAAAAAGGAGGTGACCGTGTCTCGTGTTCACAAGGTGCAGATCGGTTCGCGCACGCTCGAGCTCCCCATCCGGGAGGTCGCTCCTGGCATCTCCGTTGCGCTCTTCAACCTCCTCGGAGATTGGGAGCTGACCGAATTCTTGGGGCAGCAGCTGGCGGCCAAGCTCATGCCACCAGTGGACGTGCTCATCATGCCGGATGGCAAGGCGCAGGCACTCCTCCACGTCATCGGTCGCGAACTCAAGCTGCCCACCGTGGTTGCGCGCAAGGAGAAGAAGCCCTACATGGGCGACTGCGTGTCCGTGCAGGTGAAGAGCATCACCACGGACCGCGTGCAGACGCTGTACATCTCCGTCAGCGACGCGGAAATGCTCCGTGGCAAGCACGTGGTGATCGTGGATGATGTGGTCTCCACTGGTGGAACGCTCGATGCCATGAAGCAGCTGCTCGAGAAGGTCGGTGCGATCTACGAGCGCACGCTTGCGGTCTTCACGGAAGGCCCGGACGTTCGCCCGGACGTGATCTCGCTCGGCAACCTCCCGCTCTTCTAGTTCTCACGTGACTCGTTCGGCCCTCCGCTTAACGGGGGGTCGATTTTTTATACATTGCCAATGCATTGAACGAATACTTCCACGTGTTCTGTCTGGTTAGGAATCGGTCGAACAGCGGAAATAATTCGACGTTCTTAAAGACGTTCAGGATTAGAGTTCCGTTCGGTAAAAGTTTCTGCGTAATCGATTCGACAAAGTCAGGATGCTGGAGCGCCTCGGCTGTTACTCCGCCTTTGTAGAGGTCCACGATTATTAGATCGAAGGAGCCTTCGAGGGCTGGAACTGCCGTGACTGCATCGGCGACAATGATATTTACGGGGAGTTTTTGATCGAACATTTCTAGTTGTCTGGCGATTACCACCATGGTCGGATCGTACTCGATAGTGGTGATGAACGCGTCGGGATATCTCGAGTGCAGATCGTTGATGATACTGCCAGCGCCGAGCCCGAGGACGAGGATCCTCGACACGGCTGGCATCGACGAAACTTGGCGCAGACCGGTTCGCCACATTTTTTTGATGTAGGGCGCGGACTGATAGAAGCCGTCTACAAAGACTTCCCAGTGGCCGAAAAGTTTCTTACAGAGAATCAAGCCGTTTTTCTCAGATTGATAAAGTTTCCGTTCAAAAAGCCAGGACATGCAAAGGATGTTACACTATTCGTATATGTTGCGACAATGGTTTTTTTGGTGGCTGGGGCTTGGAATCCTCTTTGCTAATAAGTTTAGATATCGGGTAACGGGCTATCACCGCCCGCGCGAATTTTCGGTGGACGACACGCGTCGAGCCGTGAAATACGACCATGAAGTGGTGGAACGTTGGGAACGGGCGCTCATCGAGAAAGGCTTCGGCTCTCAACCATTTGCGGGCAAGCGCATCCTCGAGCTTGGCCCTGGCGCAGACCTGGGCGTCGGCTTAATTTTGGTTGCCAAGGGCGCCGAGTCGTATACGGCCTATGATAAGAATCCACTCGCTGACCGCGCGCCGAAGGAATTGCATAATGCGGTCATCGCCTCGATCAATGACGCTGGCGCCAGGAAGCGTGCGGAAGAAGCGTTGTTGGCTTATGAAATTAAGCAGCCAACTACCCTGATCTTCAAGCAGGATCAGTCCTTTTCATTTAACTGGTTGCCAGCTGAAAGTGTTGATCTCGTAGTTAGTAACGCCGCTTTTGAGCATTTTGACCATGTGCCTGAAATTTTGGCGCAGGTTGGTCGAGTTCTCGCTCCCGGCGGAGCACTCGTGGCTCATGTTGATTTGCAAACACATACGCGAGTGATTCGTGACCGCGACCCATTGAACATTTATCGCTACCCTCGTTTGCTCTACAGACTCGCCAAGTTCTCGGGAATTCCCAATCGCGTTCGTCCGAGCGTGTACGAGAAGACATTAAGCGACCTCGGCTTTACGCTGATCGACATCATCCCGGAGATTGTGATGGACGAAGCTAAGCTCAAGCGCGACCGTCCTCATGTTCGTCGAAGATACCGTAAAGACCCAACGCTGGGGGTACTGAGTTTTATCGTCATTGCTAAGAAGTGATAAACTGTAGTCATCCTGAGGAGCTTTTAGCGACGAAGGATCTGAATGGTTGATCAATCAGATCCTTCGCTACGCTCAGGATGACTGAACCACTATGCCCCCCAAAAAATCGCAAAAGATTAGAAAAGCAATTATTCCAGTAGCTGGAATGGGTACGCGTTTTTTGCCAGCCACCAAGGCACAGCCAAAGGAAATGCTGCCGGTTGTCGACAAACCAGTGATTCAGTACATCGTCGAAGAAGCAGTGGCTGCAGGCATTGAGGAAGTTATTTTCGTCACCGCCATGGGCAAGAGGGCGCTCGAAGATCATTTTGATCGCAATTTTGAGCTTGAGTATCGCCTGGAGCAAAAGAAGAAGATGGCCGAGCTGAAAGCCATTCAAGCCATCGGTAAGCTTGCTAAGTTTGCGTTCGTGCGTCAGCAGAAACCGCTTGGCGATGGCCATGCCATTCTAGCCGCCGCTCCATTTGTGGGTGACGATGAAACGGTGGCGATTTTTACCGGTGATGACATTTTTTCCGGCGAGCGTCCGGCTATTAGCGAGCTGATCGAAACCTACGAAAAGTTCGGTGCACCAGTGGTTGGCGTGCAGGAAGTACCGCACGAGAAGGTTTCTAGCTATGGAATCATCGATGGCGTAGAAATTGCTGGGAATACTTGGCAAGTAAAAAGATTCGTCGAAAAGCCAGCCCCGGAGGACGCACCGTCTAACCTGGCCTCAGTTGGCAGATATATTGTTACGCCAGAAATTTTGCGCCTACTTGAGAAACAGAAACCGGGTAAGGACGGAGAGATTCGTCTGGCCGACGCTTTTACTACTTATGTTGATGCCGGCAAGCAGCTGTACGGTCATGTTTTGTCCGGCAAACGCTACGATTGCGGTAATAAACTCCAATTCATTATCGCCCAGATTGAACTCGGCCTCTTGCATCCGGAGGTGAAAGAAGGTTTAGCAGAGTATTTGAAGTCTCGCGAGTAGTCAGTCATCCTGAGCATAGCGAAGGATCTGAATGGTAACCAATCAGATTCTTCGTCGCTCGAAGCTCCTCAGAATGACATAATGGCATGTTGATCACTTCTACAATCGCTACGATTCTCCTTGTAGTCTTTGCCATTTTTCTCACTTTTTTTGTATTGCCGTTGGTCATTCTTTGGTTCGTTAGTATTGTTGGCAGCGGTGCGCCGTTCGTGCCAGTACCATCAAAGGCTGTTCAGGGCATTGTCGACGCACTCGAACTCGCTGATGGCGCTGTGGTGTATGATATGGGCTGTGGAGACGGCCGGGTTTTGCTCGCGGTCATTCGGCGAAATCTGAATATCCGCGCAGTTGGCCTTGAGAAAGCTCTTTTGCCGTACCTCATAGCGAAATACCGGACCAGAGGGACACGGATCGAAATACTTAGGCGCGATTTCTTCAAAGAAAACCTCGTTGAGGCGACTCACGTCGTAACCTACCTCTTTCCGACGCTCATGGAACGGGTTGAAGCTAAGCTAGACCAAGAATTGAAGCCTGGAACTCGTATTGTCGCGATCGATTTCCCCCTCGAGCACAGAAAACCTACGAGAACCGTTGAACAACAACTCGCCGGACTCAAACGCGGAACCACTCTTTATATCTATGATTAAGCGCTTACTCTCAATTTTCTTCCTGTTTTCTACGTTGGTTATGGTGGGTGCCGGTTGTTCCGGTGGCAGCTCATCTGCTCCAGTACAACAAAAAGTAACGCTTAAATTTTGGAGCGTGTTTGATGATGAAACAGCCTACCGCGAGCTTTTTTCAGCCTATAGAGCGGCTCATCCTAACGTGACCATCGAGTATAGAAAGTTTCGCCCAGAAGAATATGAAAAAGAACTGATCCGAGCGCTGGCCGATGGTACCGGGCCGGATATTTTCTCAGTTCATAATACTAAGATGTCCGAATTCCAGAGTTTGCTTTCGCCCATGCCGCCACAGCTCAATATTAGCTATTTGGTGACCCAAGGAACACTCAGAAAAGAAACAGCGCTGGTAGCCAAGCAGGAAGCCACCATGTCACAGAAAACTTTTAAGTCACAGTTTGTTGATGTTGTTTCTTCAGATGCTATTTTGAACTACACCGCTGATCCTAAGATGGCAGCAACGCCCAGGATTTACGGCTTCCCGTTCTCTATGGACACGCTGGCCTTGTTTTATAACAAGGATCTACTGAACTCAGCCGGTATTGCTGAGCCGCCCGCAGCTTGGGATCAGTTTAACGAGGCCGTGAAAAAACTGACTAAGTATGATGCTACCGGGGGAGTAGCTCAGTCAGGAGCAGCTCTCGGAACGGTGAAGAACGTTGACCGTTCCGGCGATATTATTTCCGTTCTCATGATGCAAAATGGTGCTCAGATGACTGATGAAAACGGCAACCCAACCTTTGATGGCGTACCAAAGGGCACGCCACAGGGCGTGTTTCCAGCGCTTGATGCCGTGACTTTCTACACGGACTTTGCTAATCCAGTAAAAGAGGTTTACACCTGGAATGATGGCTTTCCAAATTCGGTTAGCGCCTTTGCCCGCGGTCAAACAGCGTTCATGCTCGGGTACAGTTATGACGTGCCAATCCTGACAGCGGCTGCTCCAAAATTGAATTACGGTATTGCTCCTCTCCCGCAAATCGCCGGCGGACGAATTGTTAACTACCCCAACTACTGGTTGCAGGGCGTATCTAAAACCTCAAAATTTGGTGATTACGCCTGGAATTTCTTGGACTTCGCCTCTAATCCCAAAAACGTTACTTCTTTCTTGGCTAAGTCAGGACACCCCACAGCTGTCCGCAGTTTGATTGGCGCGGAACTAGAAGACGAAACCCTGGGTGTCTTTGCTAGCCAGCTGCTAACTTCCCAAAGTTGGTATCATGGTTCAGACTCAGACGCGGCCTTTAAAGCCCTGAGCGATCTATCGACAACTATTCTAGTTGGCACTGATGATCCTAAGAAAGCCGTTTCTCAAGCAGCTCGAGTAGTGGGACAGACCTATTAGCGTGGTATTATTTGTGAGTATGCGTTTTCTTCGCAACGCTTTTTTAGCACTTGGTCTAGTTGTTTCTTTTTGGTTGCCGGCAGTAGCGCATGCGCAGACAGTGAGCGGGGGATACTCAAGCATCATGAGCCAGGGTCTTATTTTTGCGAACATTTGCTCATCCGCTTCAGCCCCTTGTCCCTGTCGAGACTCAGGACAGTGCCAGCTCTCTGACATGTTGCAGATCTTCGTTAACATCTCTATTGGCATTTTAGCTATCAGTGGTTCAGTCGCGCTTCTGATGTTCTTTTACGGCGGTTTCACTTGGGTGACCTCTATGGGTAATCCAAAGAAGATTGAACAAGGCAAAGAAATTATCGTCCGCGCCGTGATTGGCCTCGCTATAATCTTCGGCTCTTACGCTTTTGTTAACTTCTTGATCGCCGCTATTTCCGGCGTTGCCCCTGGAGCCACCATTGAAGACACTGTTAATTCTTCAACTACCTGTAGACCTGGGCAAACAACAGGTTGTACCCCAAGCGGAGTAGGAGCAGAAAATATTATCAATACCCAGTAATATGCGAATCAAAGCGTTTCTTCTTTTTACTGCGGCCCTGGGTCTGTTCCTGGCTCCTAAGGCACATGTTTTTGCCGCTGTAGACTGTGCCGCACAATACGATACGTGTATTGCGCCTGCGGAACTTATTCAGCAGACCTGTATTGATGCACAGTGTACTGGCAACGCTTGTCCAGATTGTGTGGCAAACTTTGACCGTGACACTCAGGGCTGTTTTGATCAGCGAAGAGCCTGTTTCGCCGCCAATGAATCAACGCTTCCATCAACGACTTCAAATGCTCTAACCTCTGGTTCTGCCACAGGCGCGTCGGTCTCGCTTATTAATCCTCTCGGCACCGCAAACCCGCAGGTCATTATCGGTAACTTGATCAAGGCCATTCTATCAATCATTGGTTCCGTCACCTTGCTCATGTTCATTTACGGCGGAGTGCTGTGGATTACTTCCATGGGTAATGACAAAATGGTGGCTAAAGGTAAGGCGGTATTAGTTTGGACGGTTGTAGGTTTGGCGGTTATTGCCGGAGCCTATACGCTGACCCAGGCGGTCATTACTGGGTTGACCACAGGATCAGTCCTCGGTACTTAGTCTGGTGTATAATGTTCAGGAGATTTCTCATTTTTAATTTATTACTTACCATTCCTATGGTGAAATCCTTGGTACGATTTGGGATGAGCGCCGTGCTCGGGCTCGCGCTCGCACTTCCGTTCATGCGCTTAGTTCCGTCATTTGCGCCAGTAGCCCATGCTCAGCCACTGGGCGCTGAGGATATCATCAGCTCTGACTTCGGTGATTCCACTGGTCTTGGCCAGGGTGACCTGAAGCAGACCATCGGCAACCTCATTAAGGTAGCCCTTGGTTTCCTCGGAGTAGTAGCTGTAGTCATTGTGCTCTACGGTGGCTTCAAGTGGATGGTTTCCGGTGGTAACGATGAGAAAGTTGGTGAAGCTAAGAAGCTCATCATCAGCGGTATCATTGGTCTGGCGATCATCCTGTCAGCCTACGCTATCACCACGTTCGTTATTTCTTCTTTCCTCACCGCTACTCAAGGTTAGTTGTCACCTATCGAAGTCCGCATCTTCTCTGAAGGTGCGGGCACGATATGCGAAAACTGGTAGTAACTGGGCTCATGGCGTTGTCCTTCCTGCTTCCTCTTGGCGTATCCGCACAATTTAGCGTTGGGGATTCTGGCCTATCTCAGACCGGAGTAGCCGCGAAGATTGATTCGAACATGAATATCGCCCAGTTTATTGGGGCTCGCGTTATTCAGCCGGTTCTTGGTCTTCTAGGACTTACTTTTCTCTGTCTCATGGTTTACGCTGGTGGTCTTTGGATGACGGCTGCCGGAAATGATAAGCGAGTAGCTAAAGCAAAAGACATTATGACCGGCGCAGTTATTGGCGCGGTTATCATTGTAGCTGCTTATGCGGTGACTAGCGCACTTTTCACCGCACTTTCTACGGGCGGAATTTCAGGAAATCCACAGGGAGGATAATATGACCAGGCTTTTGGCGATTGTGACAACCACGGGGCTCTCCCAGGCCGGCGGTAACGCCGGATATACGGTTTCGCAAACCTTGCCTCAGCTGATTGGTGTCATTATCAGTGCGGTCTTTGGTATCTTGGGAGTTGTTTTTCTTATACTTGTGGTCTACGCCGGTTTTATCTGGATGACCTCTGCGGGGAATTCAAAGTTAGTGGATAGAGCTAAGGGTATGCTAATCAGTGCAACCGTTGGTCTTGTTATCACTCTTTCGGCTTTCGCTATTTCTTCGTTCATTATCAACGCACTACAGCAGTCGCAGTCGGCCACATCAGACTCGTCATACTCGGGAAGCCTTAGTCCTACTAGCACGCCGGGATGTATTCCACCCAATTGTTAGGCACGGGTGTGTATAGTTATTTCACATGAGTTATGGGCGATGTATACTTTATTCAACATTTAATATGTCTATGAACAAATTCAAAAAGTTTGCCTTCGGTGCTGGTTTGGCCGCAATGACATTGTTACCATCCGTGCTTACGGTGCATGCAATTAACTTAAACGATAACCTTGATGCCGTCGGTACCAGCTCTGGTCAACAGAAGCAGGATTTAACTCAGACTGTTGGATCGCTAATCCAAACTTTCTTGGGCATCCTCGGTATCGTGTTCTTGGTTCTGACCATCTACGCCGGTTTCACTTGGATGACGGCCGCTGGTGACTCTAAGAAAGTTGATTCCGCAAAGAACATTTTGATCTCGGCAGTGGTTGGTCTAGTGGTTCTCCTCTCAGCTTACGCCATCAGCAGTTTCGTGATCGATAACCTCAGTAAGGCTACGGGCAACGTCTAAGACTAAAAAAACCGCCTTCGGGCGGTTTTTTGTTTGTGTAAAGCAAAACGCCGATCCAGGGGATGTTCCCAAGGACCGGCGCAGATGTAGCTGAACTGCTTTAGTGCGGGCAGTTCGTGTACTGGAAGTTGAAGACCGGGAGTCCGTTGCTCCACAGTTCACTGTCACTCGCCGAGTTGAACTCAACGGTGGAGCAGGTGAAGGCGAGCGGGGCCGTCTTCGTCAGACCGCCAATGCTGCCGTTCAACGCAACCACGGGAACGTCCGTGGTGGCGTCGATTGTGACATCGGTGATGTGCCAGTCTCGCGGCACCGTGTACCCCGACCCGGAGATCGTGACGATCGGCGTCGGGAGAAACATCCAGTAGTGACCGATGGTCGTGTTGCCGGTGTTCTGGTCCTTCTTCCGCTGGGGGATACAGGGCAGGAACCGGCCGTCCGACTTGTAGAAGCCAATGACCGCGAGATTCATTCCGAAGGCTTCCACGACCTTCGGTTTGGAGACCCCGGAGATGTTCGGCACGATGCACCCGGGGGTGTCATTCGTGATCTCTACCAGGCCGTCCGCGGCCGTACAGTTGGGCGGACGCCAGGTGAGGATGACGCCCACGGGCACGGGAACGTCTCCGTTCACGCAGCCCAGGGACGCGATGTCCGCGGCGTGTGGCAGGACGCGGCTGTCCTCCGCGCGGGCCATGCCCGTGAAGAAGACAATCATGAACTGCATGACCATGAGAAAGGAACGCATGTGAATTACCTCCGAACAGGGACTTGTGAGTGGCCAACGGAAAATTCCGTTCGTCACTCAGTAGATCCGGTCTCCTCAAACACACTTGCGTGTATTTGAGGAGACCAGTCACGTGTTCCTAGTAGCCGGGCCACCAGGACTCATCGGCGAGCGGGGCCAGCCTGTCGATCTCGGCTTGCTTCGCCTTGAGCTCGGCTTCCTGGACCGAGACCTGGCCCTGCAGACCGCCCACCTGTGTCCGCAGGCTGGCGCTCTGTTCGTCCGCCTTTTGCAGGTCGGATTGGAGCTCGGTCGAGTTCACCGTCGCGGTGGTGGCGCTGGTCGACGAGGTCGACTGCGTCGTCTGTCCGACCAGGCCACCGGAGTACCCGCCGTTGCCGTCCAGTGCGTTCAGCGTGTCGAACGCCGTAAACGACTGTCCGACCCGGCGATCGTAGAAGCTGTAGCCACCGCCGGCCGGCAGGTTGTCAAACTCCGCGGCAATGGCGGCGGGCTTGTCACCCGTGACCACCATGTCACCGCGGGCGTAGGTCGCCACGCCGTGCTCGATGCCCTGGAGGGACACCTCGCGCCGGGTGTTGGCGTCGATCACGCCGATCGTGCGGTCACTTTCGACTTCCTGGCGGCGCGTGACCGCGTCGATGCGATCAACGTCGACCTGGCCGTCCACCAGGGCGCGGTCCGTGGCGATGCTCGCCATGGCCTCCTGGTGATCAGCGCACAGCTCCGCGTACGGGAGCATGGTGCCGGCGCGGATGCGCCCGACCACACTCACGCCGTCCGGGCACACGCTGACCACCGCCGGGCGACTGCCGAGCGTGGCGCGGGGGACGTAGACGGAGTCACCAGCGTTGGCGCTGGAAACGAACAAGGACAGGATAAGGGTCAACATTAGTCACCTCACATTGGGTTTTCTCAAGCGTCTGAGCACGTTTCAGGGACCTTCCCCGATCGTTACTCAACTAACAATAATAGCATAAAAAAGGGGTTTTGTCAATGTTTTTAGTGAAAAAGACCAATAAAACATGAAATCTAATACCTTAAACCATTGACTTTCTTGGTCGTTTCAGTTAAACTCATTTGTCCTTTTACAACCGAAAAACAACTGAATTGGGGCAAGCCTGCCCCTGGAGGAAACATCAATGTCTACTGCATCTGCTACCCCTGATCCGGCCAAGACTCCTGAACTGCCCAAGCCGGTGGTTCTGAAGGAAGGCCAGAAGCGCGCCCTCCTGGCGTGGACTGAGATCTTCATGCTCCGTAACAACGAGCAGGAAGAGATCATTGAACGCCCCAAAGAGCGGCGTCAGCTCCGCCGGGCCATTCTGGCCTTGACGGAAGGCGCTCAGCCGTACGGCAAATTGCCGGACATGACTGAGGCGCGTGCCGACCTGGCGCACGATCACGCGGTCCGTTTGACCCGAGTGATCGATCCTGATCCGACTGCTCGGCCGAGCAAGGCCGAGCGGGAAGAGTCCACCATGTTCCTGCACGGTGTGCTCGATGAGTTGGCTCCGTTTCTGGAGGCAGCGCTCGACGAAGGGTTCAAGAACGTCCCGATGGCTGAGCAGGCTTCGCTCGAGATGAAGGACTGGATTGATGACAACGTGGTGACCAACGGCATGAAGGCCAAGGTGGAGTGGGCCAAACACACCATCTTTGGCGCTCCGGCCAGTGTGCCGGCCAAGGTTGCTCCGTCTACCGGCAAATGGTGGTGGGTGGCGGCTATTGCGACGCTCGTCGTTGTGGGCGCCCCTCTCTGCGTGACTGGCGTCGTGGCTTACCTCGCCTTCCGCACTGGTCGAACCAGCTCGGAAGGAAAGAAGAAGAAGTTCAGCTTGACCCAGGCCTTCGGTCAGCTCCTCAAAGCGTCTAGCCTCACGGTTGGCGTGATTGTGCTGGCGACCTGGCTTAGGCCGGGCTTCAGCCCCTTGGCCTTTTGGGGCGATGTCAGCTTCTTCGCCGTTTGGGCTTCCATCTTCTTCGTCCTCGTGGATGATCCGTGGACGGTGCAGGTGAAGGACATCTACGTCGGCGAAGACGGAAAGAAGGTGGTGTTGCCCACGGCTCACGATGAGCCGAAAGCAAAGCCAGCCGCTAAAGACGCTCATGGTCACGCTAAGGAAGCCTCACCCTCGGCAGGAGCCAGCACGGCCCACCTGATCGAGGAACGGCAGAACAAGCAGTACCTGACCGTTCAGGGCGAGACCCGGGCGGCCAACCTGAAGGTTTCAATGGGCGCGACGCTCGTTGGGCTTGCGGTGAACGTTTTTTGGGCCATGACCGGTGAGGTGGTCCTGGACAAGGGGCTCTTCGTGGCGGCGTGGTTCTTTCTCCTGACCATCCTGACGGTCGCTCAGTACTTCAATGGTTACATTCTGCCAGTACTCGTGCAGGACCTGATCACTGCTCTGCTCGGCGGTTCCCCGAAGGCCATTGTGGGGATGGCTGGTGTGGCGCTCTTCTTTGCCTTGTTCTTCAGCCAGGCCGGACAGCGTAAGCTGGTGGGCAACCTGCACGCGTACACGGACAACATGCTGGAAGCGGATTCCGGACGGAACACTTACAGCCTGTCGTCTGGAGGGCTCCCGCTGATTGCGCGGTCACAGGCACAAAGCCTGTGCCTGGCAGACAAAGTGCAGATGGAGAACGACCGGCCGGGCTACTGTGCTCGGCACCCGGAGTTCAAGACCTGTACCTGTGACTAGGTGACTCGTAATGGCCGGTGTGCGGTGGGTTTCAAACCCACTGTGCGCCGGTCGCTTTTTTTACGAGAGATATTTGGTGGGGTATGCTTACTCATATATGTCAGCCCTCGCTAAGAATTCGGCCTTACAGATTGGAGGCAAGTTATTTGGAACAATCTTTGGCCTAGCCACCTTTTATTTACTGCTCAATTATTTTGGGACGGAGGGCTACGGTTTGCTGACTACCGCCATGACTCATGTGGCGATTTTTGGCGTGATTGTCGATTTCGGTCTGACGTTGACCACGACGCAGATGATTTCGGAAAGGGGAGCAGATGAGGAGAAGATTCTCGGTAACTTGCTGACTCTGCGAGTGATCTCGGCTTTGGCCTTTATGGCGATTGCGCCAATAACGGCCATCTTTATTCCGGGTGTTCGTGAAGTGGTACTTTTGGTATGCATCGCCACGGGGTCATCTTTCTTTGCGTCAGTCGGTTCAACGTATATTGGCGTGTTTCAGAAAAGACTCGAGCTGGCGGCGCCGGTGATGGGGGAGATGTTGAACAGACTTATCGCCCTTACTTGGGTGATTGTCGCCGGCACGTTACATCTCTCACTTTTCGAAGCCTCGCTCGGATTTTTTGTGGGCGGATTTGTTCAGCTCGCCATCATGCTTTTAGGTACGGCGCGTTACGTGAAACTTCGTCCTCGGATGCAGTGGCACGTGTGGCGCGAGGTGCTTGTACGGAGTTGGCCGATTGGAATTTCCATCTTCTTTAATCTCCTATATTTGAAGGGAGATATTTTATTCATGGCCGTACTGCTTGACCCAGCTCGTCGTTTCATCGAGATCGGACAATATGGTTCAGCGTATAAGGTGGTGGATGTAATGACGATGATTCCAGTCACCTTCATGGGACTCATACTACCTATTTTGACGCTAGCCTGGAGCGAAAAGAATCGAGAGAAATTTGATCGCAATCTTCAGCACACGTTTGATATCTTCGCCTTGATCGCCATCCCATTTGCCGTCGGCGCTATCATGCTCGGCGTACCAGTTATGACTGCAGTAAAACCAGATCTGATTCTTGCTGGCCAAGTCTTGGCAGTGCTCGGTCCGGCTGCAGCCGTGGTGTTTTTCAACTCGCTTTACGGTCACGCCGTAGTAGCCGTAAAAAAGCAGAAGATCATGGTCTTGGCCTATCTTTTTGTGGCCGCGGTTGCCATCACGGGCTACGTCCTCTACATTCCCGTATACGGCGCCTGGGCAGCAGCCTGGGTGACGCTTTTCTCAGAATCGTTGATCGGTCTTTTCGCGTTCATTGTCGTGTCGAAGGCTACCAAGCGCCTGCCGAACCTCAAGATGACGGCCCGCGCGATTGTTTCGACGGCTGCGATGGCTGGAATTATCGGCTTGATCATGTCCCAAGTTGGGGAGTTCGATAATCCCTTGTTGACTGCCGCTACTGTTTTCGCTGGCATCGTCGTGTATGTTCTTGCCGTCATGGCACTCGGCGGACCAAGACCAAAGGCTATTGCTAAACTGTTCCTGCCGGAGAATCCTTCGAGCGGAATGTAGATAATTATGATGATTCTTGCCGTTCTCGTCCTTCTCTCTTTTGCATATCTTACCTATCGTGATTTCAAACTCGCGCTCGTAATTCTTTTGGCATTGTTGCCTACATACTTGATTCGTTTTTCGATCGGTCCTGTTCCGACAACACTGCTCGAGTGTCTCGTGCTCGTAATACTCGGTTTCTGGTTCTTCAAGGAGAAGGGGAGAATGCTCGAGTTCCTTCGCTCGCTGGGACCGTATAGGGTACCGATGCTTCTCCTCCTTGCATCTTCTTGTTTCGCGGTGGTTGTCGAACCTGACACCTTTGCCGCTCTCGGTATCTGGAAGGCCTATTTCATCGAGCCTTTCCTCTTATTCTTCGTCTTCCGTTCCACGTTCACCGCTAGAAAGGATTGGGAGCGCGCTTTCTTTGCACTCGGTGGGACCGTTGTTGCTCTGTCGCTCTTCGCCCTTGTTCAGCGAGCAACAGGCCTCGGCATCCCGGCGCCGTGGGACATCGAGTTGCGGGCCACGAGCTTCTTTGACTTCCCAAATGCCCTCGGCCTGTTCGTCGCGCCCATCGTGACCGCGGCGGTGGTATATGCCTCGTGCTTCGGCCATCCATTGGCGATGAATCGACGAATAACCGCAATCGTCATCGCAGTTTTTGGTCTTCTCGCATGTTTTTTGTCGCAGACCGAAGCAGTCTTCGTGGCGATCCCTTCAGCATTGTTGATCGTACTGATGTTTTCGACCGCGCCCCTGAAGATAAAGGCTTACATTGGTTCAGCAGTTTTGTTGATTGGGTTTGCCTGTTTCATGTTCGTGCCAACGGTTCACGAGAAGCTTTTACTTCAAGACATCAGCGGTCAGGCTCGCCTAGCCCAATGGCACGAGACGACAACGTACCTGAAGTCACACTGGCTGACCGGTGCAGGACTCGCCGGATACCCAACGGCCATCAAGCCGTATCATGACGGAAGAATCTTCGAGATTTTCCAGTACCCGCACAACATCCTCTTGAACTTCTGGGTCGAGCTCGGACTTCTGGGCGTTATCGCCCTTCTTGGCTTCATTGTCTCGACGAGCAGGGTTACACTCATGCGCCGGGGCGATGTCTTCACACTCATGGCCTTTGGTGCGCTTGCAACCATGGTGATCCATGGGCTTGTCGATGTGCCGTTCTTCAAGAATGATTTGGCCATCCTGACCGTAGCCATGCTGGCCATGACCCTTGCACCTCCTCCGACTCCTCCTTGGAAAGGAGGAGAGTAGCGAATGGGATGGTTGCGTTCCCCTCTTTCAAAGAGGGGCTCGCCCGAGTGGCTACGGGGGAGTCGGTGGCTCAGGGGTGGGGTATAATCAGAAAGTCTTATGCCTTCTCTTCTTAAAAGAGCCTGTTCGGGGTTTTTGTTGCTGGCAACGCTAGTTTTGGGCGTGCCACTCTCGGTTTCAGCAGCCTCGACAGCCCCGTATTCAGCTCTTCGAGTAACTACGACGGGAGGGGGAAACATTTCGATGACTCCAGGGGAAGTGAAGAACATCGCCATTTCTTTTCAAAATAAGGGGTCATCCACCTGGGCAAATGACGGCAAAGGTTACATTTCTATCTATACATACGGCCCAAAGTATCGCGCGAGCGTTTTTGATCCCGGCTCATGGTTGTCACCTTCACAGGTTAAGCGGATGATCGAAAGCTCGGTAAAACCGGGTGCTGTCAGTACATTTGCGTTCAATCTGAAGGCACCGAAGACTGTTGGAACGTACAAGGAGACCTTCGCCCTGGCCTCCCAAGACTTGGCTTGGGTCACGGGCGGGGAATTCACGTTGAATATTACGGTGGCGTCGAACGCGGGTGGATCGACGGGGGCGTCGACCCCTACAACGGCTGCGCCATCTTCATCCGGCATTGCAGGGTATTCGGCCTCGATCGTCACCCAATCCGCGACCAAGCTCAAGGTACTGGCGAAAAAGACGGTGTCTTTTTCCGTTGTTGTAAAGAATACTGGGACTGCCACTTGGAAAAACATCGGTTTGACGGCACCGGATGTCAGTATGGCCTCTGGGGCAAGTGATTTCCGCCATCTGAGCTGGCAGGGCCAGAAAGTCGCGATGCTTTCGCAGAAAGTTAAGCCAGGCGAGACGGCCGCCATGCAATTTTTCTTCACCGCGCCAAATGTTAATGGCTTGCAGACGGCCAAATTCCAAATCACGGCGGATGATCTGAGTATTCCGGGGATGTTCGTCGAGATTCCTGTGGAGGTCACGGGTGGTTCGGCGGAGGTTTTTTCCGCACCGGCCAACGAGAACGTGACACCGGTTCTACAACAAATCGACGAACCAACCATTCGCGTAGGCGTTCTAGTGGTCGACGAGGAGACTAAGGATGAGGTGGCAATCACTTCTTTCGAGAGTGATTTTGACCTGACTGATGAAACCGGAACTGTTCTAGGCTCATACCCAAAAGGGAAGGAGATTAGAGCGGCGTGGGACGGCTCGACGTATCTTTATAATGACGGCGCACATAAGAAGAGTGCTAAGCCTTTGCGATTCGTGCCAAAAACACCGAACGCGGTCATGACCATCACCAATTTTGATCGTCGAGTCACTCGTGGTACGTCTTTTGCTAATAACACGTTTCGCAATGTCCTCGAACTCAGGTGGAACTTGCCGAATGATCGGGTGTGGGTGATTAATGAGCTTCCTATCGAGCTTTACCTGCGAGGACTCGCCGAAACTTCAGACCTTTCACACCCCGAGTTCCAGAAAACGCTGATGACGGCCGCTAGAACCTACGCCTTTTATCACTGGACACACGCCTCAAAGCATAAGGCCGAGGGTTTCCACGTAGACGCTTACCGCGATCAGGTTTATTGGGGCTACGACCAGGAGGCGCGTACACCGAGAATTACTGCCGGCGTGCTCGCTACTCGCGGATTAATCGTTACTTACAATGGAGACACGGCTATTACCTCGTTCTTCTCACGTTCAGACGGTAGGACTCGCGATTGGTCAGAGGTCTGGGGCGGTAATGTGCCTTACGCCAAGTCTGTACCGGTTCCCTGTGATGTTGGTAAGACCCTTTGGGGCCACGGCGTAGGTATGTCCGCTTCCGGTGCCATCTGTATGGCTAAGGAGGGGAAGGATTGGCAGTCAATTCTCAAATACTTCTATACCGGTGTAGAAATCAATCCAAAGTGGCCATAAAAAAACGAGTCCCTTGCGGGACTCGTTTATTTTTCTACTACGATACCTGTATGTTCGTCCCGGTGCGTATGTTTCGTCTTACAGATTTCTACCATGCCAGTAATCTTTACCTTGATATCGTCCGGATTATCAATATTTTTAAATTGAAACCTATCCTTAGCGGCGGCCGTTTGGATGTAAACATCACCAAAAGTTAGAAATGTTTCTAAGACGCCTTTCATCTCGCTAGTAATATCTTGGATCTGGCGAAGGTGGAGTTCAGACACGACGCGATTAAAAAGGCCAAGTTGCTCGGTGTTGATTACCCGTTCTGTGGTCACAATCCAGACGTCCAACCAGTAATCGGTCATTTCTGTAACGCTGAGCATGAATACCATGAAGAAATAACCAAGGAAAAGCACGCTGGCTAGCGGTCCCCAGAGCGGGTCAGCAAAGACATCCGTCTGAGTTATTGAAAAGAAGATGAGGATAGTTACTGGAATGACTAGGAGCATGGCGGAAAAGAAGAACATGCGGACCACGTCTATCCAGTGGCGGCGGAGCATCAGAACAGTCTTCTCTTCCGGTTCACTATTAGGCAATTCTTCTAAGCGCATCATAGGCCGAAGTTATTGGCGGGCGAATTGTTCAGGTGCAAAATGGCTGCCGGGTCAATCTGTTGGTTCCAGTTGTACCCGCTCAAGAGCAGCATGCTGATGAGCAAGAGAAAGGCAAAACCAATGACGTAGATGGTGACTAGAGCGAATGTGCTAGTAGATTCAATGCCAAACTTGAGGATATGATAGACGTTAAAGAACAGGAACAGCCCGGCAATTAAGGCGAGAATGACAAAAGGAATCAGGAAATACGCTACTGGGAAGGACATAGATGAGCCAATTGTAGCATGAAGGAACATTTAATCTTATTTCGACAACTTCAAGTGTTCGTAGGCGCGAGAAGTGGCCATTCGACCTCGAGGTGTGCGTTCGAGAAACCCAAGTTGGAGCAGGAAGGGCTCGTAGATTTCCTCTATCGTTTCAGTTTCTTCTTGGGTAGCTGCGGCGAGGGTGCCGAGACCAACCGGCCCTCCGTTAAATTTCTCGATCAGCGTCTTTAGGAGGTGTCGATCAACGTTGTCGAGGCCGAGCGGGTCAATGGAAAGCATGGTGAGCGCGTCATTTGCCACCGCTTCAGTGATAGAGCCGTCATGTTTGATTTGGGCGAAGTCGCGGACTCGTTTCAAAAGGCGATTTGCAATACGAGGCGTGCGTCGTGCGCGGTCCGCAATGGCTTTAGCGGCGGGGGAGTCGATGCTCACTTCGAGAATACCCGCCGAGCGAGCCACAATCCGTGCCATGTCCTCTTCATTGTAGAAGTTGAGATGAAACGTTGAACCAAACCGGTCGCGTAAGGGTGAGGAGAGGAGCGATAGTCTCGTCGTCGCACCGATAATTGTGAAAGGTTCGAGTCCGAGACGTAGTGTCCGCGCCGATGGCCCTTTGCCGACCACGAGATCGAGCGCGTAATCCTCCATGGCCGGGTACAGTACTTCTTCGATAGTTTTATTCATCCGGTGGATCTCGTCGATGAACAGCACGTCGCCTTTTGCGAGGTTCGATAAAATAGCCGCCAGGTCGCCGACTCTTTCAAGTGCAGGTCCGCTCGTAATACGTACATTCGCGCCCATCTCGCGCGCAATGATATGGGCGAGGGTGGTTTTGCCGAGTCCAGGGTTTCCGTACAGGAGAATATGTTCGAGCGGTTCGCTGCGCTTCATGGCGGCCTCGATAAAAATACCAAGGTTCGTTTTCAGTTCATCTTGTCCAATGAAATCCGAAAGCCGCTCAGGGCGCAGACCGAGTTCAATTTTCTGTTCTTCCTCGACAGCTTCTGGAGCTACCGCTCGGGGTTCCTCGGCGTCTATTTCGATCATACTGATTGCAGTTTACTCCAGTTTTCCAGACGGGGTGTGGGGATAAGCTATTGAAGGCGCTACTCTGAAAGCGGTACATTTCATGCGAATTTATTTATTTACTAAGCAAATATTATGGCAGGAGAAGGCGGGCACAGCTATGAGGCAGAGGCAGACAAGCTAGCTAGAGAGTTGCAGGCTAAAAGAGAGGCAGCGGAAGCAAAAGAGCAGCACGCCCAAATGGCACCAGAATATGGTGATTCGGACGAGCGTCCAGGTTTTGTGGCAGGCGAGCTATCCTCCAAGAGCGATGAGGAAACCGGTCCGGCGGTATTTGATGAATCATCCGCTGAGAATAAGGCACTAATCGATGCAGAAACAGATCGTGACGCAGCCAGACTTCAGGCCAAGCTGGTGGCTGAACACGCCATGGAGCAGGCAGCTAAAGAAGCAGCTGCGGCTGGAACTGGGGTTCAGAAACAGGGCTAAGAAGTTTATTAAAAATTGCCCCGCTCTGCTGAGTGGGGCCTTTCGATTTCCCGTCTTCTAGACGTCGAGCTGAGATTCGATGCACAGGTACACGAACATGATGATTGTCCTGGCGTCGAGTCCAGTCTTGGATGCTCTGAAGGCGGACAGTTCAATGCCAGCGGGACACATGTGCCGATCGCACGGCTGCCCGAATAGCATGTCTTGCCTTTCTAGCCTTCTTGGTGCGCCGATCAAATGTCGGAGCATTTCATACCGCTGATCTTTGACTTCAAGGAGCCTGTTGGCGGACACATCCTGTAGTTCCAGCTCGTCCTGCCTAGCCTCGAGCGCCTCGATCAACAGTACCGCCTGTGCTTGATCGAGCGCCTTGTTTGTTAGGCTCTTTTCAATCAGCACTTGGACATGCGCCCCAAGGTTGGGCCACTCCATTCTGAGCTGGGTAGTGAGCCGGTGGGCAATATTGCCCGGGTGCTCGGCTGGTGGCGACGGCCGGTGAATATCCTTGTACTCCTTCACTTCGCCAGAGCCCTCCGTTCTGCCGGTGTTCTTACCGGTAAAACGATCACTTGCATTGATAACCTGACCACGAGGTGATTGGGACATGCATGCCTCCTTGCATGTGATTAAACTAGCAGTTTTTATGCTTTTTGTCAATGGTTAGCGGAGTTTTGAACTTGTGGTTTTTCTGGTATTTTGGTAGTATTTCCGGCATGCCGGGATGGCGAAGTTGGTATACGCGGCAGACTTAAGATCTGCTTCCAGAAATGGATCGTGGGTTCGAGTCCCACTCCCGGTACCAGAAAACCGAGCTTTAACGCCCGGTTTTTTGTATTGAAACATTCTGCTTATCTTGGTAAATTTCCCGCGCTTCTTTAACAATCGCTTCGGGAGGAGTCATGAAAAGCGTTGAGCGGTTTTTGAAGTCGGGCTTTGTGGGGGCTCAGATTGATCTTTTGTCACCGCGTTTTCCCAAGTCGGATGCCCTGTTGGCCACGATTACGGAGGTGCGCCGGTCCGTTGGACATGGTGGGCTGACCGAGCTCGTGCTTGGCCCGGCGGGGCGTAAGGGCGGAAATGATTACTGGTCGCGTTGTACCTACCCGCCGGTCTTGGTACATCCGCGGATTAGTCGGAATCAAGACGACAGTTTGCTCGTCCACGGGCTCCGCAGGAACTTCACCGTGTACCAGCCAGATCATGCCAAGCACGTCGCGAACTTCGAGACTCTGCTTGCGAAGCCGAGTACGCTCAAGGAAGTGCTCGAAGATCCGCAGGGCGGAGTTATCGTCACCCTGCGCCATCGTGAGGCGGGTGATCGTCACCAGGTTTACGTGCAGTCATGTTCCGGTATTTTTATGCCTACGGCGGTCGGGGTGGTGGACGAGTGGGATTGGAACGAAGAGACTGAACCGCCATTTCGTGTCTTGCGGGTTCAAGTCGATCCCGTTGGCCGAGGGGAGATCAAGGTCGAGTGTTTGATGGAACTGGACGATAACGAAAACATCCTCCGCCGGTTTGAACCGTGTGAGGTGATGGGCGACGAAACAAGTTTCGTGAACGCCCTCAAAGAATCACTCCAGGCTGGGACCAGCGTCTAGGTTGACCGGTTAGTCTTGTCTAAGCTCTCAACCTCGCGGTTGGGAGCGTTTTTTTATTCTACCCCTGGATTGTATTGAAGTCCGGTACCTTCGCAGTGAGCCGAGTTATCGATTTTTCTGATGGTTGTGTTGATGTCATCGGTAATATAGCCGGATTTGAGTAGGGAAAGATTCCAGAGGCGCCAGTCATCAACTAACTGGCCGTTATACATTGGCTTGGAGCGACACGCGAAGCCAAGATAGTCGGTCGGATGTTCCAATCTAATCTTGCCGGTGACTGTGAGCATGAGTGCATTGAGGAGTGCCGGATCGGCATCGGTCGACAAGTCTGCGATTTGTTTTAAGTCGATCGCTTTACCTGTTTCTGCGCGCTTCACATTAAAATTAGCGGCCATGGCGTCTGGTCCGCTCATGGAGAACATGAGTCCACAGATGCCGAGGGCAACCAGGCCACGCTCGACAAAGTGCGCTTGCGATTCGCGCTGAATAATATTGCCGAGCAAGAGCAGGAAGAGCACGCCAAGGGTGCCAATAGTCGCCATCGCGAGCAGGCGTTCAGGCGTGAAGCCGTAGGTGTCGATGTAGAGGTTTACACGCAGGAAAGCGGAGACTAGTACGAGCAAGGTTTCGACAATCAGCATCGAATGTAACACTAGGAGATGCTTCTTAGCATGTTCGCCGTGTACGTAGCGCAGGGTAAGGACGAGCGAGGCAACCAGAACGGCGACCACGATCAGCTGGTTAAATCCTTCGCGGGCGTACTCCGCATAGGTCATGTCGAGCGAGCGCATGGCTGCTTCACCGCCAAACATAGTCATGCCCTGTACTAAGAGGAAGAGCGCAAAAAGAGCGATCACGCCCGAGAGGACAACGGCACTTTCGGTTTCGCCCATGAAGGCGGGCACGTGCTTTTCGCGGGGAGCGATACGGTTCCAAAAAGCCGCGGCAAAGATGAGAGTTGAGAAGATAGCTACAAAGAGAATGAGAATTCCTTGAGTAAATGCTTCGCCTACGTCTGATAGATGTAGGAAATTGCCCAGATCTTTAAATGGCGCGTTCACATATGATTGGAAAACGGCGTCAGCTGAAGCGAATAGCGCAGTGAAGAGGATGAAGATCGGGATTAGAATAGCCACCCCAATCAGAATACGTTTTGTTTTGTCAGAGGCTGATACTTTGAACGATAAATCGGCAAAGATAGGAAGCTGCGAGAAAACGTTTACAATGAGTGGTACGTAGATTGCGAACAACTCAAACGGATGACGGAAGCGGGCATCTTCACCAGTTAGGAAGGTGACGAACAGGATGTTTGAGACTAATAGGCCGATGACGGCCACCGATAGACCAATTTCTGAGTTCCACAGCATGAACGGCAAGGAAAAACCGAGTGAGAGGACGGCGCTGACGTGGGCACTGGTTGGCAACTTGTGATGAGTGAGTTGGGCTAGGGCGTAAGCAATGGCCAGGAAGGAGATTTCCATGAGGAGAACGTTGATCCCAACGCCGAAGGCTTTATAGAACAGTACGTCCACAATTACCCCAAACAGCAGAGAAAAAAGCGCTATCTTCAGTGAATTTTTCATAGATGTTCTCTAATAGTAGTACACTTCCAGGCGTATGCAAGCGCATGATCCAAAATATCGCCCGAACGCCGCCATTATCGTCACGGACGGAAAAGGCCATGTTCTCCTCTGTGAACGCAATGATTTGAAGTACGAAGGTACCTGGCAAACGCCTCAGGGAGGAATTGACCCTGGGGAAACCGCTCGCCAAGCCGCCGAGCGTGAACTGGGCGAAGAACTCGGTCTTGCACCTGAGGAATTTGAGATTATTGGCGAGTCTTCCAAGAAGCACCGCTATGAATGGACCGAGGCTTATCAGTTGGTGAATCCTTTTCGAGCCTTTGTGGGACAAGAACAACAGTTTTTCTTGGCTCAGGTTCATCTCGGGGCGCAATTTTATTTGGACACTGCCGGCCACGGAGAGTTCAGACAAGTAAAGTGGGGAAGTCCAGCCGACTTGGTCAAATATTGCTGGGAAGCAAAACGCCCCGGGATAGAGGCGTCGCTCAAAGAATTTGGGTTGTTGGGTTAGGTAGTTCGAAGTTAGTCATTGGTGGTAAGATGTCTTCAATATGAAGAGAGAAATTGAGTTTGATTTGGGTACTCGCAAGAAAACCGAGCACACAACTGAGGCGAATACAGAAGCGATGGAGACATTGAAAAAGCATAACTCGCGTAGCGTAGGTACGTTTCAGTTAGAAAATCTAACTCAGGCAGTGGAATGGAATCGGAGGATGGAGGCCGGGTTAGAGAAGGTGCGTGGCGCCATGGCTCTGCTTGATGACGGATCAGAAGAGGGGCAAGCGGTGAAACGAAGGATGGAGACAATTTCCGTGGCGCATGAGAAAAGTGCAAGAGATCTCCTTGCGATGCAGGCGGGAATTGCTGGATTTTATTCCTCCATCATTGAGCGTAGAAAGCTGGAACTTCCAAGCGGCAGACATGCGATCTCATCTTCTTTTGTGGAGCTATCTCGTCGATGTGATGAAATTTGGGCTAGCAATGACTCGTTTCGTACCGAGATGGAACGGCTCGACATTACTAACACTGAACGTTTTATCGAGGTATTAGGTGAAAAGGAATTGCCGTTAAATATTCTTCAGGCATTTCTCAAGGCAGAAAAACAACGATTTGAAGCAGAACAGTCTGAGATGCGTGAGGCGGTATCACCGATTGTCGAGGAATTCCAGACCGCGATCACCTCCGAGAGGGCTGGAAAGTACGTGAACATATCTCCAGAAGTCTTGGAGCGTCGTATTAAGGGCGTAGATGTTGTATTACTTGATAGTCTTGATCCCGCCCATGATTGGAAGGCCGGTCATTATTATGCGAGAGAATTTGGCATTCGCAGTGATGAGTACGGGAACTCAAAGAAATCACTAGATGGGCGGGCTTCGTTGCATCACATCGTATTTCACGAGCTAGTGCACGTTACCGACGGCATGAACTTCTTGCAGACCACAACGGAATACACGGATCCCTATTTGGCCGACCTCTTTTCTCCAGCCGTTTCGGTGCGTCAGCAAAAAACTGGTCTCAGTTTTGATCGTTCCACCACCACTTCTATCAATGAAGCAAGGGTGGAATTATTAGCAGCTTTTCTTGAGGGTGTTACGCCGGTGATGTATGCGGCGGAGCGTATGGCTTTTTGGGAACTCGTTGATGCGGGCGTGAGCCTTGAGACGATTTATGCTGCTGCCTCTGAGAATCCGGATGTCTATGCACCAGCAGGGGAAAAAGCGCCAAAATTTGGAAAGCTGGCTCAAGAGATGAGTCAGTTTTACGGAGGTCCAGGAGCCCTCAAACGATTCACCGACCGTGTCGCAAAAATAAAAACTGATCCAAAATTGATCACCCAGTCTTTTCGGAATCAAAGAGTATTGCCGGCTTGAGGGTAACGATCTCGCGGAGGAGGTTATCGACTGAGTTCGAGCACTCCCGTCGTCACCCCGAGCGCATCCAGCATTTCTTGCTTCTTGGTTCCCGTTGCTGGGGTCATTTGTCTTTTTTCGAGATACAACGGTTCGAATTTGAGCGTCAGCTTTTCGTTTTCGACGGTTAACCGAACCGCCATGCCCCGCTTCGTATCTTCCGACCAATCCTGGTCAAAGAGAAAATTGCCAAGCGAGTAAACGATCGGAACGTTCTTGTACGTTTCAACGGTTTCAATAATGTGCGGATGTGCGCCAATGATCGCGTCAGCTCCGGCATCGATAAACTGATGTGCCGCAAAAACTTGAGAACCCGACGGATCATGTTTGTACTCAACTCCCCAGTGTGGCATGACGATGACAAAGTTTCCCGCCGCTTTCTCTGTTTTGATTGCCTCGATCACGCCGTCGGTCTTCTCATTGAATTCGTGGTAGCCGATAAACGCAAAGTTCATTCCATTGATAGTTTTATGCGCTACGAATTTCTCGCTTTCCCAGGCATCGCCAAAGGGTGTAATACCGGCGTCGAGAATTGTCTGTCGAGTTAGCACTAGTGTGTCCCGACCGAAGTCATCCGCGTGGTTATTCGATAGTGATAAGAGGCCGAAACCCTGTTTTGCGAGCATGGACACGTTATCCGGAGTTGTATCAAAGTACATGACATTCGTTCCCTCGATATTTTGCTTTGCGCGAACTGTCCCTTCGAAGTTTCCAATCAATAAATCATTATTTGAAAGCAGATCGCCAACTTTTGCAAAAGGATAATCCTGGCCGTAGGTCGCAATGTATTGTTCAACATTTCTCGCCAGCATGATATCGCCCACGAATTGAATAGTCGCGGAGGTAGGGGTCGACCCATGCGTCGACCCTCCTTCAACGGATCGCGCCCCCGCCAGCGTCAGGTAATGTCTGGTCGGATTGGTTGCTCGGTATGTAACGCTCGTGAACGGGGGCACGACAAGAAACCCGGTTAAGACCGTGGTTCCGAGAAGCATGAGAAGTAAGGATGATTTCGGCGACATGACCGGTGAGCTTACTTGGTTGGCTCGATAAATTCAATACTTTTAACGAGACGCTCTATATTCACAGCAGGATCAGTAAAACCCTCTTTACCTAGGAGACGCTCGTCCGAGGCCGTGAACATATCGATGGTCACACCGTCAGTTGCGGTGTGAAACGAGGGGATGAGAAAAGTGGCGTTTGGGGGAGTAGTGAGTTTGGCCATCATGGTGGTTGGGCCTAGCGGAATGTTTTCACACTGGGCGGCTGCAAAACCGGCTGTCCAGGCGGGCATTGTTTTGGCTGCTTCTTTGAAGAGCGCGCAAACGTCAGGTTGCGCCATCCAGCGCGGATCCGGTTGTACATACCAAGAAAGATCGCCCCAATATCCGTTATGACCTACCGGCTCGGCGTACTCCCCAGCCATAAAGTACACGCGCTTGGGATCATTCGAGACTCCGCTTGGTGAGAACGAAAAGAACACTCCACCATCGCGCTTCTCGACCACCACTGTTCCATAGCTCTTCGGATAACCAAAACGGATACCAACGGCCGAGTTCTCGTAGAGCATAGCTTCAGTTCCTGGCAGTTGATGCGCAGGGCCGACGTTATAAACTAGGGTTTCAGGTGGAAGCGGAGGCGTTATTTTAGGCGAGCTGGGGAAGAGATTGATATAAAAAAGAAGCGACAGCCCGGCGAGTAATCCTAGGATCCCGAACAAAATAGAATAGCGTTGCATAGAGTTGTTACATCCATCATAACAAAATAAACGGACCGCCTGCAGGTGCAGAGCGGTCCAGAGGCTAGAGTCGGACGATAGATTCGTCGAGCCAGGCAGACACGAGTTCGAAGGACCTGTTGCTCGCGTGCACGTGGGGCCAGGCGAGGATGGCATTATCGAGACCTTCGCGGAAGCGGTTCATGACCTCCGTCTTCCACTTGCCGTCGGGCGTCACCTCGCAGCTCTGTCGGAATGCTACGAGACGGTCGAACTGGAGCTTTAGCTCGTCATTCCGGTGCGGACGGCGGGATACGGCCATCGCCGTTTCCAATCGCCACTGTGCCAGCTCGCGCTCTTTTTCTAGGTTGCCGAGAGACGCCTCGACCCAGTGCAAGCGTTTCTTGATCTCACGGTGATCTTGCTTCATCGCGGCATTGGTTGCCGCCTTGAGGTCATTCGCGCTTTTGCGGAACGCGTGGCGCCACTGAAGGTCGTGCGTGCGCCCGAGGATATCCACGAGCGGCGGCAACGATCCAAGGAGGGGTGCTGCCGACACCGGACCTCGATTGAGCATGTCGAGCACGCTCCGAACCGCGGTGAGCACCTTACGGAGATCCGATTCGTTCTTGCGGATTTCCTCCCAGAGAACCACTTTGCGCGGGTCGTATCGCTTACAAATTTCGCGGATATTCGCTGCACGCTGTTCGCCTTCCCGTGCGCTGCCGGACTGGCGGTTACCAGCAACGTTCGGATTCGTCCGCCCGAGGCTGTCGCGTACGGTGGCGGCCTGGAGCGTCCAGTCCCGCATCCGCACCTTGTGCTCGTCCGTCACGTCTTTCAGTTCGGCGGCGATTTCGAGAGATGTCTGCTCGTACTGCTTGCGTTGCGCCGGTTTCATGGTCTTCCAGTCGAACAGGAAGTAGCAAAGCTCCATGTTCTTCGCGCTAATGTCCTCGATCCGCCGGAGCTCGCCCTCCGTGGCGGTGACGTCATTCCAGCCGTAGGTTCCCATGGTGTGGAAACACGCACGGTAGGCATTATCAGCGTTGTCGTGGAGCTGGAACAAGCTTTGCTTCTTATTCCACATGAGGATCATGCCCTCTTTGAGCATGTAGCGGTGCACCTTCGCGGTGATGCGGAAGATACGCCCCGAGAGCAGGCACTCAATTGCGTCGTCGTGAATCTCGGTTCTCGGGTCGTGAACAGTGGGTAGTAACATCTGACCTCCCTCGGGCGTAGCCCATGATTGTTATGCCCTACGGGCGAGCCAAAAAGGACGGCCCGTTTATAGCGAAAAAAATGGCTAATGTCAACTATTTAGCAAAACAAAAAACCCTCGTTTCCGAGAGTTGTTTGTGGAGCGGCGGAAGGGACTCGAACCCTCGACCCTCTCCTTGGCAAGGAGATGTTCTACCACTGAACTACCGCCGCGTTTCGGCCAGTAGATTATCATGTGGCCTTTTTAGCGTCAAACAGCTGGAAGATTAGCGGTCTACAAGAAGACGTAGACGTGCCGTAGAGCGTTCTAGGACACTGATGCGTTCTTCGTGATCTCGAGATACGGGGTTTAGTCTATCAACGGCTATCTCTGTACGTTGGGCTGTTTCCGAAACGCTGTGAAGCAATGCATCGACCACCTTCAATTCGCCATGAATCTTGTGGAATTCATCACGCATTACCTGGAATTCCTCACGTATTACTTGGAATTCGTCACGCATAACGTGGAATTGCCCTCGGTTCTCTTGTTGGAAGCTATCAAGTTTTGTGAGGATTTCATTTTTTGTTGCGTCTTCCATAGATTTCAAATTATTAATTTGAGTATAGCACTCGGAAACGGGCCGGAAAATCCGGCCCGTTTCCTTAAGTAAATGCTAGACAGCGACTGGAGCAGCGGCCAGATTTCGTGGTCGTATACCTTCGATCGCTTGTTTCTTGAGAAGCCAGCTAATGCCTTGTTTGTTGCCACTCTTATACTGTTCTCGGGCAATTTCATTGATGAAGCTGTAGATCTCGTGGGCAATATCTTCCGGCATGTCGAATTTCACCATGAGAGTGTTATAGCGTTCTTCAAGAACGTCATACCATGTCTTCTTCGGAGCCTTGTTTGTATTTTCCATATGATAGTTATTATTTCGAGGTTGGGGTCGACCCATGCGTCGACCCGCGTTAGATATTAAGTGAATGAAGGTAGCGTAATGCCTTTAGCTTTGGCGAACCAGTAGCCAAGAGCGCCAATGCTTGTAGTGAGTAACCCGCCGCCAACCCAGGGAACCGATTTCGTCGGTGCTTTGATTGTCGCAAGCGGGTGGGGAACTTCCCCCTCTTTCAAAGAGGGGGCTACGGGGGAGTCGGTGGTCGTAAGCGCGGACACCCCCGCGCCTCCAGTCAGGGTGGTCAAACCTGATTGATCAAGAATCGTCAGCGTCCAGGTTTCTTTGACGAGTCGAATGATCCCTGTCACCGCGATTTGGTCATCATAAGCAAGGGCTGAAAAGTCGACTAATGCGTCTTTTGCCGAGGTTGCTGCAATGAGTTCGCCGTTAGAGAGCCCGATAGTGAGTTTTTTGCCGGCGACGTCTAGAACGGAACCGGACAGGCTCATGAGGAGTCCGTGCCGGGCGTCGTCGAGCGTTTCAAGATCGTCCGGAGCAACCGCGTCATCACCGATAATTTTGACATCTGATCGCTTTTTGATCTTTAAGCGAGTGTAATTGGCTTTGACGTCTACGGTTCCGGTCATGCGCACACGCGTCATAGGCGAGAGCTTTGGCCAATCAGCTTTGTTGAAGTAGATTTCCAGTCCGTCAATGTACGCGAGCTGTCTGCCGAATGTTCCCGGCGTTGCCACGAGCACGCCATCGACAGTGACTGTCGAATTCGCGTCGTAGTTAATGATCTCCGCCGCGTCGATGACTGGTGTGGATTGGTGTACTTCCCCCGCTTTCAAAGTGGGCTCGCCCGTAGGGCCTATGCCCGAGGGGGCTACGGGGGAGTCGGTGGTTGCGGGCCGCGTACTCGCGGCACTTATGCTTTCTTCCACCGGAGTGACGCGCTCCACCCGAACAGGGGATGCGGTTCCGGTAACATTGTCAGTCCCTTGAGCCGTTCCCGGATTGGGTTCAGGATTAGTGATAGTGGCTGTAGTGTCGTGTGTTGTCTCATACGTCGTAGGTTCGGAGCTGGCCGCTCCATCCGCCACTGGGGCAGATGGAGGGGTCGGCAATGTGTTAGGTGCTAGTGGGGTAGGGTCTCCTGATTTCCACGATCCGTCTTCTGTCCGAGCGAGCGATTTTCCTTTCTGTGGCGCGGTTGTTTTGTCATACGAGATCGCATCTATGGTGGCGCCGGTCGGGTCAAACAAGAAGATGCTATCGCCGTCATTATTGAGCTTGCCTTTCGGGTTTTGGAGGACGAAGTACGCGTGTCCTGGAAGTGATTGCGTGGAAAGCGCAGTTTTACTCGTTGTCGCGTCCTTTACCGTCCAGCCGGTCAGATCGATTTCATCTTCTGTGGTGTTCACAATTTCGATCCATTCAACACCGTCTACAGGATCAGAAACGAATTCGTTGATGAGTACGGACTGCGCGGTATATGGGGCAGGTTTCAGTGTTGGCGTGGGAATAGGTGCGGTCGTCATCGCCGGCTCCTCCGTGCCTTCAGCCATGGTAGCTACCGGTACGGCGATTGGTTCCGGCGGCGCAGGAGTAACGACGGGTTCTGGCAGTGGAACAGCCGGCGCAACGGCGACTACTGGGATCGGGCAGATCGCGCACGGATCAGTCAGGGGTGGTTCGCTTACTTCCCCTCCTGCCAAGGAGGGGGCCGGGGGGTGGTCTAAGGGCGCGGGCACTCCCGCGTCCTCCGTCAGGGTGGTCACTGCTTCGGCAGGAGCCGTTTCGATGATCGCGGCTTCGGGTGCCTCTTCCGCACTGGCGGGTAGAGCAGACAAAGCGGGCATGAAGGTGAGGATTCCCAAGAGTCCATATGCTAGGTTCATAGTTAATTGTTAAGGATCAGCAAACCGGATTCAACAAACGATCGTGCAAACAACAAACCCCACAGCTCGCCTCTTGGGGAAGAGGCAAGCCATGGGGAATTTGTTTGTACATTCATTGCACCATATTTTTAGGCGTTCTCTGATTTTGCGATGGGGATAACTAAAAACATCGGCTTGGCGCCGAAGTTTTATTACTATCTTGTTGGTGGGCGAGGGGGGACTCGAACCCCCACGGATTGCTCCACATGCTCCTAAGGCATGCGTGTATGCCAATTTCACCACTCGCCCATGCTTGGGGAGTGTAGGCGAAAAATTGACCTTAGGCAATGCTAGAATGGTGCATATGGTTTTTTCGTTGGCTGCACTTGTCCTAGCGCATCAGCTTTCTGGCCGGATACTCCTAGCAGTTGAGGATTCCGGCAGGGCTTGGTATGTGAACCCGGTGAATGAACAGAGGTACTCATTGGGTTCGCCGGATGATGCTTGGCTGATTATGCGTTCTTTGGCGCTGGGCATTTCAGACGCTGATCTAGCCCGTCCGTTGCCGGTCAGCCTGGCTGGTAGGATTCTCTTGGCTGTCGAGGATCACGGTAAGGCGTATTACGTCGACCCGCTCACCTTGAAACTTCGCTACCTCGGTCGCCCTGCTGACGCCTTCCGAGTCATGTCCGAGCTTGGTCTCGGTATTACAAACGCTGACCTGGCCAAAGTGCCTGTCGCGAGTGTTTCGCTCCTTCCCCCTTCCAGGGGGATAGAGGGGGTTCAGTTCACGTCGCAAGCCCCTTTTGGCGAATGGTCAGATCCTCGTCAGCAGGAAGGTTGTGAAGAGGCTTCGGCCTTTATGGCGGTAAAGTGGGCGAGGGGAGAGAGGTTTACGCTCGAAGAAGCAAGATCGGCGATTATCAGTATGTCAGACTGGGAGAAATCGACCTTCGGTGCATTCATGGACACGTCGATCGACGACACCGCTGACCGACTTGTCCGACGATACCTCGGTTTCGAAAACTTCGAGGTGAAGAAAAATATCGGTATTGCAGAAATTAAGGCTGAGTTGAACCTCGGCAAGCTTGTGCTGATCCCGCTCGACGGCACCAAACTCAACAATCCAAACTTTACTGCCGGTGGGCCGGCTCGTCATATGTTGGTTGTCACTGGCTTCGACGAATCAACCGACGAGTTTATAACGAACGATCCTGGAACCAGGGTAGGTGAACACTATAGGTATTCAGCAGTAACCGTTGCTTCTGCGCTTCGCGATTATCCATCTGGTGATAACGCGCCACTCACGGCTTTACCCACGGCTATGATTGTAATTTCTAAGAATTAAGGTAAAATACGACCCAAGGAGTAATTAATTTTTCTTATGGTAGACCAAGTAACCACGGTGACCACGCAAGGCTACGGTTCACGCATCATGTCATCTATTCAAGGAGTCCTGGTTGGATTCCTTCTTTTTATTGTCTCGTTCGGTGTGTTGTTTTGGAACGAGGGACGGGTTGATCTTTCGTCTATCGCCAAGAAGTCGATTGAAATTAGTGGGACCGAATTGGCGAAGGACCAGGATGGAGCCTTCGTTTCAGCGAGCGGGACAGTGACTAGTGATGAATCGCTCGGTGACGGCACGATGTTTGTTCCCGGGAAGTATCTCTCCATCTCCCGCAAAGCAGAAATGTACGCTTGGGTAGAAAAGAAAGAAGAAAAGAAGCAAAGCAACACCGGCGGATCGGAAACGACCACCACCACGTACACCTACGTGAAAGAATGGACCTCCACTCCACAGAACTCCAGCTCATTTAAGGAACCAGCTGGTCATCAGAACCCAACTTTGACTGCAGAAGCTGGTGACTACCAGGTTGGCACATTGAAAGTTGGAGTGTACTCGCTTGATGGCAAGACCGTTTCGCTCCCTGGCGAAGCTCCGGTTGTTCTCACGACCACGAACATTGTGGCTCCAGTGGGCGCAACAGTTTCCAGCAACGCGGTGTACTTGAATAACGCTAGCCCTTCTAACTCGATTGTCGGTGATCAGCGCGTCAGCTACACGGCACTTGAAGCAGGCTTCGATGGTACAGTATTCGGTGAACTCCACGGTGCTAAGATTACCAAATACACGGACGCTAAGGGCAACACGCTCTACCGCGTCTTCACTGGCAACCGCTCGGCTGCCCTCGCCACCATGCATGGCGAATTTGTCATGATGCTCTGGATCTTCCGCTTGGTCGGTTTCATGATGATGTGGATTGGCCTCTCCATGATTTTGGCGCCCATCGCGATCATTTTGGACTTCTTCCCGATTCTGGGTAGTCTCGGTAAGACGGCCATCAGCATCGTCACGCTCGCCGTGGCCTTGCCGCTGGCGATCATCACGATCGTCGTGTCTGCAATTCTGCACTCCGTTGTGGCGCTCTTGATTGTCCTTGCCCTCGCCCTCGGTGGGATTGGCTACCTCATGTATAAGAATAAGGACAGGGTTAAGATGCCAAAGATGCCTTCCATGAGCGACATGGCAGGTAAGATGATGGGAAAATAGTCGAGCCCACTCGAACAAAATGCCCGGCTCCGGCCGGGTTTTTTTGTTTCAGGGCTTTACTCTTTACGCTTTAATCCTTTACTCTACGCATATTCCTATGCGCGCAATTCTGATCCACGGTTATAAATCTTCTCCCGAGTCCAACTTTTGGCCGTGGTTGAAACGCGAATTGATCGACCGTCGGTTTGAGGTCGTGATGCCTGAATTACCAAACCCAGCCGAGCCAGATCGCGATGCCTGGACAAAGGCTGTGCTCGATTCCCTTGGCCCTCTAACGCACGAGGACATCATTATTGGTCACTCGCTTGGCGGAGCAACAGCTTTGCGGTTCCTCGAAGCTGCTCCCGCTAGAACAACCCCGCATGCTTGCATCTTGATTTCTACTCCCTGGATGATTAAAGATGAAAAGTTTCGTGGATTCTTTTTGACCGAACTCGATCATGACGTTCTCATGTGGCGAGCTAGTAAGTTTGTGGTTATTCACGCCCAGAATGATCCAGTGATTCCGTTCGAGCACGCCAAGCGATATGCTGAAGTGTTCCACGCTAAATTAGTCGCTCCTGAGACTGGCGGACATTTTGACGGCTCGGAATATCAGGTCATCTTGGACACGATTCTCGATATTTCCCGCGAACCGGTTGAATATGCCCCGGGGATGTCACTGGCTGACGAATACGCGGACATGATAAAGTAGAGGTATATGAAAAAAGCTTTGGTTCTTGCCTCCGCCTCACTACTTCTCCTTGGTGCTGGTTGTATTCCTACCCCGCAGTCGCTTATTCAAGGAGCCGTGGAGAATAAGATTAACTCTGAGTTAAAGGGTGACGCCACCGTTGATTTAGATAATAACGGTATCACTATCAATAACGACGAAGAAGGCACTTCAGCTAGCTTTGGAGAGAACGTACAGCTGCCTGATAACTTCCCTAAAGAGATCCCGGTTCTTGATGGGGCAAAAATTCTTGGGGTCGCCGTGACGCTTAAGGAAGGTTCCTGGATCTCACTGACCACTGACAAGACCGTTGAGGAAGCAGCTAGTTGGTATGATGCAAAATTACTGGCTGCTGGTTGGACGGTTTCCGGGGCGTACTCTGCTCGCGGGATGGCTACTAAGATGTACGAAAACGGCAGTTTAAACCTGGCTGTCATTGTCTCCGCCGGTGAAGACGGCGGACCAACTGGGGTCATGGTTACGGAAAGTGTTGTTAATTAGTCGAAGAATTGACTGGGTGTTCTCACCTATTCACATCCTTAGAAGCATCCCAAGGAGCAATCCGCGGGCAAATAAATCCAAACTCCCCAGAAATGCGGAGTTTGGATTTGTTTTTAACATCCTGTCTATGCAGTCACTCAGATACCACAAACGCATTTCTGAAGATCCGTTGCCGCGCATCATCGCGGAACGGATGCTTTATGTGGCCAATAATGCCGTCAAACATGGGATTGTAAAACATCGGCGGGATTATCCGTGGACGTACGTGGCGCCCGAATATGAATCCATCTTCCGAATCACACCACGTCATTGTGACATCAAATTAATAATGGTATTGGATCCCTTTGACGATGGTAAACCCTCGATACAATTGTTCCAAAAAGAACAGGTGCGCCAAATCATGCGTTGTCGTCATCTGAGAAAGCGATAGGCAAAGGTGGGCGCGTTTCTTGAGGTCATTCGACAATCCATGCGGGCCGCCGAGCACGAAGACAAGTTTGTCACCGGCGTCTATATAGGAGGAGAGCTTAGCCGCGAGGGATTCTGAGGTCATTTCTTTGCCCGCGGCGTCGAGAACGATGACCACCGAGCCGGATGGGATGGCCTCGACCAGCTTTGCCTCGTCCTTAAATGATCGTTCCCCGTAATCTGAGAACTTTCCCAGGCGTTTTTGGAACTCTTGGGCTATTTCTAGGAATGGGCCCTTGGGGATAGTCCCGACCGTGAATAAAGAGACTTTAAACATATATCCTTGATCTTAGCCAAGAATTGGCTGTGTAGCAACAGTGGAAAAGTGGGGGAGGCCCAATCTTGACAGTGCTTTCAGGCTTCTGTACTATTCCGCCACTGATCGTTCACAATTTCATACGTCACGAAACGTATATATAGAGAAATGTACTCACTGTGAAACCCACAACTGTTGAAGTTGTGCGTAATCAGTGGGTGGAGAGCATTAAGGGTGTAGAGGTGGATGGCTAGACTGAATATGCCTAAGAAGGACGCCGCAGCCTGCGAAAAGCTTTGGGAAGGTGGCAAGCAACCGTTGATCCAAAGATGTCCGAATGGGGAAACCCTATCAGAGGAATGTCTGATAACTGACTTACTGAATACATAGGTAAGCAGAGGTAACCTAGGGAAGTGAAACATCTCAGTACCTAGAGGAAAAGAAAAGAAGGGGTACGATCCTCATCTTGTTACTCGATGCTTCGAGTGACGGGATGACGGACCGCGCTCATATTCCGAGAGTAGTGGCGAGCGAAATCGGAACAGTCCAAACCCGTGCCGTGAAGTCCAATGAAACTCCTTCGGGAATGTAGTTGATACGAAAGGTGCCGGCCGTTGCCGCACGGGGGTTGAAAGAAATGTGATTCTGGACCGGTAGTCCAGAGCGTCACTGACATGTGTTAGCGAAACGCGTTGGAAAGCGCGATCAAAGAAGGTGATAATCCTGTACGCGAAAATACATTGCCATACGTTCACGTTTTCTTAAGTACGGCGGGACACGAGAAATCCTGTCGGAATCTACCACGACTATGTGGTAAGACTAAATACATATTCAGATCGATAGTGAACCAGTACCGCGAGGGAAAGCTGAAAAGAACCCCGGAAGGGGAGTGAAATAGAATCTGAAACCCTACACTTACAAGGAGTCAACGTCCGGCGCGCAAGCGTTCGGATTATGGCGTTCCTATTGAAGAATGAGCCAACGACTTTTTGTCTGCCGTTTTAGGTTAAGTCCTTTGGGACGGAGCCACAGTGAAAGCGAGCCTTAACCGGCGCTTATGGCAGGCAAAAGACCCGAAACCCAGTGACCTAACCATGACCAGGATGAAGTAGCTGTAACAGGCTATGGAGGTCCGAACTCACGTGCTGTGCAAAACACGGGGATGAGTTGTGGTTAGCGGAGAAATTCCAATCGAACTGGGTAATAGCTGGTTCTCCCTGAGATAGCTTTTGGGCTAGCGTCGGTCAATAACAAACTGGAGGTAGAGCACTGATTGGGTCTGTCGTCGCAAGATAGACAACCCAGCCAAACTCCGAATGCCAGTTTGTGTTCCCGGCAGTCAGACCATGGGGGCGAAGCTCCATCGGTCGAGAGGGCAACAGCCCAGATCTCAAGCTAAGGTCCCTAAATTGATATTAAGTGTAAAAGGTGGTGAAGAGACTTATACAACCAGGAGGTTGGCTTAGAAGCAGCCATCCTTTAAAGATAGCGTAACAGCTCACTGGTCAAGTTTCTTTGCGCCGAAAACATACCGGGGCTAAATATCATACCGAAGCTGAGGGTTTGATCCTTTTAGGATCAAGCGGTAAGGGAGCATTTCCATTGCGCTGAAGCAGTTGGGTGACCAATTGTGGAGCGATGGGAAGAGAGAATGTTGGCATGAGTAGCATAAAGACAGATGAGAATTCTGTCCGCCGAAAATCCAAGGTTTCCACAGCAACGAGAATCGACTGTGGGTTAGTCAGGAGCTAAGGCAAGGCCGAAAGGCGTAGTCGATGCACAGCTGGTTAATATTCCAGCACTAGGTAGAAGTTTCAATGGGCTGACGTGCGCATGAGATTCCCGCGTCCTATGGCTATGACGTTGGGGGCAGAGGGTTGTCCGGTAGGCAAATCCGCCGGGCACAAGACCTTTTGCCATCGCAACCTTGCAGCAATGCAGGGGAGGGGAAAGCAATGCGGACCAAGAAAAGGCTCTAGAGTTAACTTCTATCTACCTGTACCGTAAACCGACACAGGTGGGTGAGTGTGAAAACACTAAGGCGTACGAGAGAAACATGGTTCAGGAACTAGGCAAAAAAGTGGCCGTAACTTCGGGATAAGGCCTGGTTTTCCCCGGGAGGGGAAGACCCGCAGCGAAAGATATGAAGCGACTGTTTATCAAAAACACAGGTCCCTGCTAAGTCGCAAGACGATGTATAGGGGCTGATGCCTGGCCAGTGTCCGAACGTTAAAGAAGGGGCTTAGGGGGTAACCCCAAAGGCTTCGACTGAAGCGCGGATGAACGCCGGCCGTAACTATAACGGTCCTAAGGTAGCGAAATTCCTTGTCGGGTGAGTTCCGACCTGCACGAATGGCATAACGACTTCATAACTGTCTTAACCATGTCCTCGGCGAAATTGCGAGGGGAGTGAAGATGCTCTCTATGTGTAGTTAGACGAAAAGACCCCGTGAAGCTTTACTACTGTTTGCCATTGGGTTCATGTTTCGCATGTTCAGTAATAGGTGGGAGCTTCGGCACCAATGAGACACCACCCTTGCGTAATGTGAATTCTTACCGGCGTCCCTGAATCGGGATGCTGAGACAGTGGCTGATAGGTAGTTTGACTGGGGCGGTCGCCTCCCAAAAAGTAACGGAGGCGTTTACAAAGGTTGGCTTAGTCCGGATGGAAATCGGACTGGACGTGCAAGCGCACAAGCCAGCTTAACTGCAAGGCTGACACGCCGCGCAGATACGAAAGTAGAAGCTAGTGATCCGACCGTACGACATAGGACGGCGGAAGCTCATCGGATAAAAGCTACTCCGGGGATAACAGGCTAGTCTGCTCCAAGCGTCCACAGCGACGAGCAGGTTCGGCACCTCGATGTCGGCTCATCGCATCCTGGGACTGAAGAAGGCCCCAAGGGTTTGGCTGTTCGCCAATTAAAGCGGTACGCGAGCTGGGTTCAGAACGTCGTGAGACAGTTCGGTCTCCTATCTACTACACACATCGAATACTGACGAGACCCTTTCCTAGTACGAGAGGACCGGAACGGACAAACCGCTCGTGTACCAGTTGTCCTGCCAAGGGCACCGCTGGGTAGCGAAGTTTGGTTCGGATAAGCGCTGAAAGCATCTAAGCGCGAAGCCGACTCGAAGATTAGTATTCATATGAGACTCCTAGGAGACTACTAGGTTGATAGGCGGTAGGTGCAAGCGTAGCAATACGTGAAGCCGAGCCGTACTAATAAGTCCAGCTCTTCACCCACTGATTGCGGCGTCGAAAGACGCGCAAAGTGAAGTACAGTTCAAAATATATACTGACGTAAACAATGAAAGATCGCAGTGTCTTGGTGGCACTTTCTACAGGGTCACACGCGTTCCCATCCCGAACACGAATGTTAAGCCTGCATGAGCCGATGGTAGTTAAGTGTAGCGAGAGTAGGTGGCCGCCAGGACACTGCGATTTTTCAACAAAGAGCCCGAGTCGAAAGACTCGGCTTTTTTGTTACAAAAGAAAAGCTCCGCACCAGAGGGCGCGGAGCTGTCGAGGGGAACGAGACGAGAACTAACGGACGATGTCACAGCCGTGGAGGTACGGCGGGGTGCTGTCCCAGATGTTGCACACGAAGGTGGTGTGCACGTAGGCGGTGCCGCCTTCCGTGCAGCCGGTCAAGTAGAACTTGCCGTCCGCATGCTTTTCCGGGTTCTGCGGGCAGAATTCACTGACCTGCGCATCGAACCCGGGGTCACCAGGCAACACGTCGCCATCCAACGCTCCTTCTATGATCGCCGGCGGATCCGAGTCGTCGGCCACCACCTCGGCGGGGGGATTGGTAGCGAGCAGGGTATCCACCTGTTCTCTCCACTGATCCGTGGTTTCGTCACTCCGCTCGCGGGCGATGCGCCTGAACTCGAAATCGGAGTAGAGCCGGTGGGTCTCGAGTTCGGACGCAATCTTGTGAATGCGCCCATCGAGCGACTCCATCTCCTCCCATGCGGACTGGCGGAGGCGGTGCGTCTTTGTGCATCGCGCTCCCGGTTGGCCTGGGCACGGGATCATGACGGGCTTGCCGTCCGCATCGAACACTGGCACTTGGGCAAACTTGCCGAGCCGGGTGGCATCGGGATCCCCGAGGTCGTTCTGCACCCTGTACTCGAGCGCGTGAAGTTCGCGTGTGGTCCGGGCAGCGAGCATGAGCCCACCGCCGCCCACACAGAGACCCATGAAGCCAACCGAGAGGCTGACAACCATGAGCGCGTTGCCCTTCAGCCGGGCGATCGCATTCGTCCTATTCATGTTCCCTCCTTCAAGGGTTTTGCGTGGTCGGCCACGCGGTGATTTATCGAGCCTGGATAGGTTCAAATAGTGAGATCCGACAGGAAAGTATGGCAAAAAATATGATTTATGTCAAAGAAAAAGAAGAGCGCACCCGGGAGGGGTGCGCGTGACGGTGGAGCACGAGCTTTCACGTCGCCTTGAGGAGATCGATCAACGTCCGGAGCTCGATCATTACTGCCCAGAAGGCCTCGTTGGGGCCATGCCCTTGATTGACGACCTCGGCTTTGCTCAGGATGTTGATGCCCAGTTCTTTGTCGAGCAGCGCGATCTGCTTGCGTTCGAGGCTCGACAGCCCGTCGTCCTTGAGATTGAGGATGACGATTGAAGTCCCGTAAGGAGTTTCTGCAAGCTCCTTGCTGAGCTGCATCACGCGAGTCGGGAGCCATTCCCGAGCCTGCGCGTCCTCACTCGATCCTCGATCTATTGCTTCCCGCCTTTCTCGTTCGTTCACGGTTTCTAGTAGCCACCTAGCCTTTTTGGTCGGCATGGATTCCTCCCTAAATTCTTCTTCGGCTCACCCGCCGTGGGTTGTCTTTCGACCGACCATATTGTCATAAAAGCAAGAAAATGTCCAGTAAACAAAGAGCGCACTCGGCGTGGGGTGCGCGCGGTGGCGGGCTAGGATGTTGGACCTGTCTTGTAGAAGATGAACGCCTGCGGGCGTTGGAATTTGTCCGGGACGACGCTCGCAGAGATCACCTCGACCTTCTGCTCGGCAAGCCATTCGTTGACCTGCTTCTCGAGCGAACCGGTGTCATCTTCCATCCCAGTGCTCAGGGGACCGTCCTCGTTGCCCACGGTGATAACCTTTAGCTGACACATGATTTCTCCCCAGTATCGCGTTGTTTGCGACAGAACATACTGCCATAAAAGTGAGAAAATGTCCAGTAAACAAAGAGCGCACCCGGGAGGCAAGGGGCCGACCGGGTGGTGGCTCGATGCCTCGCGAATGCGCGAGAGTTCTTGATTAGGCCTCGATGACGGCCTGGGATTGTGGGGCTGCCGAGTACAGCTCGATCGGCGTGTCCTGGCCGGCGAGGAGCGGGTGCAGCCAGCGGCTCAGGCTCTGCAGCGTCGGGGCCTTGACGCTGATATCGAGCGTCTGGCGTCCGTTGCGAATCGTCTGGCGGACCAGGGCTCCGAATTTTCCGTGCGCGTAGCGCCCACGGGCGATCCTGGCCATGTGTGTCACGTCTTCAATGACCGTTTGGTAGGTCACTGACACGATGTCCTTGCGGAGGCTCGGGTTCATAGGAGCCAGGAGCTCCGTGCTGAAGAAGATCAGACCGCCTTCCTCCTGGACGTACTGCTTGGCGCCATCGACGAGGATGTACCGTGCGCCATGGGGGTTGGTGTGGAGTACGCACTTCTTGGGATCCAGATAGACGCGAACGCTCATGGGAACCTCCTCCCTTGATCAGTGCCGAGTGGTCCCGGCATCAGTCTTGGGTCGGTTGGTTGGGCTGTTGCCCGTATCACCCCCGTAAAAGCACGGAAGTAACATAAAAGTATAGCAAAAAAATGACGTTTTGTCAATGTTTTATTGCTAATCTCAGTTAAAAAGGTTGAAAAAGTTTAAAAAGCTGTAAAGTGTTACCGATGTATCTCATTTTTTCCAGTATTGAGCTAGTATTAGCTTTAAAACTTTACTTCTTTACAACTTTATAACTTCCCATCATACTGTCACCAATATGAATGACACCAAGGTGGTCATTTTGGCGGCAGGGAAGGGGAAGCGCATGGGCGCTTCTGTTCCGAAACCCCTGGTTCCGGTGGCTGGGAAGCCCATGATTTCGCATCTTTTAGATCGTATTCGGAAATCGGGACTGGATGAAAAGCCGGTTGTCATAGTTTCTCCTGACGGTAAGGACACTTTTTTCGCTGAACTTGGCGATTCTGTGACGTACGGCGTGCAGCTCGAGCAGAACGGAACGGGCGACGCGTTGCGGTATGCGGAGGACGCTTGCAAAGGCGCTTCTCGCATTATTGTGCTCTACGGCGATCATCCATTCATTGGTCCTGAGGTTTTGAAACAGCTCGCGGATCTTTCCTCGAAGAATTCGGGAGATATTGCGATGCTCACGGCTACGGTGCCGAATTTTGTCGGCGATTATTCGATGTTCATCAAATGGGGAAAAATTATTCGTGCATCCTCGGCGAAGGGGCATGACGGCGTCATGCCCGTACAGGCGTTGCGTGAATCCAAGGATGCCTCGGCCGAAGAAGCGATGATTACGGAAGTGAACCCAGGAATCTACGCATTCCCTGTGCCGTGGGTATTTGATCGCTTGAAGGACGTAAAGAACGAGAACGCGAGCGGAGAATACTACCTGACGGATTTGATTGGTTTGGCGATGGCTGAGGGCCGGAAGATCGTCACGGCATCAGTTGATCCTTTGCAGGTGGTTGGCATCAACACGCCAGATGAACTTAGCAAGGCCGAAGAGCTGTTAAACAAACGCTTATGAGCCCCCAAAGACCTGCGGAAGACGTGCTCGAGCAGCTTGGACTTTCGCCTAAAGAAATAAAAGTTTATGTGACCCTTTTAAAGGAAGGGCCGTCCTCTGTCCGTCAAATGGCGGCGGCGACGGGGATTAACCGGGGGACAGTTTACGATTCTCTGAAAAACTTGCAGGCCATGCGGCTTGCGCGTTTTTATAATAAGGAGACTAAACAGTATTTTGTAGCCGAGCCGCCCGTGAAGCTCGAAGAACTCGCTCGTGACCGCATGGACGAGTTAAAGCGAGCAGACGAGAAGCTCGCGAGGGTTATCGCTGAACTTGATAGCGTGTATGACGGGGGGAGCTCTCGGGAGCCGGTGGCGCGCATGTATGAGGGGCCAGAGGGGATCAAAGTGATTCTCCTAGACGTCCTTTCGAGTATGGAAGAGACAAAGTCGAAAGAGTATTACGTTTATTCGTCGAGCGCGGTCCGCGATGCGGGGCTATACTCGGCATTTCCTACGTATACGGCAGAGCGTCTCGACGCGCGCATTAGCGTAAAGAACATTTCGCTCGGCAAGGGCGGGTCGACCGCCGGACTCGACGAACGAAAGTGGATCCCGGCTACCGAAGGCACGCCAACGTATATTTTGATCTACGCGGGCAAAGTAGCGAACATTTTCTTGGATAAGAAGGGCGAACTGGTAGGTCTCATCATCGATAACAAGGGCATTTACGAGACCCAGAAACTGCTGTTCGCATCGCTTTGGGAGAGGTTGTAGAATGGATGGCGTCTCATCTCCATCCTGAGCGAGAGCGAAGGATCCGACTCTCTCCTCTGAGGGTCGGACTCTTCGCATGGCTCAGAGTGGGAACCATTTATGATCAATGCAAATACGATTCAACAGTTTTTTCTCGACGGCCTTAAATCAGCTCGTGAAGACGTTGAATTCTTTGCGTCTGACTTCTTGAAGCTCGCAAAAGCGCTTGGTATCTGGGCAGTGCCGTTTGCGTTGTCCATCATCGCTATTGCTGGCCTTCCCGCGGTGTTTGCGACACATATCGGCAAGCTGACAGACGCAATTATCGGTGCTCGAGGGGTTGGCACGATGACGATCGACGTCACGCGCGCGATTCGTATCCTCACCGGTGCGACGGTAGTTGGTTTCCTCGCCGAGATGTTCCTGAGTCGGTTCGAGGGGAAGGCGAGTGTTCTTGCACGGTCCGCATACGGGCTCGGCGCATTCGGTGTTCTCGCGGTCATGCTTTTGAACTTGGGCTGGTACGGTGTCGCTATTTGGCCGGTTGTTCTGCTCGTCATTCGCACCATTTTGAAGAAAGTGCCGTACCTTCAGTTCGTTTCCGTCATTCCCGTCGTTCTCTTGTTCTTATCGTGCGCGACAAACGTGATCCAGTACGCTTCGATCCGCGCCGTAACCGTCGGAGCAGCTATGACAACCGTGGCCGCCGCGGGAATGTATGCGGTGGTGGTTTCCGGCGTGCTTTTGAAACGGGAATAGTATGCGAATAATTGCCGACCTTCACGTTCACTCCCGTTTTTCGCGCGCGTGCTCGAAAGATCTTACCCTCGAGAACAATGCGTTGTGGTGTGAGAAGAAAGGAGTAAACGTTTTGGGAACCGGAGATTTTACTCACCCACTTTGGTTTAAGGAGATCGAGGAAAAACTTGTCGAAGCAGAGCCTGGACTCTATAAGTTGAAGAGCGGAGAGCATTCGAAAATGCGTTTCATGATGACGAGCGAAGTGTCGCAGATTTATAAAAGGGGAGGGAAGGTGAGACGAGTGCACAATTTAATTTTTGCGCCGAACATTGAGACGGTAAAAAAGATTAATGCGTGGCTTGATGAGAAAAAGTTTAACCGCAAGAGTGACGGCCGCCCAATCATCGGCATCGACTCCGAAGATTTGTATCGTGAATTAAAAAATATCGACGATAAAATTGTTCTTGCACCCGCACATGCATGGACACCGTGGTTTTCTGTTTTTGGTTCGAAGAGCGGGTTCGACAGCCTTGAAGATTGTTACGGCGAGATGTCTAAAGAAATTTTTGCGATCGAAACCGGTTTGAGCAGTGACCCCATCATGAATCGAGCACTAAGTGTACTCGACCAACTTTCTTTGATCTCGAATTCTGATGCGCACTCGCCGCAAAACTTCGGAAGAGAAGCTAATGTCTTTGAAATCGATGAAGCGATGTTGTCGTTCGCCGAACTCATGCGCGTCTTGCGTGACCGGGATCTTGTACACTTTTTGTATACGATCGAGTTCTATCCTGAGGAAGGGAAGTACCACGTGGACGGTCACGCACCCTGTGGACTGACGTTTGAACCCAAGGAAACGAAGCGTCTGGGCGGGCTTTGTCCCAAGTGCGGAAAGCTAATAACTGTAGGCGTTACCTCGCGTGTGGCTGATTTGGCCGATCGCCCGATCGATCTCAGCTCGATGAAAGGACATGTACCATTTAAATCCATTGTTCCGCTCCCGGAAGTGCTCGCCGAGTGTCTCAATGTGTCGAGCGTATCCTCGAAGAAAGTAATTGCGCTCTACGAAGTCATGATTACAAAACTTGGCAACGAGTTTTCTATTCTCCTCGACATTCCTGTTGCAGAAATCCGTTCACAATTTGGTGACACCGTTGCAGAGGCAATCGCGCGCGTGCGTTCCGGCAAACTTTCTATTACTCCGGGTTACGATGGCATCTTCGGCGTAGTGAAAATATTTTAATATTTTATTTTTTTAACTTTACAGCTTCAAGTTGTACACAGGTTACGCAAATAAATGTGCATGCATGAGCAAAGCTCGATATACTAGTCTCAAGTCGAGCATTGCTTGACCCGAAGATTCATAACCATATTTCATATGGCAGCTAAGAAGAAGGTGGCTAAGAAGCCAGCAAAGCGTAAGGTTGTTGCCAAGCGCAAGCCAGCTAAGAAGGCAGCCGCTAAGAAGCGCCGCTAGGCTCGGAAGACGAACGTGTCCATGGAGGAGACGCTCGTCAAACAAAAAATTCCCGTGAGGGAATTTTTTGTTTGTGGTTTATAGCACCGTCTCAACTGACGTACCTTCGCTAACCCAGTGGAAGATCCAATCGGCATCGGGAATAGAAGTATTGATGCAGCCGTGGCTCATAGGATGGCCGAAGTTGTTGTGCCAGTAGGCGGAGTGAATGTAGATATGCGGGAAAATGCGCATATTCCACTTCACGTTGGGCAGGTTGTAGTTGTTTGGATTACCCGGGCCGTAGTTCCAGACGTAGCTCATGATGGGAATCTTCTTCATGATCGTTGTTTTACCGATTGGCGTGTTATATCCGCGCTTTCCGGTTGATACCAGAAAAGTTTTCGTGAGGACATTGTTGGTGTAGGCGTACAGACGTTGTTCGGAGATGTCTACTTTAATGGATTGGGTGGCGGGATCCAGTGGGACAACATTTTTCGCGCCTAGGGCCACGATATTACCGGTTTCAGGAATGACGCCGAGGCGCGGGGCAATCTCGGTAGCGTCGGCGAAGGGGACAAAAGTAGCCCCATTCAAGAGATTAGAAACTTGCGTCTTGGCCGAGTAAGCACCGTTTACGTAAATGAGCGTCCGCTTGTCTGCCGTGATGGAGAGCCCGTAACTGGGCGAGGTCTGGCTGAGTGATTTAACATTCTGTATATAGCCGGCTGGTGTAAGGTCGACGAGGGTCAAATCGAACGTCCCGTTGGCCATCGGAGCCGTCACAATTTCGCTTTCTGCATCTTGGTCGAGGTTGGCGGTAAAAACGTATGTGCCGGATTTTTCCGGACCACTGCTGACCGTTATAGTATTTTTTAACGTGCCAGTTGAACTAAAAACTTTAATCGTTTTTTCGCCTCCTGGACCGGCGCCGGTCAGAATGTCGGCCTTGCCGTCCGCGTCCACGTCAGCACAAGCGATGTTTACTCCGCCACGGAACTTTTCATCATAGGCAAAGAACTGAAGATCCATGAATTTACCTTCAGACGAGAACACTCGAACCTGAGGGCCGCCGCCAACAGAAGCGCCGGTGACGATGTCGTTTAGGCCGTCGCCATTTAGATCACAAAGGGCCGCATTTACGCCGCTTTTCATCCCGTTTCCATAAGCCGAAAACTCTTTGATCAGCGTGCCGTCAAGCCGAAATGTTCTAATAAGCGGCTTGTTGCCTGCGCCAGCACCAACGATAATCTCGCTGATTTTATCAGTACCGAGATCGCCTACCGCTACGCTACCAGCCAGATTTCCAGCCTTATCAAAGGGCAGAAAAGATGTGACTAGATCTCCGCTGGGCGAGAAAATTTTTAACTCGGTCGCCGCTGGGGGAGGCGTAACTTTCGGTGCTTTCCCGTGTGCAGCGAAAGCCGAGAGCGGGGAAAAAAGAAGGCTAATTCCAGCCAAGGCTAAAACGGTGGATTTCATAAGAGTGTTATACTCGGCATCATACAGTATTCAAAAAATATGCCACAATTACCAGAGGAAACAGTGCCTAAGCCGAGTCACAAACGGTTGTATATTTTGCTCAGTCTGCTCGGGGCAACAACCGTTGGTCTAATTGTCAGTCTCATCCTGTTAACACCAGGTACCAAACCTACTCCCTCGACGCCTATTGCCGAGGTGGCGGAGGTTCCCGTTGTTTCAGAAGTCCCATCTACCCGAGAAGCTGATTTGAAAGCTTTGGCTGATGTCACTAATTTAGGCGACTTTACTCTGTCGGATAGCGCGCTCGCACTTCTGGCCAAGAATGGCTTCGTGGTTGATGCCTCGTCTTACGAGGATGAATTCTTTTCGTTATATGAGGCTAATCGGTACTCCTATACTCCCAGTTTCGTCACCACGGATTCACTTTTGCATAACTATCATTTAATTTTCGACGATCTCCTAAAAAAGACCGAAGAAAAGTATTTACTGGCCGAAGTAAAAGCGCTGACTGCCTCGATGCTAAAGGAAGCGACGACTAACCTCGCTACTCTTAAAGGAACTTCTTTCGAAAACTCAGCCCGACGAAATCTAACCTTCTTTACGGTCGGCGCCCGCTTGCTCGATGGTTCGTCGTCCATTCCGGCGAGTGTGAAAACGGAAGTGGAGGCAGAGTTAGCGTTAATCAACGCGCATGACGGTATTGCGGAGTCGCCCATGATGAATATGGGCGTGCCCGCCAGCACTCCTTCTATAGATAAGTCACGAGAGGACTATTCCCAGTACATTGCCCGTGGACATTACACGAAGAGCCCCGAGCTTACCGCCTATTTTAAGGCCATGATGTGGTACGGCCGGATGAATTTCCGGTTCATGAATGATGACGAAGTCCGCTCGGCGGTTTTGACCACGCTGGCTCTGCAAAAAGCGAATAATTCTGCTTCTTGGCAGAAGATTTATGAGCCAACCGTCTTCTTCGTGGGCCAGAGTGATGACATTACTTATACGGAGATGATCGGGGCAGTAGAAAAAGCCTACGGTAAGGGCGCTTCGCTGTCCGCTATTTCATCGAACACGACTGGGTTCACTGCACTCAAAGAAGCTCTGAAAGACCTTCGCCCACCTCAACTGAACTCAATTCCCATCTTTAACTCGTCGATCACGCCAGACCGAACTTTGGCCACGAAGGGTTTCCGTTTTATGGGTCAGCGATTCACCGTCGACGCCTCTATCTTCCAGCGGTTGGTCGATAGGGAAGTTACGGGACGCATGTTGCCGAATGGACTAGACATCCCAGCCGCGCTTGGCTCGGCAGAAGCCTTGAGCATCCTTGAGGCTAATGGCGATACCAAGATGGAGCACTACACAGAAAACATGGATAAGCTCCGAACATACCTAGGCGGACTCGACAACGCTACCTGGACTCAGAACCTTTATTGGAGCTGGATTGATACGCTTCGACCATTATTGGCGGTCGGCTCCTCGAACTCCAAGCTACCGGCCTTCATGAAGACGGACGCCTGGACGCGTAAGTCACTCGGCGCGTTCCTTGGCAGCTGGGCCGAGCTCAAGCACGACACCATTCTTTACGCTAAACAGGTTTACTCGGAGATGGGCGGTGGGCCAGAGATAGTGGTTAAGGATGATCGCGGCTACGTAGAGCCATACCCAGAGGTTTACGCCAAGCTAGCTTCACTTCTCAAGAAGACCTCTGACGGTTTGTCGGCTCGCGGTATTATCGACTCTACCTCAAAGGACAACTTGGCCAAGATGATGACGTTGGCCACCATGCTCGAAGAGATTTCCAACAAAGAATTAAACGGCGAGAAGCTGACCGAAGCTGACTACGAGCTTATTAGGACTTATGGTGGGCAATTGGAGCATTTCTGGCTAGATATTAATAAGGAAAAGTTGGCAGAAATGAATAACGAAGTACGAAATTACTTAAGCCAAAACCCGGCTGCCGTAATTGCTGACGTGGCCACGGATCCAAACGGCCAGGTGTTGGAGGTTGGGAACGGACACGTGTCTAAGCTCCTGGTAGTGATGACAATTGAGGGCGTTAAAAAGATAGTCAAAGGCGGTGTCTTCTCATACTATGAGTTCCCGTGGCCTTTGAGCGACCGACTAACGGATGAAAAGTGGCGCGATCTCATTAACTCGCAAGACGCTCCTCCTCAGCCAGCATGGACAAAAGATTTCACTTCAGCCGAATAATGACAGTTGGACTCATCCTCGCGGTGGCAATCGGTGCCGCGGGGGTGATTGTTTTTGTTAGTGGTCGAGGCGCCAGCGCCGACCTGGACGGTAACAGTTTAAGTGAGACATACACCCTTAATAAGGGGGTCGTCGATGTTCGAGTGCGGAACAAGTTGATTTGGCAGTCTGATTCTGCGTGGCGCGTAACCGACTTTTCACTCGCCGATGTTACCAATGACGGGACATCAGATCTAAGTTTGTCGGTTTGGAAAGCGGGAAACTTCGGTTCTTCGAAACCTTTTTGGATAGAAGAAAATGACATGAGTGTTAAGAATCACTTTTTTGTCTTTGATCTGGTCAATGGCGAGATGAGGGCTATTTGGCAATCGTCGAACCTGGAGGCTCCCAATTGTTCCTTCGAGGTTAGGGATATCAATGTCGACGGGCAGAACGAATTGCTGACGGTCGAAGGGGATTACGCTGACGCGCCGAACTGTATTCCTAGGGCGAAAGGAGTGTGGAAATGGAACGGTTGGGGGTTTGCTAGGGAGGAGTAATTGGAAGTTGCACAATTTATCGCTTTTAAGTATCCTTTCCTAGCTTTTGAGTATTTGGGCTGATAGCTCAGTTGGTAGAGCATCTGCTTTGCAAGCAGAGGGTCCGGGGTTCGAGTCCCCGTCAGTCCACCAAACAAACATCCAGAATATGGGTGTTTTTTTGTATTTTAACGCTAATTTCATTGACTTTTTGCCATTTTTCTGCTATACTACAAGGTCTGAGAAACCCTAGAGGAGGATGCTTATGCAAGACGAAATCAAGGATAAGAAAGAAGAGCTGAAGGAAGCCGTTACAGAGATCAAGGCCGGCATTGCCAGCTGGATCTTCTCTGCGGTGCAGGGGATGCCCACTTGGGCGCTCGCCCTCATGCTCGTGGCCTCTACCACACTTACACTCGCGCAGGATGCCGCCGAGTCCGTTCCGGGCCTCGTGTATCTGGTTAAGCTGGTCGACGTGCCGCTTGTCTTCATCGACGGAGCGATCATCGACGGCGCAGGCCTCTTGGCGGCACTCGAGCTCGTGCGTCGGGCGCAGAAGGTGGAGTGGGTTGCCCACGCCAAAGCCATCGCATCCCGCATCGGGGCTTGCGCTCAGCGCCTCTACCGGCGCCTGCGGAGACTTCCCGAACCAGAAGTCGTGCATTCAGATGTTCCGGCTCCCGTGAAGGAGTGAACGTCTTTAAAAGAGCATCCCCGTCAGCGGCGTACCGCGGGCGGGGATTTTTGCGTTCGTGCTAACGCGACGAGACGGGAACGCGGCTTGCTTCACGGATCCACTTGCAGACGGGATCCCTAGTTTTGCCGCGGAATTCCGGCGGAAGGTACGAATGTTCGTTCAAGTGGTAGAAGCCGATGATCGCCCAGCGGCTTTCTCCCACGTCCGCGTTCATGCCGCCATGCCATACGGGATTGAACCGTTGGGGGTCCAGGTAGGCCAGCTTGGCGGATACGAATAGGTAGACGAGATCATCTGACGCGCGGCCGAGAACCGTCATCTGCGGTTCATTGACTTGGTAGTCCTCCTTCTTTGGCACGAGAAGACCGGCCTTGCTGTCCGCGAAGTGAATCGTGCCGTCGTTGCGGTCCCAGTGGCACTGCGCCCCGACCTTGCTTGGAGCTGACGGCGGGTCATAGAGCGCGCAGCGGAGCACCATGGCCGAATTCGGGTGCAGAATCTCGAACGTATCCATGGCCAGGTCCCAGAGCGCGCGCCCCTTTGTGAGGAGCCTGTCCGCGGCGTGAAGAAGCTCGCCATACTCCTCCATGTTTGCGCCGCTGGCCGCGAGCACTTCGTGCAGCTGCACTTTGTAGTGGAAGAGCCACTTGGGATCCTGCGGTTCACCGGTCTCCTTGTTCACTTCATTTTCACGGCGCATGAGTCCGAGATCGCACTGTCCCTGATGGAACATGACCTCGATGAGTTCCTGGCGGCGTTCCTCTGGGATACTCCGCGGAATATCCTCCGGCGTGTCCCAACGCCATCTGCGCTGTTCTTCCGGTGGGGCGATGATGAGACGTTTGAGTCCATCCGCCACCTTCTCTGCATCATCTCGGCACTCGAGCCGGCAGCTGGTCAGGCCACCTTGTGTGCGAAGAAGTTCGTATCCCTGCTTGGTACCAAAATTGGTCAGTCCTTGAATGTCCACGAGTCACCTCTGAAAAGAGTGAATACCACCACTATGCTACGGCACTCGGTGCATCAGGGGAAAAAGGATATCCCCGGGTTATCCACCGAAAGAAAAACCGCCTTTTCGGCGGCTTCTTTTTATCCCTTTACGGCGTTCGGTGGGGTTTTTCCGTCCAGGAATGCGAGAATGTTCTCTGCGGCGGCCCGGCTCATGGCCTGGCGGGCCTCGATACTCGCGCTCGCTGTGTGCGGCGTGAGGACAACATTCGGAAGTTTGCGGAGTTCGTAGGTATCGGTCGGATCGCAGTCGATTAACGGTTCACATTCGTAAACGTCCAGTCCTGCTCCTGCAATATCGCCATGTGCCAGGGCGACGGTGAGTGCTTTCTCGTCGACAATGGGACCTCGCGAGGTATTAAGCAAGTAGGCGGTCTTCTTCATGAGCTTCAGCTCCCGCTCGCCGATCAAATGACGGGTCGATGGGAGCAGAGGAACGTGGAGCGAGACAAAATCTGCATGTTTCAGGAGCTCGTCTTTCTCCATGAATGTCGCGCCAAATTCTTTTTCGAATTTTTCGTTTGGCTTGATGTCGTTATAGATGATTTTTACCCCGAATCCGCTGTGCATCCGCTTGGCGAGTGCTTCACCAATAGCTCCGCCGCCAATAATGCCGAGCGTCTTGCCGGCAATGTCTACCCCTAGGAACATCTTTGGTCCCCAGCCTTTGTATTTACCGGCGCGCGTAAAATCATCGGTTTCGACAATCCTATGGGCGAGGGCAAAGATGAGCGCGATGGTATGCTCGGCCACCGTTTCTGAAACTTCCGGTGCACGAGCGTTCGTGACCATGATCCCGCGCTTCTTGGCAGCTTCAAGGTCAATATTATCGAACCCAACCGCGTAATTAGCAATCATTTTGAGCTGTTTACCCGCGGCGCGCATGACAGAGTCATCGATCTTATCGGTTAGGAGCGCAAGGATGATGTCGACGCCTTTTACGTTCGCTTTAAGAACGCCAACCGGGATATTTTTGTTTTCCTCGTATACTTTGACCTCAATGTCCGCCCTCGCGCGTAACATTTTCAAGCCTTCATCCGGAATATCACGCGTCACGAAGATTTTGGTCATAAACTATTCAATTTTTGAGAAGTCGAGTGATGCACGGACGGTCTGCCAAACGCTGGGCGCGATGTAGTCTACGAACCTCGTATTTTGGTACTGCACGTATTTAACTTCAACAGTGCTGGCTCCTTTTTGTACGAAAATATGTTCAATCTTCACGTTCTTCTCGCTAAAGAAGTCGTCGTCATACTCAGCCGTTACTACCGTTGCAACCTGTCCATTGATCGTTTCCTGTTTAGTGGCAATGTTTCGATAGAAGGTTCCGCTAGCTGGGTATATCGAGAGAATATGCGTAGTAAGTGTCTCGCCAGTCTTTAGGAGGAGAGCCGTTGGTGTCTTTTGGATACGAATTGCGGCCGTTGGCCCTCCGTCACATTCCGAGCATTCAAAGATTGGAGCGTTTGGATACATGCCAATAGAAAAACGATTTCCACTTATTTCGCGTTGAATCTCGCCCGTTACCTGAATATTTTCTGGGTACTTAAAGCCGGGATGATTGGCATTGCCATCCACCGTTTTAGAGACAGTCACAGCTTCTTTTTCTTCACACGCCTTAGCTACTTTGTCAGATTCCGTCTTGATTGCGGCGCCCACCTCGCTCTTACAGGCTGCGGCAATAGCGGCGGAGTCTGGGCGGTTGGCGTTGAAGTAAATGATGAGCGCAATAGCGGCCATGGACAAGCACAATATCGTGAAGATGAGCGAGAGCACGAGTACCGGGGTTCTTGATGGGGTAGGCATATGGTGTATGGGTTTGGCGACGCCAAACCCTTACTTTATGGCGGCGACTGCCGCTTCGGCACAAGCTTTAGCTATAGTTTTCGTATCAACTCTGGTCTGATAGAGCTGCACGAGTAGGACAATGACGGCAATAAGTAAACCTAAATTCCACAGCAAAAACATTATTGCCCAGCCTTTGCGTTTATTTTGTTCTGCCATATACCTAAAGTATACGCTATTTTGAAACGAAAACACGGATTTCGTCTAGAAGTTTCTTGTTTGGCCACTTGGCCATGATGCCGGCCTTTGCGCCAATGTGCTGAATGACGCTTTCCGCGTTCAGCGTGCCGACTTTGAGCGCGTCTTCGACCGACATGCCTTTAGCGAGTGCCGCGACTACTCCGGAGCCGAAAGCGTCGCCTGCGCCGGTGCGCGAGATTGATGGGACATTGCGGTTGCGCGCGGAGTACCGAACTTTACTGAAGGATGCGTAGGCCCCTCGAGGTCCGTCGGTGACGACCGCCAGCGTGGTTTCACTCGATAACTTTGCGGCTAACTCTTTTCCGTCTTTCGTCGATAGTCCGGTGAGCTTCTGCGCTTCTTCTAGGTTCACGAGGAGTACATCAACGTCTTTCAAGAGCGCTCTAAGCTCAGAAGCTTTGAGAAGCTCACCGCCGCCGGGGTTCACGGCAATTTTCGCGCCTGTTTTTTGGGCATGGCTGATGATTTTTGCAAGCAATGCGACGTTTCCGGACAGGGAAGACACGTAATACCACTTTGTGGCGAGAGTTTTGAACGGGACATCGGCCAAGGCAAACTCGGACGATACGCCACGGTGCACCAGGGCGGTTCGTTCGCCGTTAGGGGCTGTTAAAAGCGTGCTGTAGGCCGTCTGACCGCCTTTGATGCGCTTTACCAGGCTCGTGTCGACTTTATAGCGTGCCAGATCGCGCAATACATCGTCGCCGGGTTCGTCTAGCCCTACTCGAGAAACAATAGCCGTCAAAAATCCAAGATTAGCGAAGGTCACGGCAGCATTGGTAGCCCCGCCCCCAGTTGATAGTACGAGCTGTTCGACGTCGATTTTCTCTCCAAGCGCAACACATTCACCGACTCCGGTGGAAAATTTATCGGATTTGATGAGTTGGAACGATTTGGATAGTAAAAAAACATCCCGAACTGCAGAGCCGATCGTAATGATGTCGTACATATGCTCCCATTCTACACCGCGGCATTCCGTTTCCAAACATCAATGAAATGAAGATAGTTTTTGGCGATTTCCTTGACTGCATCTTCCCGGGAACATTCTTCGTTGTGATATTTCTTGAGTGCGTCTAGGAAGATGGTTCGGCCAATGGCAAATCCGCTGACTACACCGCTTTGTGCAGCTGCCTTTGTCCATGATTCAACCGCGCTCGCGGATTCTCCTCGGCCAAGCATGATCACGGGGATGCTTGTTGCCTCTGCGAGCTTGTGCCAGGACTCGACGGACGAGAATCCTTCCAGTTTCCAAATAGCCGGAACAATTTTATGTTTCAAAAGTTCTTTGACTGCGGCAATAACAGGATCGGGGTCTATCGGCGTTGCCTTTGTCAGGACTTCGAGCATGAGGGGGATGCCGCTTTGCCGACAAAAGTCTGACAGACGCTGCAGTTTTTCGCGCTGTGGTTCGTTTACTGTTTCTTCGCCCACGTTGTAGCGAATTAACACTTTTGCATACGTTGGCTTTACCTCGAGCAGAGCTTTGTCGAACTCATCCCCATGAATAAATTCTAGGGTCGAGCCGCTCTTTTCCGTTGAAACTATATGAACGATACCTTTTGCTTTAGCCTCTGAAATAACTTGCGCCCCAAGTTCTTCGTCAACCAAAACGCCTGGCGTCCCTGCTTCACTCGCTTCATCAAAAGCCAATTGCACGGCCTCCCAGACGACCGTCTTTAATGCCTTCGCCGTAACGATGTCCTTACCCTTGAGCGGATATGGCTTGCCGAAAATTTCCTTCGCAAATCCCGAGCGGTGATCAAACGGCAAGATGAAGAGGGGGAAATGCATATCACTCTACAACTCTTTAGTTTGAAAGCTTGGATGCGCTCTTAGGCGTTTAGCGATTTCCGTATGCGTGAGTAGGCCAAGGGTAGGACCAACATGTTCAATGACGGAGGCCGAGTTAACCGACCCCCAGCGGAGAGCCTCGCGATGCGTTTTTCCTTTGATGAGCGCACCTAGGAATCCGGTTGCAAAGGCATCGCCAGCGCCAGTTGCTTCCTTCATGGTTCCAGGAAAGGCTGGGACTACGTTCAGCTGCTTGCCGTCAAATGCATATGCGCCCTGCGGGCCGTCTGTGACAACGACGTATTTTGGTCCAAGAGCTTTCAGCATAGCCATAATACCGTGGATGGTATCACCCTCTTTTTCTAAGAGAACACGGGCTTCGCTCTGATTGACGAACAATACTTCGCAGGTCGCGAGGAGATCAAAAAGTTCGCGTTTTTTCTCTTTAATCTGGATAGCTCCAGGATTCAAACTGATGCGGATTCCTTTTTTGGCCTGAAGAACGGCATCTTTATAAAGATGCTCATAGCCATCTCCCACCTCGCAAATATGTAGAAAATTAGTGGCTAAAATCTTAGCTGGCAAGTGATATTCCTGTGGCACGAAGTCCACGAGCTGAGTTGACTCACCTTTAAAGTTGAGTACTACGGCCGCACTTGAGCGGATATTTTTTTTGGTTTTAATGTTCGAGGAGTCGACCTTATTTTTCGAAAGGAAATGTAGCGCCTGGTTGTATACGTCGTCTTCACCCATGTGGCTCAAGACGCTGGTGGATAAACCCATCCTGGCCGCCCCTACAGCCACATTCGGAGCGCTGCCCGCAATCTGGGTGACAAAGGCTTCGACCGGAATCTTTTCGCCGTATGCCAGACAAAGTTTACAGTCCGGCATTTTTAGCTCGCACTTCACGCTGGCATCATGGATGACAATAAACGTATCAAGCTTCACATCGCCAACCGAGATCAAATCTAGCATATACCCCTATTCTACATGACGCAGGGACTTCCCGGTATAGAGAAAAATGGATAACAGTTTGTCTTCTTTGAGAGTTTTAAGGGGCGTGGTGTTAGGAAATGGCCAAGCTTCGACAACTACTTGGGCCTCATCTTTTATGTCACGTTTGAGAAGCTCGACCAGTTTTGGATAGCTCTTAGACAGTAAGAAGATAAATACCAGGTCTGCATCTTCCACGGATTGCTTGAAAAGATTACCAAAACGAATATGCACGTGGCGGTATTTCTTAAAATAGAGAAGTTTACGTGCCCAGCCAAAGAAGAGGGGGAGCAAGGAAATGTCATAGCCAACGCACACGACTTCCGGGAACTTTCTAGCTACTGCGAAGAGCATGGAACCATCCCCGCAGCCGAGGTCCACTACTTTTTGTCCTGGTGTGAGCTTGAGGTGGTTAAGCAAATGGGCCCGATCTCTCGGCTTTGTCGGCAACCAAGGGGCTGCAGAAACGCCAGCAATAGCCGCGGAGATAACAATAGCGAGCACTATTATTTGCAGGAGCCACATACTACTTCTGGTCTTGGCCAATCTCCTCAAGCCCTTTCCAGAGGATCGTTTCTTCTTCGCGGGTCAGATGTCTCCATTCGCCAACCTGAAGATCGCCTAGTTTGATGTGCATGATGCGCACACGGGTTAAGCCAATGACTTGATAGCCGAGCGCTTCGCACATACGGCGAATTTGTCGGTTTCTGCCTTCGACGATAGTAATGGCGAAAGTATTTTCGGTTCGTTCATCAAGTTTTGCTGGGAGTGTGCGGCCATCCTCAAGCTGGACGCCCTTTTTCATCTTTTGGATGAAATCGGGGGTTATTTTTTTGTCTACCGTCACGATGTATTCTTTTTCGTGTTCACCTTCTGCGCGAAGAATTTTATTGACGATCGAGCCGTCATTGGTCAATAAAATAAGGCCAGAAGAGGCTACGTCGAGTCGACCGATATGGAAAATTCGTTCCGGGTAATGGACGGCTTCGACAATATTATCCTGTGCTTCCGGGTCAGCCGTACAAATAATACCGACCGGTTTGTTATAGGCTAGGTACACCTTTTCTTTGGGCGAGGTGTCTACTTTCTTGCCGTCAACGACAATTTCTTCGGTGCCCTCCACCTTTTCGCCCATGACCGCCTTTCTGCCATCAATGGTGATTTTCCCAGCCTCGATTAGCCGGTCAGCTTCTCGACGCGAGCAAACACCTTGTTCAACCATGAACTTATTTAGTCTGACGGGCATATTAACGCCGATCGTAGCACGTAGTGTACAATTTGCCCATATGAAGAAGCTTCTCCTTGGTTTGTCGGCAGTTCTGTTATTGGGCGCTGGTTGTTCCGGCTCGGACAGCGGTGATTTAACGCGAAATAGCGACGGCTCGCCCTACGTGCCGGTGGCCCAAATTCCGGCCAAACTAGGCCCTCAACCAGCCTATCCTGGTGATAACCCAGATATTTCGGTGCAGGGAGTATGGGCCGGTTTTGTGCTCGCCATTGCAGACAACAAAAACTGCGACGAAGCCAAACTCTATCTGATGCCAGCGCTTCAACCTTCGTTTACCGCGGACGCCTGCAAGCAGATGAGCGATTACATCATGAACGTGCCGAGTATTGATTGGTCGAAGACAGTGACCTCGGCAGATAAGAAGAAGGTTACTTTATATAGTTATGAGGGTGAGTTATTTGCTGACTATTTGCTTGGTACGGACGGAGCTTGGTACCTGAACACGCCGGTTTGGGTAGCCAAATTGTAGGAAATAAAATACAGCTCTTCGAAAATTGGGTCGGGTTACCTCCCAAATTTTTCTCCGAGCTGTATTTTATTTTTTGGAAGAGATGGAATGTTTTTTCAACTTCATCACTCGATGCACAGCCTTGGCAATCCAGGGTGCAGTCAGTTTGTAATGTTCGAGCAATTCTCGCGGTTCCCCGGACTGGCCGAAGGTGTCTTCCATGCCCACGCGTTCAACGGGGACAGGGACAGTCTTTGCGAGGAGCTCGCAGACCGCCCCGCCAAGGCCGCCGGCGGCTTGAGCCTCTTCAACGGTGACTACGGCGCCGCATTCCCGAGCCGCGGCGATGACTGTCGCTTCGTCCATTGGTTTGATGCTGACCAGGTTGATGACCCGAGCTTCGATTCCTCTGGTCTCAAGTTCTTTTGCGGCCAGGAGAGCTTCATACAATAGGGGACCGCAGGCCAGAATGGCAACGTCCTTGCCGGTTCGGTAAACCTCTGCCTTTCCAATCTTGAAAGGAGTTTTTTCGGTGGTGAACACCGGTGTTTTTTCACGAGCAAAGCGGATATAGACCGGTCCTTCGTGTTCGGCTGCGGCCACAATTGCTTTGCGTGTTTCAAGCGCATCGCATGGGACGAGCACGGTCATGTTCGGTAGGACGCGCATGATGGCAATATCCTCAACCATTTGGTGTGTTGCTCCATCAGGGCCAACTGATACGCCCGCGTGTGCGCCGGCGATTTTTACATTTGTTTCCTGAAGGCAAATGGTGGTACGCACCTGCTCCCAATTGCGGCCCGGAGAGAAACAGGCATAGCTACAGATGAATGGAATCTTGCCGGCGAGTGCCATGCCGGCGGCGATGGCGGCGAGGGATTGCTCGCTAACCCCCATTTGTACAAATCTGTCTGGGAAGGCTAATTTGAAAGATTGAGCTCGGGTTGACTCGGTTAAATCAGCGCAGAGCACCATGACATCCGGACTTGCTTTGCCAGCTATTACCAAACCTTCTCCGAACCCATCACGCGTGGGGGCTTGCTGGATGTCAGTGTCGAATAACTTTTTGGTCAGGTTGGCTGATTTGGCGATTGCCATATCACGATCGGATCAATTTTTTGATCAGCTTGTACGCCAGGAAGATAATAACCGCCGAAGGAATAGCGAGCGCGCCACCGATAATCACGAACCAGATGGCAAAGGTTAGGAAGGCCTCGGCTAGCAGAATGACTGCTTGCCCGGCTTGCTTGAAGTCACGGCCAAGATCAAATTTTCCGGCTGGAATGTTAAGATTTGCTTGTTCGGTGAGATTAACCGAGATAGTTGAATAAGTGGTTTGGTTGCCGAGGTATTTAATTTGTCCGGCTACTGAATCAATTTCGTATCGGATCTGGTTTAAGCGTTCGGTAACAGAGAGAATATCTTCAATCTTTGTAGCTTTCTTCAGGATTTCTAAATACTGTTCCTCAACCGCTTTGGCTGATTTGAGGCGGGCTTCCAGGTCTGTATATTGTTCGGTAACATCCTGGCCATTGACCGTTTGCGTGGTCACGCGGAGAGCCAGGCCAGTGAGCGAAGAAATAGTGTCGTCGAATTTGTTTTCCGGAACTCGGATAGTGACGTAGGCGGAGACCGTACCGTCTTGGTTCTCGACCACGTTTGATGATTCGACAAAGCCATCATTTAGCTTGGCTATATTCGCAACCATGGTGGCGCTTTCACGTGATGACTTCACCTCAAGCGTCAGTGAGGCATTTTTTATAATCCGCGGCGTGGCGGTAGCGGCCGTGTCACCGCCGTTGTAATACACAGGCGGCATGGGCGAGATGAAGGCTGATTCGCTGGCGGATTTTGTGCCGTAGTAGGCGTCCATCATGGGTGCCCCAATAGACACCGCTTGGCCGCTAGAGCCAACGGTCACGCCGCCCATCATAGTGCGAGTGGTACCCGGAAGGAGCAGAGTATTTCCGCCAAACATGTGTCCGCGTGTCTGGAACCAAGAAAAACTGCCCAACAGAATTATGAGAAGCACTCCGCCGATGATCACCGACCAGAACCCTACTGATGATGTGTTTTTGATGGCCATATGTTGCGTATTTTAGGTTTAGGTTATTCCATCTCAGACCTGATAGTACCGCCCAAGGTTCGTAATTCTTTCAGGGCGCTTTTTAGTTCATCGCCAGCTTTGGGCGTCTTACCGTGCCAGCTTGGTTCAAACTCCATGTAGCTGACGCCTTTGCCTGGGATGGTGTGAGCGATGATTACCGTTGGTGTTTCCCAGGTGGCTTTGGCTCGATCAGTCGCTTCAACGAACTCTTTAATGTTGTGTCCATCGATTTCTATGACCGTGAAATTGAAGGCTTCGAACTTATCGCGCAGACGCTCGAGCGGCATGATGTCTTCAGTATAGCCATCGATCTGGATGTTGTTTCTGTCGATGATCCAGGTAAGATTATGTAGTTTGTTTTTTCCTGCGAATAAGGCCGCTTCCCAGGTAATTCCAGCGGCTAGCTCGCCATCGCTCATGATACAGAAGGTGTGCCAGGGGCGGTTTTCTAGCTTGGCAATGTAGGCGGCACCGGCCGATTGGGGAGACCCATCGCCGAGCGGACCAGATGTATTTTCCAGACCAGGCAAGAAACGAACCTCAGGATGCCCCTGAAGACGTGAGCCAAATTTTCTGAGCGTTGCTAACTCCGCCTTGGGGAAGTATCCCGCATGAGCCATCGTGGCGTAGCGAATAGGAACGATGTGGCCGTTACTCAGGAACAATCTATCACGATCCTCCCAGTTCGGAAGTTTCGGATTGTGATGCAGGACATGGAAGTACAGCGCCGTAAAAATATCCGCCATGCCAAGCGGTCCAGCCGAGTGTCCGCTCCCGGCTGTGGTCAGCATCTTTAGGAGATCTTCTCGGATGGTGTTCGCTAAGAGCTCAAGCTCGCGGAGTTTATTATCTGTCAGTGGCACTGTTGTTTGTCGAACGATTGGCATAAGTTGTTCGTAGTATATAACAAAAGACCGGAGCCTGTGCCCCGATCTTTTGAACCTACCACCTACCACCTATCACCTTTTCTCTTACTGTACGTATACCGCGCCAGTGTTCTGGGAATTGTAACTATCAAAGAAGGTGAACGTTCCGGCCTTCTTAAAAGTTTGGATGAAGCTTTCGCCGGCGTTCAAGGTACCGGTACCCCAGGTGAGGTCATCTCCGGTAGCGGTGTGCTTGGTACTACCCGTGTTTGTGAAACGAACGCTCTGGCCGACCGTGATGTGAACATCAATTGGCGAAACACCGGCATCCGTTAGATTTATGGTGGAAGGTGCTTGGAGATGCTTATCTCCGTTAATGCTGACGGCAGCGGTGGTCACAGCTGAAGGCGTGAAATCTGAAAGACCGTTTACATCAGCACCTTTCTTGTAGTTGCCGAAGAAGCCGTCTGGAATATCATCAATCTGTTTGTTCCAAGTGCCGCCATACAGGGACGAGGCTACCGCTTCGCCGTTTACATGGCGGAGAGTACCGCCGGCATCAACTGCATACACGCTTGGGTCAGAGTCAATTTTGACCATCTTTACACCTGGGCGATATGTGACATTGCCGCCAATCTGGATTTTAGCCAGTTCAGCATCTGAAATGTACTTCACGGTATCAAAGTTGGCGTACCAAGTGCTGTAGGTTTTGAAGTTAGGGAAGACATAGCGGAAACCGTCGGCGCCCAAATAGTACACGGCCGCGTATGTTTGGCCGCGGATCAAATCTCCAGAGGAGACGCTGACCGCAAAAGCGTGCTGGCGGGACAGGCCAAAGGACGTAGCGCCAAAAGCGCCAATAACCGCAGCTGCCAATAAGGTTCGAGTAAATTTCATACCCAAAAGAAAATATAAGGGTTATGGATTCATAATAGCACAGTGGCCTAGCTCTTCAAGTGCATCTTCCGGCGAGTGGGATTCCCACAAAGCTGAGGCCGCAATCGCTCGGCTGGCTCCTGCTTCAGTGATAGCTCTAATACTCTTAGTGTTCACCCCGCCGTCGACCGCGATCGATAGGTCAGGAAAGAGTGCCCGAGCTCGTTTGATTTTTGAGAGGACAATTTCTTCCAGGAATTCTTGGCCAGATGCTCCGGGGTGGACACCCATGATTAATAACTCATCGGCGCAGCTTCTCATATTATCAAATGTTTCAACTTGGGTTTCTGGATTAACTGCAATGGTTACGGACATACCCATGAAATTCATTTTCTCGCAGGTTCTAGCTGGATCACTAATAGATTCTGCGTGAATGATGACGTTTTTGAGGGTAGGAACTTTAGTTTTCCAAAAAGTAGCGTGCCTAGAAGGGTGGGTAACCATTAGGTGAAGTTCAATTTCCGGCAGATTCGGCCATGACCCAATAATTTTTGGATCAGCCCAACAGGTTCCCGGTACGAGCGTGTTGTCTAGGACGTCGATGTGGAATCGTTTGGCGACTCGTCGAAGACCTGGATGAAAGAGTTTGTCATGACAATCGCGTTCGTCAGTGGCTAGCACGGCAGGGGTGATTTCCATAGTTATTTTTCGAGTTTTGCTACTTCCTCGATTCTTCTCTTATGTCTTTCTGCTCCCGAGAAGTCCGTCGAGAGGAAGGCGTGAACGATTTCGAGCGGATCGTCGTTCACGTCGAGTCGTCCGGGAACGCAGATGATGTTCGCGTCGTCATCGGTTCTCATGGTTTCCGCAGCTTTGATCGAGTAACCCACTCCGGCGCGGATTCCTTGGAATTTGTTTGCCGCAATACAAATGCCTTCTGCATTTCCGCAGGAGAGGACGCCGAGCGACCCGGGATGCTCGCGAACGGCCTGCGCAACCCTGGCCGCATATTCCGGATAATCGTCAGTTGGATCGTTTTTGTGGGCGCCGAGGTCTTCAACAATGTGTCCTTCGTTCTTCAGATACTCGAACACACTGGCCTTTCGGGCAAAACCCGCGTGATCAGCTCCTAAATAGACAGTTTTCTCCATAGGTTGCCTTAAGTATACAGAAGTGCTAACCTCCTGCGCTGGAGGTGTCCATGATTTTCCCGCTTGGCATCACGCTTCACGCGCTTAATCGCATGTCCTGGCACGTGACTCACAACCGCATTGCAACCTGGATGTGCCGAGCGATTGGCCGGGAGGTCTGGTGGATAGATTCCTCTCCGTCCTAGCGATGATCGCTGTCTACTTGGGCTGTTTGCCAAAGAAAGAGGTTTGCTACCTCTATTCCTGGAAGGCAGCTATGGTGGCCCATGCACGTGTTCAGGGAACTCCTGAACTCACGGAGAGGATGATCTACGAATGGTGTTTTTGGGAGATCCGGTACGCCGCGCTCGGCTATCGGCCGCTCTCACTACACTTCCTCGAATTCGCCGTCTTGCATCATGAGCCAATAATTGACGGCAAGTGGCACACTCGTCGTTTGCCGGGTGAACGCGTCATCCCGCATGCTTGCCGTTTCCGTCAGACCTTTCGTCAAGGGGCTTCGCCATGAGGCCCCTTCTTCTTTTTCTTAACTTGCGATTTTAGGCTTTTCCCTTTAGACTTTCACGTATCAAACCTCTATGTCCGACGACAAAAAATCCGCTCATTCCACCCAAGAACTGGATATCCTCAAGTACTGGGAAAAGAATAAAGTTTTCGAGCGCTCGGTCAGCGAACGCCCGGAAGCAAAGCCCTACACCTTCTACGACGGCCCGCCGTTTGCAACTGGTTTGCCACATTACGGCCACATTGTCGCCTCCGTCATGAAGGACGCAGTGCCTCGTTTTTGGACCATGCGCGGCTACCGTGTTGACCGCCGTTGGGGTTGGGATTGTCACGGCTTGCCGATTGAAAACATTGTTGAGAAAAAGTTTGATTTGAAGAGCCGTAAAGATATTGAGCACTACGGCGTGGGCGCATTTAACGATCAATGTGAATCGACCGTATTACAGTACGCCGAGGACTGGAAAAAGGTCATTAACCGTCTTGGCCGCTGGGTAGACATGGACAACGCGTACCGCACCATGGACCGTCCATTCATGGAGTCTATTTGGTGGGTATTTTCTACACTTTGGGAGAAGGGTTACATCTACGAGGGTAGAAAAGCCATGCAAATCTGTCCGCGCTGCGAGACTTCTTTGTCGAACTTTGAAGTCGCTCAGGGCTACCTAGACGTAACCGATATTTCGGTGACCGTTGCTGTTGAAATCACGAGCGGGAAGTACAAAGGCGCGAAGATTCTTGTTTGGACGACTACTCCGTGGACTTTGCCTGGTAACGTTCTCCTTGCGGTCGGCGCGGACATGGAATATTCGCTCGTCGAAGAATCCGGCGAACGCTATATTTGCGCGACGAGTAGGCTCGGCCACGTTTTCAAGGGCAAGGAGCCGAAGGTTCTCGAGACTTTCGCCGGGAACGTCCTTACGGAGTCTACGTACAGCCCCATTTTCCCGTACTTCGCTACTCACGGAAACGCTTTCCGGATTGTTTCTGGCGATTTCGTGACTGATACTGACGGAACAGGAACCGTTCACATCGCTCCCGGCTTTGGCAGCGACGACATGATGTTGGGCGAGGCTGAAAAGGTAAAACCGCTCATGCACGTGAAGATGAACGGCCAGTTTGTAGACGAGGTAGCCAAGCCGATGACGGAAGAAGGCTATCCCGTCGAAGGGATCCCGATGAAGGCAAAGGGGGAGTACTCGGTCATCGACATCCAAGTCATCAAATGGCTCGCGCATCACGGAAAACTATTCGGCAAAGAGAAAATAGTTCACAGCTACCCGCACTGCTGGCGCTGTGACACTCCGCTTTTGAACTACGCCACGAGTTCATGGTTTGTTCGTGTTTCAGAAATGAACGACGAGCTCTTGAAGAACAACCAAAAGATTAATTGGGTGCCGGATAACATGAAAGAAGGCCGTTTTGGAAAGTGGCTAGAGGGCGCGCGTGATTGGGCCATTTCACGTTCCCGTTATTGGGGCACGCCGTTGCCGGTTTGGAAGAGTGAAGACGGCGAAGTGATCGTCATTGGTTCAGCTGAAGAGCTCGAAAAGTTCGTCGGCCACAAGGTAGATAACCTCCACAAACATGTGGTTGATTCTTTGGTCATTGAACGCGACGGCAAGGAGTTCCGCCGAATTCCAGAAGTGCTCGACTGCTGGTTCGAATCTGGCTCAATGCCGTACGCACAGCTTCACTATCCATTCGAAAACAAGGAGTCATTCGACGCCAAGTTTCCTGCCCAGTTCATTGCCGAGGGTCAGGACCAGACACGCGGTTGGTTCTACACGCTTCACGTGCTGGCGAACGCCCTTTTCCAGAAGCCAGCTTTTGAAAACGTCATTGTGAACGGCATCGTGCTCGCAGAAGACGGCAAGAAGATGAGCAAGCGCCTCAGTAACTACCCGGACCCCATGGAAGTCATGGAAAAGTACGGCGCTGATGCTGTCCGTTACTATTTGATGTCTACCCCTGTTGTCCGCGCCGAGAATCTTCGCTTTAGCGAGGCTGGCGTGGATGAAGTAAGCAAGAAGTTCATTACGATCATGAAGAACTGCGTCAGCTTTTATAAGCTTTACGCTGAGCACGATGACGGTCGCGCCCCGAATGGTAAACATGTCCTCGACGCTTGGATTCTTGCTCGCTTGAACGAGACACTCGCCGTTGAAACTGCCTCGATGGAAGCCTACGAGCTTTCTGAAGCCGCCCGCGTTCTCCAGTCATTCGTGACAGACCTTTCTCAGTGGTACGTCCGCCGTTCTCGCGACCGAGTCAAAGTGGATGGTGACGACCGCGCCGAGGCTTTGGCCACGTTGCGACATGTTCTCGAAGTATTCTCGAAGATGACGGCTCCCTTCATGCCATTCTTGGCTGAAATGATTTGGCAGGAACTCGGCAAAAAGGATTCTGTTCACCTTGAAATGTGGCCAAAGGCTGAAAAGGTGAGTGCGAAGTCCATTGAACAGATGGGGGAGGTGCGGGCGATTGTTTCCCGCATCATGGAAGTCCGTGTCGAATCTGGAATGGCCGTGAAACAGGCTCTCGGTTCAGCCGAAATCACTACGCCGACCGGTAAGATCAGTAAAGACCTTCAAGCCGTAATCCTCGACGAAACAAACATCAAAAAAGCCTCTGTCAAAAAGGGCGATCTTAAAGTTGAGGTCGATCTCAAGCTCACACCCGAGTTAGTCCGCGAGGGAATCGCCCGCGAGGTGACTCGAAAAGTTAATGGCCTTCGCAAAGACGCCGGCATGACTATTGCCGACCGTATTCATCTGTTTATTTGGTCTGATTCCGCCGAAGTGATGAAGATGTACGAAGAATTCGGCGAGGACATGAAGAACGATACCCTTTCGAGCAAAGTAGAATTCGGGAAAAAAGAAGGCCTGGCAAACGTCGCAAGTTTCCGCGTGGCAGAGCAGGATTTGTCGGTTGGGTTCTAGAAAAGGAAGAACCGCACCGTCGAGGAGCGCCGTGTGGCTCTTCGGGGTGCGGTTTTGTTGTGATTACTTCGAAGGCTTGTTGTTGTCGACTTCTCGGCAGTTGAAATAGCCCCATGAGGGGTCGTACGCCCAACCGGTACAGATCCAGGAATCATGGTCGGACTGCGTTATGGACGGTTTGCCCATGGTAGTCGCGGCGATCAAGAAGAGTACAACGAGAAGGAAGATGCCTATGGCGGAGCCGTAGACCAAGATTCGGATACGTCCGTCTTGCTTTTGTTCGCCCATGAAATCCTCCAAACTGTTGTTAAAAACCCTTTTAGTGTAGCAAAAAAGTGAGGTTTTGTCAATGTATTATGGCTAAAATGAGCGAAAATGAGGTGAATGTGGATAAGTTTTGACGGGGTGCCGGGAGATATGGTGGAATGTATGTACCGGGTAGGTTACCCGCACGGGCTTATCCCAGGTGATACAAAAGCAAACTCCCCTTTATTGGCGGGGTTTGTATTTGTTTTATGCCAAGCCAAGGACTACTCCCCATTGGGCCCGTGCGGTAATTGGTAACCACCCCGGATTATCACCTGGGAGTTACTGGTTCAACTCCCGTCGGGTCCACATAACTCGGCACCAACCACTCCGCCATAAAAGGGCGGAGTTTGGTTTATACTGAGATCATATATGGAAATGACAAAGAAGGATTACATGAAGAAGGTATACGCATACGACGATCGCCTCACACCGCGAGACTTGTACAGAGCCAATCGGTACGCATGGTATTCATTTCTTTGTCTAGCGGTCACTTTAGGAACGCCAGTTATTTTTTTCGGATTTGAGCAGATGACCGGATTCGGCTCAGTCATCGGTTTAGTCGTGAGTATCGTGGCTATCAGTTTTGGTTTTTCCATGATTAACACGGCTAAAGCGGCCTTTATTCGTAAGTACATTAAGCATCTTTCCTATGCTGGTGTATATCATTTTGATGCGCGAGCCATTACGGCGGCGAAAGGATACCTGATCCTTGGTTACGCTTTTCTTATTCTCGGTTTAGTTTGTATCGCGGGCGTTTTATGGTTTCTGATCAACTAGTTAATTAAAAGAAGAACCGCACCGTCGAGGAGCGCCGGATTGGCTCTTCGGGGTGCGGTTTTGTCGTTTTGACGGGTCTGGCTACTGCTGTTGCCAGCAGCGGATGTTCTCGCTAGCGGCGCTCCCGTCTTTCGATTGGACCTTGAGCTCGAGCGTGGTCGGGCTCGTGAAGCTTCCGGAGACGATCTTGTCTCCGAAATCACCCGAGATAGCCTCGGCGTCGACTCTGGTCGCGCTAGACTGATCCTCGCACGTCCATGTGCCACTGATGAATGGTTGGAGCTCGGCCTTGGGCGAATCCTGTTGGCGGGTCGCCAAATGGTGATTCCAGATGGCGGCAGCCACACAGAGCGCTATGCTCACGAGCGCTGCGGGAATGGCGATTGAAAGCTTGTTACGTTCCATTAAATCCTCCAAACGGTGTGAAATTTGCTAACAGAAAACCCGTTTAGTATAGCAAAAAAACGCGCTTTTGTCAATGTTTTGTGGCTAATATGAGCCAAAAGAGGAAATTATGGTAAAATCCGGTCATATGAAGGAAGAAGGGCGAGAAGAGGGGCGGGATCTAGATAAAGAGAAGGCTGAAGCGCTTGTTAGCAATCCAGCATTTAAGAGATTTACCGGCAGTTTTGAGCTTTATCAGAAGCTCTATTCGTCGGAATCAAACCACGACGAGATGGCGCGCCGGATGCATGATTTTTATCTGGCTAGGTTTTCTCAACCAATTAATGAGGCTATCCCAAATGTAGAAAAGGCCAAGAGTTTGCTCGAGGGGGCATTAAACGATTGTGAAGCGGGGGATTTTACGGCGCTGGGTTTTGCAAAAAACTTAGTGAACCTGCGTTTGGCTGATGAAATGCTGGCCATGTGGAATCCTGACCAGGAGTTTGGCGGGGAAGGCGCGGATAAATATCGTTTGAATGCAGTTGTGCATTATAACGATGAGGGAAACGGCGTTATTTCACTTCATCTGGGTGCTTCCGGGGTATCGAGTGAAGAGTTTCTTGCCAAAACTATTGAAGGATTTGCACTGTTCGCCAAAAAGCTACAAAGCGGAGAGATTCCAGCCAAGACTATCATCATGAAGTCATGGCTTCTTGGTAAACGCAGTGAAGCGAAAGTTAAGGCACTTTTGGGCGAGGATATTGAAATACGTAATACAGATCCAGAAGATAAAGAGGTGGAGGCCATTCAGCAGACAGCTTTAGAGCATAACAACAAATCATTCGAACGATATCTAAAGACCGGCGAAAAACCAGAAGTCAGACAAGTTGAAATCACGGCTGATAGGTTCGTGAAGAAACTGTTAGGTTAGACGGGTGTTCATCCAAAAAGAAAACCCCGCGTTCCAGATTCCAGCGTTATATTGCGCGAGAATGTTATGGATACGCGGGGGTTGCGGGGTTGAAAGGCGGGTCACGGTTACGAACCATTGATGGTCCTCCGGTGGATAGGTGTAGCTATCGCCGACGACGTGTCGGTGATCAGCTCGCGTCGGTCTCGCCGAGCGTGTTGTCGAACAGATGGTTGAACTTACAGTCGTGAGAAGCAACCGCGTGGTCGCTCTTCGTGATCTCGGGCAAATAGTTCGTCATCGAACACCTCGTCTTGTCGCCGAAGCGGGGGTGAACTCGATTGCTCGAGAGCCGCTGCGGACGAGGGTTATCATAGCAAAAAATCCCATCATTGTCAAGTGGGACTGGCTATAAAGTGGCTAAAGTTGGCCAAAAATGGAGAACCTGAATTAAATTTGCTGGTTAGGTAGAAGATCTGATGACTTAGATACAAGCCAGCTCTAAATATAAGGTAAACCGCTGTTGTATAATATTGCCCGTGGACATTATCGCTATCTTACACAGTAAGCCGGTACTTATAGGTTTACACCTTGGTTGCGCAATTATAGGAATTGATGCGTTTTTGTGGTTGCTCGGGAAATTGAAAGATAATGCCGGTTCTTCTAAGAGTAGGATGATTACTTCTTTAGTGGGGCTAGTAGCGTTCGTTTTAAGCTGGTTGGCTGGTGGTTATTATTATGTAGTTTATTATGGCTCGTTGGTAAAACCGGTAATAAAATCCGGCGTAGCTCCATGGGTACACGGAATTGTAATGGAAACAAAAGAACACATCTTTTTGTTTATCATTCCATTGGCCATGACAGTATTTTTTATAACGCTCTTACCAAAGGGCGAATATGAAAGATCACAGTTGAAAAAACACGCTATTTGGTTGACTATAACTGTAGCGGCGCTTGGTTTGTTAATTGGTGGCTTGGGTTTCATAGTGTCAGCGGCCGCTAGATGGGGCGTAGCCGCATAATTTTATGAATAAGCAAAAATTGATTTTTTCTTCGACAATCTCCTCCATCATCACTATTTTTTTCGTAGTTATTGTAGTTATTTGGGCGGAAGAAGCGGCTGGTTTAAAAGATTGGTTAAAAAACTTATCCGGCCATCATTGGACCACAAAAAGCATTTTTTCCGTGGCGGTTTATGCGCTTTTTACCGCCCTTTTTTATGTCATGCCTTTTAAACCACAAGTAGATCATTTGAAAAAGGCACTTACTTTTGCACTTGTAACCACATTATGTGGTGTGATTATTTTGGCCGGATATTTTACTTGGCACTTTTTAACGCAATAATATAACTCCGCGAATCAGACTTCTATGAAGCCGGATTCACCACTGATTGTTTACTATTAGGTGATTAGCACGCATCGCTTTGGAGCCAGCTTTTGGGTAGCTTTGTAGTTTTTATGAGTTTGGCAGTTTTTTCTATATCTTTCAGTGGAACGTGATGGACATTACGGGATACGCCGACTTGTTGGTCGCACGGGAAGTTTAGAATTTCAACCCTATACCCAAAATTCCGGCCGAGCATGACGTAGGGGGAGATTTCCCAGGCCGTAGTGTTCATGTTGTCTATAATCACCGTTTGCTCGCCGGCGTGGAGCGCGTCATGGCATTTTTTGAAACAGAAATCATGAGCCAGTTGGATTTTGGACTTGTCATATGCGTACGAACCGTCCGGTTGCACAAAAAAGTCATCCGCTGAACAGATAACTGCACCGGGTTGAGATTTTGCGTAGGTGGATTTTCCGGATCCAGGGATTCCTCGCAGAATAAAAAGATTGGGCATATGAGAGAGGGGTCGACCAGTGCGTCGACCGATCCTGGAATTTTCGGTAAGATGTGCCCGTATGATAATCGATCTCGCAAAAGTCGTCCTCCTGTGCCCAAAAAACGACGAAGAATCCGTACTTATCTTGAAAATCGCCCAGGCCGCGGGGATTCCGACGGTGGTTTCGCCTCAGCAACATGGCGCAAAGCTTGAACTTGAGAAAGATCTCGAAGCGCGTCTCACAAAGGCGAACCCGGAAGCGAAAACTGTTGTTATTGTCGAAACACCCGGCCCAGTACGTGAAGCAGAGCTCGAAAAAGAGGGGTTCGAAGTAGTTATTATTGATCATCACCGGTACGAAGGGCTGAACCGTATGAAACAGGAGAGCTCGCTCGATCAATTCTTGGTCATGTTCGATTTGAGCGACAAAAAACTCGTGGAGCTTGGTTTCGATCCGTTCCTTGTTAAAGGCGTTGGCATGATGGATAGAGGTTGGGTGTGGGAATTATCACGCGAGGGGATAGGAAAGGCCGATCGCAAGCGCATCATGGACTACTATTTGTCATTTTTGGATGAACTCGGCGGTTCTCGACCTGAAGGTATGGTCGAGGCACGCAAAGCGTGGGAGGCCAGAGAGGAGCGAGACGGCGTGATCATTGTGGGGACGCCGACAGACACTAGAATTCGCGAGGCACTTTCCATTATCCTCGCCGAAAACTACGACGAGCCGCCCGTCACACTGGTTGTTGAAGGTACCCAACGAATTTCGGTTCAAGACACCGCGCTTGCGCCCAAGCTGCACGAAACTTTCGGCGGGTACGTTTTCGGCAAAGACCGCTGCTGGGGCTATCCGTCGACCGTCGAGAAACCAGGCCCCAGTGTTGAGGAAATCTTACGGGTGCTAGAATAGCTTCATGTTCGGAAAGCCTGTATCGACACCGCCAGACCGAGTTTTCCTTCTCGATTGGATCGAGCAGGATGTTTTGCTATCCGAAGCGGGGGAGCGGGCTCGAAAAATAGTGGCTGAACTTGCAAAGAAGCTGCCGGAGGTTCAGAAGCTTGTAGATTGTTCGCAAACGCCACCGCATCATGCGGAAGGGCCGACCGTAGAATCGCACCTCGTGAGAATTTTATCTGTATTGTTCGCCATCCAATCCTCCACCTCTAGGCCCCTCGCTTCGATAAGCTCAGCGACCCTGATGGATAGAAGGGTCCTGGCGTCGGGGACCGGCCCGTCATCCATCGAGGAATTTGCGCGCGAAAAAACACTTTCTGCCGAATGGACCTCGCTTTTCTCGACTATTGCTACCAACGAGAAATTTCTTTCGGCGTATGTGATGGCGCATGACCTCGGAAAACCTGAATGCGTGAAGACCGACGAACTCGGACGCGTACATTACCTTGGCCATGACCGCGTGGGAGCGTCGCCCGCTTTCGCCTACGCCCGTGAGGCGATATTGAAGTACTTTGAACTGCCGTCGTCGAGTGCCAAGCTGTTGACCGAGCTTATTCGGCTGCACATGGATATCATTACGACGTTTACCGCTTCGCCAAGTGCGGCTGAGTTTAGGGCCTTTGCGGCTCTCGCTGGTCGCGCGGGACTGAATAAGGATTTGTTTCTTGATCTCGCGCCTGTATGTTTGTTCTTAGACGCGGTAGCAGGGAGTTTGCACAGTGATGGCAGAACGAAGTCCCATGATCTGACGCCTCTGTTAAATTGGTACCGTGCGGAGCGGGAGGCTATGCCAGAGAGGCACGAAGCGCGGGAGGCTGGGGAGAAGAAGGCGTCAAAAATGGCGGTGAAAAAGGCGTATGCTGACGCGCATCTTTCGCCAGAAGAAATTTTTGAACTTCTTGGTACGCCCATTGGTCCGATCAGGGGCGAGATCATGAAGAAAATTGACGAACTTGTTAAAAATCCCGATACAAAGGTAGATTTTGGGGAACACACGGCCGAGATTCGTCGACGAGCTTCTAATGTAAAACTATGATCGCATTCATTGAAGGGATACTCGCCGAACACGAATCGGATGCTGTCGTGGTAGACGTTGGTGGTGTTGGCTATCGCGTCATGATTACACGAACGAAGCATGAAGTAGGGGACAAGGTGAAATACTTTGTGGCCGAGGTGATTAGGGAGGACAAACATGATCTTTACGGCTTTGAAACAAAGGACGAACGAGAGCTTTTTTATATTTTTACTGACGTGCAGGGCGTTGGTCCAAAGATGGGACAGAAGATTCTTTCGGCCGCTTCATCCGACGCCCTCCGTAAGCATATTCAACAAGATGACGTGTCATTTTTTACTTCTATTTCCGGCGTCGGCAAGAAAACCGCGCAGAAAATTATCCTCGATTTAAAAGGTGTACTCGTAGACACTGACTCAACTGGCAAGACCGAACATTCCGATGACGTGACTGAGGCACTAGAAAGTTTGGGTTACTCGGCTGATGATATTCGCAAAGTCATGCCCCACGTAGTCGGCGCGACTATTGAAAGTAAGGTAAAATGTGCATTGAAGATGCTTTCGAGGTGATCACTATGACGCCAGCGCAAGAGTGGAATGATCGAGTTCGCCCTTTTCTCCCGCCGTTTGGCGGATTTTTGCAGTCGTATGAGTGGGGGGAGTTTCAAGAGTCGCTCGGTTTTAAAGTTAAGCGAGTTTTCGAAGAGTCCAAGAAGGGGACAGTAGTTGCGCAATGCATCGAACAGCCGCTCAGATTCGGCAAAAATTACTTTTTGATTCCCAAGGGTCCTCTTGGGGACGCTTCGGCTAAGGCCACACTCGACGTACTCATAGAGGAACTTTCCGGCGCATCATTTTTGAAGATTGAACCGCCAAAGAAATTGGCCGGAACTACGTTGGTGCATGAACGGCATCCGTTTACGACGGCGATTGTCGATTTGAGCGGGGTTGATAACCCCGCCTTACCGGACACCCTGCTCGAACGGATGAAACCGAAAACGCGTTACAACATCAAACTCGCGGAAAAGAAGGGCGTGACTATTCGGATTGCGCGCGAAGAGGCGTTCGACGAGTTTATGGAACTGATGAAGGACACGGCTAAGCGGGATGGGTTCGCGCTTCATCAACCGAACCGATATTTGAACATGCTAAAGGTTCTCAAGGGGGGAGAGTGCAAGGCCTATTTCGCCTTTGCGGACTTTGAAGGCAAGGCGCTCGCGGCGAATCTTATGATCGACAGTTTTGGTCAGCGGACATACCTACATGGTGCGTCGAGTAGCGAAAATAGGAACGTCATGGCGCCCTACGCACTCCATTGGCATTTGATCAAAGACGCCGTCGAGAAAGGAATGACCATGTACGACTTTTGGGGTATTGCTCCAGTCGGCGCCGACGAGAATCATCCCTGGAATGGTATTACTCGCTTCAAATTAGGTTTTGGTGCAGATGTTGTAGTCATGCCCGGAACTTTTGATGTCCCCATCTCAAAATTTTGGTACAACATTTATAAATTGGCACGGAAAGCAAGTGGACTTAAGTAATTAAAACGCAACACCCGCTGATGAGCTCACGTCCTCAATAGGACGAAGCTCGAATCAGCGGGGCGAGGGTCAACTTTGATGTCTTACGTTTTTGAGCTAGGGCGGGCTCTTGATCGTGGCCATTTAGCAGATTTCAGGCAGGAGCTCGGATATGCTGGTCCGAGACGCCTGGAACCGTCATAGAATGGCTCAGTCACTACAGCCTATACCTAGTCAATGCCCTCTTGTGGGAGGGTCGTTGGTCCCGGTTTTACCCGGGTCTGCGGAACTTATTGGTTTTTTAGGGCTGGTCTCGTGCGCGAATCATCGATTCCTCGAATCATCGTCAGTAGGTTGTGCTGAGGCCTCCAATTGGAGAGCCCAAGCAGCAGGAGGTTTGCCCCTTGTGGGGGCCGTATCGCTACGGTCGATCGCGTGCGCGAATCATCAGATCTCTCCGATGGGTTGTGCTAGGCGTCCATCGAGTGGAACGCCTGCAACAGGGTTTAGACACTGGTCATTACGGACCATCTCTGGGGTTGTTAGCCACCTCTGGCTCCTGTTGTGCGGCCTGGGACGATCGATTTCCCGGTCGCCGCGGTGTGTAGTCACAATAACTAGTATAGCATAAATTCTGACTTTTGTCAAGCAGAAATAGCTAAATGGTAGCTAATATTAGCAAAAAAAGAAGCACCCCTAGACATGTTGTCCAGGGGGTAGTTTGTCCCGCGCGCGGGCGGGCTAGGGGTTCTTTTTGCAGCCATTTTTCCAGGCCGCTAGAACTTTTTCTTGCACGGCGGCGTTGATGGTTTGCTCGGCGACTGTCTCCTGTAGGCCGTAGATTCTTTGTTGCTGTATAAAACAAAATGTGGCCAGCAGAATAATTATCAACACGGAAAAGGCTGGGACGAGCAGATTGAGATGTAGGGCGTGATTCTCGGAAAGAGGATCCTCGTACGTTTTGTTGCCGGCCATTTTGTCTCCAAACAGACAAGTATATTAGCTTAATTCTGTATCTTGGTCAATGTTAATCGACTTGTTCACACTGTCATAGAAGTTGAACACAATTTGTCCCCACCCGTGATAAAATGGGGATATGCGAATAGGCATAGACGCACGATTTTTTGGTCCACGTACGGGGGGAGGCGGACTTGGCCGCTATGTCTCAGAATTAGTGAACAATTTGCAAAAGATTGATCATGAAAATGAGTACGTTATTTTTCTCAAAAAAGAAAACTTCCACGAGTTCGTGGTCACTGGGGCGAATTTTTCAAAAAAGATGGTTGACGTGCCTTGGTATTCGCTTGCGGAGCAGACGGTGATGCCAAGGGAAATAGCGCACGCCAAGGTCAATTTCATGCACTATTCGCACTGGAACGTGCCTGTCCTATCTCGCGTGCCGTTTATCGTCACAATCCACGATTTGATTCTTCTTGACGACCCATCGAGCGCCAGGGCGACAACACGCGGGCCATTGGTTCACGGAATCAAGCAGCTTGGCCACCGTCTAGTACTCGAAAAAGCCATTCATGGTTCTCGCCACATCATCACGGTTTCAGAGGCGAGTCGCAGGTCTATTCTGGGGCACTTTCGCGTGAAGCCAAACAAAGTGAGCGTGATTCATAACGGCGTGAACGCGCCTTTGGAAGGTAGAGGAGTGTCACTCAGAGATCTCGGAGTCGTCGAGCCGTTCATTCTCTATGTGGGCAACATGTATCCGCACAAGAATTTGGACACTTTACTTGACGCCTTCGCTGGCGCACACGCGCGTCATCCAGGAATTCAGCTCGTCATGGCCGGAAAGTTTGATGAGTTTGGGAAGAAACTTGAGGGGCGCGCGCTTGAGTATGGATTCGGCAGCGGGGAAGTACGTTTTCTCAATTTACCAACTGATGAAGAACTTGGTGCGCTTTATCGCCATGCTGCGCTGCTGGCTTATCCATCCAGAATCGAAGGGTTCGGCATCCCACCCGTCGAAGCATTACTCGCGGGGACAAAGGTGATGGCCAGCAACGCGTCGAGCATGCCAGAAGTATTGGGAGACTATGTCCGCTACGTTGATCCGGACGATACTGATGACATGGCTAAGGTGATGCTGGACGCGGTTGAACGCCCAGAGAAATGGGCTGGCTTGAAAGAAAAAGGTGCCGATTTTGCTAAAAGGTATAGCTGGGAGAAGGCAGCCAGGCAGACGCTAGAAATTTATTTGCTCTACGGCCAGCGCCGCATCTAACTGTGATAAACGAGGACGGAAAAAAGATAATTCGCATTAGGAGAGGCGGTAATTCCACCGTTTCCCCTTTTATTGTTCGTCTTTCCCGTCCCGGCGAAATCGTGGAGACCTCTGACCCGCTCGCAGATCTCCGCGCTAGCCTTGTAATTGACGGCGACGAAGAAGAATCAGCTGAGGCAGATTTGGTGGAAGCGACAGATGGGGGAGTTTCTTTGGCGATTACTTTTGATGAATTTAGAGACCAGCTCATGGAAGATGCGGTGCCGGTAGAAGGAGAGAACGAAGATTCAGTCATTCTGAGGAGCTCCGCGACGAAGAATCTGATTGGTTACCATTCAGATCCTTCGCTAGCGCTCAGGATGACTGCGCCGACAACCATCGCCGTTCCCATTCTCGACCCTATCGCTACCGAGGATATAGAGGTCGCCGAAGTCTTTTCTGCGGTTACTCCTTTGGCTGATCTGACGGCTCGTATCGCTCGAGTTTTCTCATCCAAGCGCGCGCTGGCGTCATTTGTTCTTTTGGCGCTATTCATTTCTGCGCCGCTCCATGCCGCGCAGGTGTATGCCAACGTGCGCTCGACTACCGATTCCGTGAAGAGCAATGGTTCGACCGCGCTCGATGCGTTCTTGAGAGGTGCGACCAGTCTTTCAAGCAAGGATTTTGCTTCTGCCGGTAAGGATTTCTCAAAAGCTGCCGAAGATTTCGCCAACGCTGAGGATTCGCTGAATAGTATGCATGCCGTGGTGACCGCGGCGGCCAGTGTTATTCCTCAGACTGAGCGGACCATGAGTTCAGTACGGCATCTGGCAACTGCGGGGGAGGAGTTAGCTAACACGGCGGAGATTTTATCGCTCGCTGGGCAGGACATTGCAGGCAAGAAGTCATTAACCGTGGTCGACAAGATTGATTTGCTCTCTACGTATGTCGGTAGTGCGGAACCGCATGTCATTACGGCAGCTGAAGCAATCCAAAAGATAGATGAAGGCTCAATGCCGGAGGAATACGCCGGAAAAATCCACGAATTGAAATCGACCGTTCCCGCACTCGCCAGTGCGCTCCATGAGTTTACGCAGTTTACTAACGCGCTCACGATCATCCTCGGGGGCAAGGGCGAAGTCCGATACCTGGCAGCTTTCCAGAATAACACTGAAATTCGAGCGACTGGCGGATTCGTCGGCAGTTTCGCAGAACTCGACGTAAAAAACGGAGTCATCGAGCGCTTATCGGTTCCGGGCGGTGGTTCGTACTCAGCGCAGGGTCAGTTAACCGAATACGTTGCCGCACCTGGGCCAATGCACCTCCTGCGTCCGCGCTGGGAGTTCCAAGACGCCAACTGGTTTCCTGATTTTCCCACTTCGGCTAAGAAGATGCTCTGGTTCCAGGAGCATTCTGGCGGACCCACTATGGACGGGGTGATTGCGGTTAATGCCTCATTTATTGTGGACCTCTTAAAGATTGTTGGACCGGTGGACATGCCGCAATACAAGAGAACGATCAATGCCGATAACTTTTTAATTGAAACTCAAAAGATCGTCGAACTTGAATACGACAAGAGTGCTAACAAGCCTAAGGCCTTCATTGGCGACCTCGCCCCGCTTCTCTTGAAACGCGTGACAGATGCTGATTTTCCAACCTTGACCAAGGTGTTGAGTTTGGTTGGCCAGGGTCTGCAGGAAAAAGACATCATGGTGTATTTCTCGCAGAATGATTTGGAGGCAACCATGGATAAACTCGGTTTCACGGGTAGCCTGAAGCAGACTACGGGTGACTCGCTCATGATTGTTGATACAAACTTGGGCGGAGGAAAAACTGATGGGGTGATTGATGAACAGGCGAATGTTGAGGTTGAGATCAGCGAAGACGGAACTGTTGTGAATACGGTCACTGTCACGCGCACTCACCGCGGTATGAAGAGCGAGCTCTTCCGTGGCGTGAATAACGTGGATTACATACGTTTATATGTTCCGGAAGGCAGTCAGATCATGAACGCTTCCGGTTTTACCCCGCCCGCCGAGGCACTCTTTAAGAAGAGTGATGTTCCGCTCTCAACAGATGAAGATTTGGCGCTTAACATGCAGGATATAGGCAAGGATGAATCTACCGGTACAGATGTTTGGAATGAAAATGGCAAGACCGTCTTTGGCAACTGGGTGCAGACTGCTCCCGGCACTTCTTCAACCGTCACCTTCACCTATAAACTGCCATTCAAAGTCTCGCTCGCAAAGGCGACTGGTATGTTTGCCGCTACCAGTCCAGTCCCTTACTCATTGTTTGTTCAAAAACAGTCGGGTGTAGAAAATCGCCGAACAGATGTGCGGGTTTCGCTCCCACACGCGGTAGAAGTTATTTGGACCAGCTCAGACGCTAATTCTAACGTCACTGGCGTGGCTACTAATGAGCGCGATTCCTTCTTTGGTTGGCTTTTCCAGCCCTAAGATATGGTCAAGAAGATCATACATATCCATCCGGTAAAAAAGATCGTCCCTCCAGGAAAAGGCGAGCGTGTTCGGTCCACTCAAGAGAAGGAGGCGGACATGGATGAAGGGTTGCGGGCTATTTATGGCGAATCTCCGGAGGATCTATCCGTCGTTACTCCGGGTGGGTCACGTTTAACTTATTGGTTAATGAGAATTGTCGGCTGGCTGGCCTTCGCGGCCGTATTAATTTTTGCTGTAACTGTTTTGTCTTCCCGTGGTTGGTTCATGAACCAGGGCTACGCTCCACTTGTGTTGGCGGTCGAAATGCCAGTTGAGATAAAGAGTGGGGAGGCGGTCACTATTAAGGTGCCGTATGAGAATCCGGAGAATATCCCGCTCGCTCAGCTAGAGGTGAACGTTAATTTGCCGCCGTCTTTTATAGTTACAAGAATGGACCCGGTCCCGTTTGATGAAAAGGAACTTATTTTTACACTTGGGAGTGTGGCTGCCCATGGCAAGGGCGTTATTTCCATTGAGGGAACATGGATCGTTACTACGCCGTCGACTAACACCGTGCAAGCTATTGCCGGGTATAAGCCAGCTAACTTTAGTTCAGACTTTTCCCAGATTGCTACGGCCTCTGTTAGTACAAAATCAAGCGTGCTAGCGCTTGGTGTTACCGGTCCAGAGAAGGCCACTCCCGGAGCTGTCCTGGCCTATGTGGTTAAGGTGACTAATTCTGGATCGCTCCCCGTTAAGGGCGCGGTAGTCACTCTCTCTCCTCCTACGGGTTTTACGGTCGCCAAGAGCACCCCTACCTTTAGTGCCGGTGAGCGTCCTAAGTGGACTTTTGAGAATATCGATGCCGGTAAGGAGGTTTCAATCACGGTGAGCGGTTCGTTCGCTTCTGATGTGACGGACGTAGAACAGATGAAGGCCGAGGTTTCCCTGCCAGTTGGCACGGGTATAGACTCGAAAACTCTTGTGCAGGCGGCCGGTATGGTTCCGACGGACGTTTCCGGTGGTGCGCTTCGTTTAACCCTTGTTGGCAACGGCTTATCAGGCGATACCTCGGTTGCGCCTGGCGACGCGCTCAGGCTTGGTTATAGATTAGAAAATACGGGCACAACGCCACTGTCTGATGCGGCTGTTACGCTTGATTTCCAGCCTGGAACCGGTGTTCCAATCACCTGGTCAAAGGCTAGCCTGGACGGGGGAGTGCTGAATAAGGACGGCGTAATATTTGATGCCAAGAAAATAGGTGTGATAAACCCGGCCGATAAAAAGAGCTTCAACTTACTGTTTCCCGTGAAGGCCGAGCTTGCACCGACCGATGTCGACACCTTTACGGTTATCGCCCGCGCGACTGTGGCTGGTTCGACGATTCAATCATCGCCGCTAACCGTTCATATAAACGCTGCGGTTGCTCTGACTGCCTCTGCCCACTATTTTTCAACGGATGGCGCGCCTATTGGCGAGGGTCCGTTGCCACCGGCCGTTGGTTCTGGAACTACGTTTGAAGTCATGTGGACTATTCCTCACGCACTACATCCGCTCGAGGACCTGGTGGTTACGGCCACGCTTCCTCCTGGCGTCACGTTTGCCGGTAATGTAGCCTCAGACCTTGGCAAGGTAACGTATGATGCGAGCGCAAACATAGTTCGGTTCGATGCGACTGGCATTACCAAGGAAGCTGCGGTTATTCATGCGAAATTCTACGTTAAAGCCACTCCCACCGCAGCAGACGTGGGTAAAGTCATGAAAATCCTCTCCGGTAGTGCGCTCCGCGTCACGGATTCGACGACGTCAAATAGAATAGAAAAAGAAGCAGACGCCCTCACCACTGCGCTACCTGAAGATAAATTTGCCGAGGGGAAGGGGATTGTGGCGGCTAACTAGTTTTTGTGTTCGAGCTGCCAAAGTGCTTGGAGGGTTTTTTGAGCGGTTTTTTCCCAGGTAAACAGCTTTGAACGTTGGATGCCTTTTTTTGTGAGCAGGTCGCGCAGGGTTTTGCCGTCTGTGGGATCAAAAAGTATTTGAAGAGCGCGCGTGAGGTCCTCGACATTGAATGGATCAACGTAAAGAGCGGCGTCTCCGGCAATTTCAGGGAGGGAGCTGGTAAAAGAAGTGATGACGGGAACCCCGGAAGCCATGGCCTCTAGAACCGGAAGACCGAAGCCTTCGTAAAAAGAGGGAAAAAGAAAGCATGAAGCTCCGCGGAAGAGCGCAGGTTTATGTTTTTCAGGGACAAAACCAAGGAAGCGGATGTCGTCCGCAAACATGGCCGCTTGGGCGGTTTTTTTAACGCGCTCAAATCCAAATCCTGGTTTGCCTAGGATCACGAGCGGCAAGGCTTCGCCGCCGCGGGAACGGAAAGCATCGTAGGCCTCGATGACGCTTTCGAAGTTTTTACGCGGCTCGATCGTTGCGGCGGCTAAAATGTACGGTCGGTTAAGATCATAGGCGGCCCTGAAAGTGCGGTCAGAAGGCTGTTCGCGGGGGACAAAATGGGTGTGGTCTAGGCCGAGTGGAGTGATGGTAATTTGTTCAGCGGGGAGGTGATAGATGGACGATACGTCGTCAGCAGTCGCCCGTGAGGGCGTAAGAATGTGTCTGGCCTCTGTTGCGATCGCTTTAATATTCTGTAGTTTGCGAACCAGCTTGTCTTTTTTAGAAAAAAACCGTGGAAGATGAATGAAACTCAAATCATGAACCGTAAATATATACGGTCGGTGAGTAACGATGGCATCGTGGTTGGGGAATAACCAGGCATCGACGTGTTCCGGGAGGAAAGAATCGAGGGAAATTGGTGACAAGGGAAGAATCAAGAGCAGGGAAAGAAGGCGATTAGGAATCTTGGCCTCGACTAACTTAATATTCGTCGCCTTGAAAATGGGTGCTCTGTTCCGGGTATGAAATGAGCCACTTACAAAAACCAGAAATTCATCCCGGGGAGCCAGTTCAGCCAGGGAAGTGATGAGATTCAGTGTGTATGTACCAACCCCTGTCAGGCGTTCGTCCAGCAAGGATCGGCCATCAATGGCGATCTTCATACGCCTTACGATACGCGTTTTCTACAAAAGCGAGAAGTTCTCTGCGGAATCTTTCAGTTGAGAAGGTTTCAGCGTGCTGTCGAATTTTTGCGGGATCGAATTTGGTCGCGTCGAAGTTCTTCACGGCTTCGTCGAGTGCGTCGACGGTTTGTTTATTGAAGAACACGCCCGTCACGCCTTCGATAACGGTCTCAGTCGCTCCGCCCTTCTGATACGCAATAACCGGCCGGCCCGCTGCCATCGCTTCTACAACCGTGAGGCCAAAATCTTCTTCTTGCGGGTTAATGAAGGCGATTGCGTCCGCAAACAGGCGCGTGCGTTCATCGTCAGATACTCGACCAAGAAATTCGACATTCGGCCCGGCGATTTTGCGGAGCGATTCCTCAGCCGGACCCGAGCCAAAGACTTTGAGTGGGAGCCCGAGCTTCGTAAACGCCTCGACGACGAGGTCGAACCGCTTGTAGGACACAAGACGTCCGCCAGCGAGGTAGTAATGTTTAGGGTTATTCGAAACAAAGAAGCGTGCGGTATCAACCGGCGGATTAATAACTTCGCTTTCGCGGCGGTAATACTTCTTGATGCGGTTCTGAACGGTTTTCGAGTTAGCAATGAACAGATCGGTTCGGTCTGCAGCAGCTTTATCCCAAAGTCTAAGCAATGAAATAACCGGCGGGAGTGCCCACTTCACAATCTTTGGCGCATTGAGTTCTTCGACGTAGCTTTGGGCGTCGCTCCATAGATATCTCGTTGGCGTATGACAGTATGAAATGTGAACGCTATCCGTGGGCGTCACGATACCTTTGGCGAAGGCACTGGCCGAAGAAATGATGACGTCGAAACCCGAGAGATCATAACTCTCGGTCGCTGAAGGCATGAGGGGGAGAAGATAGCGGAAGAAACGTTTGCCACCGGGAATATGTTGGAGAAAAGAAGTCCGAATATCTTTGTGTCCAAAATCTGCCTTCATGGCATCACGATCAAAAAAAAGCGTGTAGGTAGGCGCTTCAGGAAAGATGGCCTGGAGCGCGGAAAGAACACGTTCAGCGCCTCCGTGCTGAATTAAATGGTCATGGACAAGCGCAACACGCATAAGACTTTCCTAATATGCCCCTTTCCTAAAAAGCACAGCAATCGGTGTTTTGATTAGGATAATGAGATCCAGCCAGGGGCTCCAGTTCTCAATATAGTACATATCTAGGCGGACTTCGTCTTCAAAGTCAAGGTTTGCCCGCCCGCTAATTTGGGATAAACCAGAAATGCCCGGTTTAATGGTCAAAACGCGCCGCTCGCCGGGTTTATAGCGAGCCACTTCTTCAGGCAGGTGGGGTCGAGGTCCAACGAGACTCATGGAGCCAGCGAAGACGGCGTAAAACTGGGGAATCTCGTCCAAGCTCCACTTTCTGATAAATCGACCAACTCGTGTAACCCGAGGATCGTCGGCCAGCTTGAAAAGTGGCGTGCCTTCGCGTTCGTTGCCGTATTTTTCAATAAACTTTGGATCAAATCGCAACTTATGTGCGTTCTTGATCATCGAGCGAAACTTCATGAATGGGAACGGTTTTCCACGCATACCCACGCGCTTGATGGTGAAGAAAATCGGCCCCGGGTTCTCGATGAAGATGGCGAGCCCGATCAAGAGTTGTAGGGGGAGGGTAGCGATGATGAGGAGAAGCGATACCATGATGTCGAAGCTTCGCTTGTAGATTGCACCCCAGCCATCGAGTGGGGTCTTTGGCACCTCGATCACGGGGCTGCCGCCGAAGGTAAAGACAATCGGCCGGAGCGTGCTGCCAGGGAACAAATCAGCCGTGTACATGAAGGACGTATGCTCTACATCAGAAAAAGTTTTGATCGAAGTAACTTCTGACCGCTCGGCCTCAGTATTCGCAAGAAGAATAAGATCGAGTTTGTTTTCATTTTTCAATCGTTTTAGACGATCTGCTGTGTCGTTATTGAAGTGCGCTGTGTGGTAGCTTGTTACATACCCGAGCGCACGATGCTCTCCGAAGTAGGCTACGAGTTCATTTGCATTCTTCGTCTTGCCGATCACCGCAACGTATTGCACGCCATAGCCGAATCGCCGCAGTGTCCGTTGGAGTAGGCGGAGCGAGAGCCGCTCGACGAGTAGAAAGACAACCGAAAACACCCAGGCTGCGAGCACAATAAATCGAGAATCAAAGAGTTCACGCGAGAAGAAGGCAATAGCGAGAACCACGGCAATGCTTGCCGCAGAAGCTACGATGACGCGAACCGCTTCGCCCGGAATACTTCGGGGTCGGATGTTATAAAGGCCGGAGAGCGAAAAAACCAGGATATAAATGGCGGCAATCGGGAGGACGAGAGCTAAAAACTCGCTGAAGCTAAGTTCAAAGGTAACTGGTCTGAAGGCCGTGAACACCGGTGCAAAACGCAAGGCATAGGCAGCCGTCCCAGCTAAAAGAAGCATGAGATAGTCGAGTGGAACAAAGAGAGCGGCAAAAGCCAAATCTATACGCTTCATAGCTTGGCTCATTTTAACATGAAAAACCGCCCTTGCGGACGGTTTTTCAGGCTGGAAAGCTAGTAAGCCGAATTCTGTCGAGCCTCTGTGCGCATTCGTGCACAGCGATTCGTGACAATCATCTCTCTAGTTCTGATATTGCTATCAGACTCATGCGAGCTACCTAATTTGCTCTTGCACCAAGGCGGGTTTGCCGCACCCGCGCGTCGCCACGCGGGTGAGAGGAGTGGGCTCCTCACTTTTCACTGTACTCCGCCATAGCTTGCGCCTTAGACGGGTATCATAGTCTCTGTTGCGTCTTTCCTGCGGTTTCCCGCAAGTCTTGACCTTCAGGATTCTTACGTTTCCTAAAGACTTTCCCTGGGCTTCTTGAGGCCTGTGGGGGACAGCGCGAAGCCGCCATCCAGTCCCTCACTGGCATCACTTTTTCCCGGTTGCTGTTAGCAACGCCTTTTCTCAATGATGCATTGCTGCACCACGGGTGTTCGGACTTTCCTCCCTTTTTACGGGGCGATTGTCTTGCTTTCCAAGCAGGGCGATTGTAGCAAAAAACGGCGAACTTGTAAAGAAAAAGAGCTCCGCTTGGCGGAGCTCTAGACGTGTGAATGCAGTTGTCGACTAGCTCCGGAGAGCGTCGGTCAACTGCGAAATCAGTTGGGCGGGACGGATCTTGTGCTGGGTGTGCTTGTACCCATCCTGGATACGACGGGCTTTGGTGACAGCCCGAATACCAGCTTTGCTTCCCCAGATGCTGAGGACCATGGACACGGTGGCAACGGCCTGGTCAGGCGTGAGCTCAGAGGCCACGATCGCGTCGCAGTGCTCCGCGCGCAGGTGGTGCAGGCGATCGCTCAGACACTCGGTGGCCAGCCGGGTGATTTCGGCGTTCAGCTGTTCATTTCCGTGGACTGCGGCGTTGGCACCGAGCACGAACGAGTAGATCGCCAGCTTGTGGTAGCGGTTCTCGAAGCCGAGGCCGTTTTTCACGCTTTCGAGCATGATCTTCAGCCGGTCATCGATGTGCCCCAGATCGCTGTAGTTCTTCACGGGCATCTCTTCGTCGAGGTTCCGGTTGGCCGGGAGACCGTGGCGGATTCGATCGCGCCGTCGATCAGCTTCAGTCCAGGACGTATCGACCGGGTGAGCGAACTTGTAGGGTCGCTGGCTGGGCGTAGGCGGCGGAGCCAGGACAGGACGCGGTTTGAACGTATCGGGGGAACGAGCCATGCGGCACCTCAAGCGGGGAAGAATACTGTTCTTGGGAAAACGCCCCTACCGGGAGGTAGAAACGCACGCCGACGGTACACCAAAAAGGCGATACGGTCAATAAAAAGAAGTACCCGCCGGCCCGAGAGGAGTTCGGACTGACGGGTACACGGGTCATGATCTCTCGGCTCTAGGCCGAGGGGAGGGCACCTTCGAACATGTCGAGGACGGCGGACTTGCTCGTCTTCTTCATGAGTTCGACAGGATTTTCCTTGAGAGCAGTGATTTCCGAGAGGAACTGGCGGATCACGCTGGCGCCCGCCATCATCTGCTTCACGAGCATCTTCTCGCCGTTCGCCGTTCCCATGAACTGGGACATGCTCCCGAGGAAGACGGTGAGGACTTCCAGGCGCGCCGCCGGAGTCCGCAGCTGGTCGATGAACTCGATCGCTTGGGACAGCGTGGCTCGGCCCTTTTTGCGGTGCGCGAGGAGTTCTTCCGTGCGCTTCGGCTCTTTGATTTCGCTGCCATTGCCCTTCTTCTTGAAGGCGCCATGTGCGCGCATGGGTCCACGGCAGCTGCTCCGGGCCGAGAGGGCAAAGAGGAACACGCGGTCATCGAGGGTGAGCGCGCTGGCGGCCGTGGACGAGAGGGTCTCGTTGAGCGGGTCCAGACGGCGTTGGCCGTGCGGGGGTTTCGGGCGACGCGATTCGCGCTTGCGGGGCTTCCTGAGGTCGCGGGAATCGAGGGAGATGGTACGACTGCTGGCGTGGATCATCTGGGGAACCTCACTGGGTTGCTCGTTATGAGCTTCAGAATACTACATCTTGGAATGAAAGTGGTCAATAATTTCGCTCAGATAAAAGAAGCCCCCTTCAAAGAAGAAGGCGAGTTCGGCCGACGTCAGCTTTTCAAAAAGAAGAACGCCCGCCTCAGTTGAGACGAGCGTCTAGACGAACCCACCGGGTCAGCCTAACTTTTTTGAGCACTCCATTCATGCCCGACGATCGAGATCAACAGCAATGGGAAGACTACGGCGATCATCATGAGCTTGAAGATTGGCTCCGGCTCGCTGAAGATGTACCCGAGCGCTCCGATGGCGATCATCTTGAAGATCGCGACCACCGCTGCTAGGCAGAAAATTGCCCAGGCGCAGACGGCCATAATGATCGGCACGCCGATCACCATTACCAAGGTGCACTGAGCGAGTGTCAAAGGTTCATCCTGATGTTTCTCCATTGATCCCCCTTAGGTGTTGTTTTCGGTTTGTTTGATGGGGAGCGTCGACAGGTAGGCCGGGATGCAGATGATCGCGAGCGCGAGCAGAAGCATCTCGCCATCGAACTTGATGCCCTCTGTGGTACAGAGAACAGCCAGACCGAGCAGGCCACAAATGGTGACCATGACGAGGAACCCATTCACGATTTTCGAAGACATTGAAACCTCAAGGTAGGAAGTGAGGGTTGAAAAGGCGAGATGCCTTTCCGGTGGGTGTGAAGACAACTATTCATCGTAAACACAATAACAATAATAGCACTTTTTGGGCTGTTTGTCAACCTAAAAATGCTATTATTATGCTAACTTTAGACCCATTTTTACCTTCACGTTTTCCACGTTTGCTCCTGCAATTAGGGCTCCTCGAGCACTGCCTTCCGCGATAACCTTTTCGAGCTCATCTCGGTGTTTCAGGTAGCCGGCGATTTCAGCTTGGAGAGGCTCGAGGTGAACAATCAATGCTTCGGCTACGTCGTCCTTCAAGTCCTTCATGCCCTTATCGACATATTCATCGGCGATAGCGAAGACCGAGCGTTTTTCGACCAGCGAGAGAATCGTCAACAGGTTCGCTACGCCTGGTCGAGCTTCGTCGTATCGTACCGTCGGTTCTGAATCGGTAACCGCCGAACGGATTTTCTTGCGAATAGTATCTGCATCGTCCATTAGTGAAATATAACTCTTGGGAGCGGGGGAGCTCTTGCTCATTTTCTTTTCCGGGTTGTCGAGTGCCAAGATCTTTGCGCCATGTTCAGCGATAATCGGCTTCGGAATCACAAACGTCTCGCCGAAATCTCGGTTGAATCTTTCGGCCAGGTCGCGTGCCAGCTCAATATGTTGTTTTTGATCAGCACCAACCGGCACAGCATCAGTGTTGTACAGGAGGATGTCGGCTGCCATTAAAATGGGATATGTATAGAGGCCAACGGAAACTTTCTCGCCCTTGCCCGTCGCTTTATCTTTAAACTGTGTCATCCGATCTAGCTCACCGGTCTTGGCGATACACGACATCATCCAGCCAAGTTCCGCATGCGCAGAAACTCTCGACTGCTGCACAATTGTTGCCTTCTTTGGGTCTATTCCCGCAGCCAGGTACGCCGCGGTTGCAAACGCAATGTTATTGCTGAGCTCGATGGGGTTCTGCGGGACGGTGATGGCGTGCAGGTCAACGATCAGCATGGTTAGGTCATGTTCCTTCTGGAGTTCGACCGCTGGCTTCAGAGCGCCAAAGTAATTGCCAATGTGGAGGATGTTGGTTGGTTGAATGCCGGTAAGAATTCGCATAATGGTTGGCTAGTTGCCAAGCAGTTTATCGCAGTTCGGCTATGAAAAGCAAAAGACGCCCTTGCGAGCGCCTTCTGCGGTAAGTTAAACCTCGATAATAACTGGCAGGATCATCGGGCGGCGTTCTGTTTTGGTAAACAGGAACTTGCCCAGCTCTTCACGGATAAATTCTTTGATTTCATCCGGGTCGAGCGGTACGCCGTGCTTGTGCGCGCGGATCATATCTTCAAGAGTCTTGCGGGTCATGTCAATGAATTCCTTGTTGTCCTTCATGTGCAGGAAGCCGCGGCTGACCATATCTGGCGTTTGGGTCAGAGTACCGGCCTTTTTGTCGAACTGCGCAATGACCACGAGCATGCCATCTTCGGCAAGCGCCTGGCGATCGCGGAGAACTACCTGGGAAACATCGCCCACGCCGAGACCGTCTACGAAGACGTAATCCGACGGGACTTTCTCTGGGGTAAGTGCAGCGTGGCTTACGCCGTCAGCACCTTTCGCCAGGGTTACCACCTGGCCGTTGTCAGCCACGAAGACGTTTTCCTCTTTCCAGCCCATGGAGTACGCAACTTCTGCGTTCTCGCGGAGCAAGAAATGGTTGCCTTCAATTGGCATGTAGTACTTTGGCTTGAAGAGGGAGAGCATGAGCTTAATATCCTCTTTCATGGCGTGGCCACCAGCGTGCACATCCATAAGATCCTTGTGGATCACGCGAGCGCGCTTGCGGTAGAACGTGTCCTTCAAACGCTGAACAGAGGCCTCGTTACCCGGAATGACCGAGCTTGAGAAGATAACCGTGTCTTCGCGATCGACGCGAATGAAACGATGCTCATCATTAGCGATTCTGGAAAGTGCAGCACGCTTTTCGCCCTGAGCGCCAGTACAAATAATTGTTACTTTTTCTGGTGGGAGGTTGTTCGCTTCTTCAATCGGGATGATGGACTTTTCGTTCACCTGGATGTAACCGAGCTCCTTCGCAATTTCTACGTTCGTCTTCATGGAGTAACCGTCGAGCGCGATCTTGCGACCAAGCTTTTCGGAAATTTCCATGAGCTGCTTTACGCGGGAGAGAAGGGAAGCGAAGGTGCCGACAATAACGCGGCCTTTCGCCTTCTCGAGAATCGAGTACAGCTCTTCGCCGATAATCTTCTCGGACTTCTGGTGGCCATGGCGGTCAGCATTAGTGGAGTCGCCCATGAGAAGAGTGACGCCAGCTTCGCCCAAACGAGCCATCTTGTGAAAGTCAGCCGGAGGCGCGCCAACCGGGTGGAAGTCATACTTCCAGTCGCCGGTGTGACAGATGACGCCAGCTGGAGTCTCGATGACGATACCCGCTGAGTCTGGAATGTTGTGGTTAATGTGGAAGAAATGCACCTTGAAAGCACCAAGCTGTAGTTCAGTGGTGATCGCAATAGTCTTCACGTTTACCGTAGAGGTAGGGAAGTCCGTCTGACGCTTCTTGATAATGCCGGCAGCCACAGGGAGTGCGTACACCGTAGGATTGCCAATGTTCTGGACTACGTGTGGAATAGCACCAATGTGGTCATAGTGACCGTGCGTGATGATCACGCCGCGTACATTCTTCTCCTTTCCGCGGAGATAGGTCATGTTCGGGATGATGTAGTCCACGCCAGGCATGTCTTCATCGGGGAACTGCAGGCCGAGGTCAACAATGATGATGTCATCTTTGTACTCAATGAGGGTACAGTTGCGTCCCACTTCCTCAAGTCCGCCAAGCACCATGACACGCACCTGATCTCCCGTGGGGGAGGTGAGGGTCATGGATTTTTCTGGCTGCGCAGTTACCGGGCGAGAAGTTGTCGCTGTTTCCGGGAACGGTTTTCGTCCACGTGGTGGTGCACTCTTCTGAGGTGGCGCAGCCCGGAACGTATTGGGTTTAAAATTTCCCATAAATCAAACTGTCGAATGAAAAGTTAAAGAATAAATGCTTCACTCCTGACAGTCGGCTCCCTCGAAGGGTTTCGAGAGAATCAACTGCGAGCAGTTATGTTCGAACAAGTTACTGGTGGTGCGGGCGGAGAGACTCGAACTCTCAAGCCATTACTGGCATAGGCTTCTGAGACCTACGCGTATACCAATTCCGCCACGCCCGCACGAATCCTCACTCCTAAGAAGAAAGTACACTATCATTTCTTCCGCTTTTCGTCAACGTTCTTACTTCTTGAGGACCCGTTTTGTCTTGATATACCACTCGTTTATATCCGCGAATCTATCCGCCGGCAAGTTTACCACAGGCAAGTCAACGCCTTTGATCGATTTACTGGTTAGGTATACGTACGACGGCTCGTAGAGAAAAGCGGCTACGTGTTGATCGGCCAGGACTTTGGCAAAGGCGGCGTAACTTTCAGCTCGTTTAGTTTCATCCGTGGTTGAACGAATTATGCTCATCGCCTCATCCGCTGACCTATTCACCAGTTGCGTGATGTTAAGTCCTGGGTAGGTTGATTGGGAAGAATGCCAGTAGGGGTATGGATCACGGAAAGCGCCATATAGTTCGCCGGTCAGGAGTACATCAAAATTTCTGTTTCGTAGTATATCGGTCTGGAGCGAATCAGCACTTTTTGCCTCAAGATTAACACTTGCTCCCAGGAGTTCCCATTGGCGTTTGAGTTCAGTGGCAACGGAATTTAGTTCTGTGGTATTAGCAAAAGCTACGTTAAGAGTCAGAGCCGTAGTTCCTTTAACGCGAGTGCCTCCGCCTTCCGGTTTTTTATAACCGCTAGCTTCCAGAGCCGCATCAGCTGCTGCTAAGTCAAAGCTACCGGCACCGGTTGTGTTCGCTCCCGGCATGCCGGTCACGAGCGGAGAGTTTAGAGGAAGTGCTTTAGTTACCAGGGCTTTGGTGATAACAGCTTGTCGGTCAAGCCCAAGATCAAGTCCTTTTCTGACGTTGCTATCCCCGATCGGGCCTGTGGATTTCAGATTAAAGAAGGCGGCTGTGTACTGGGGGATGAGCGGCTGGAGCACTTGGAAAGATCTGTCAGAGGTAAATTTAGGGGCCTCAGAGAAAGGTACGGTCACCGCTCCCTCGATGTTTTTATTGCGTAACAGATTAGCTAACTCGTCAGCTGAGCCAGCAAATTTGAATTGAAGCGAATCAATAAACGGTACACCTCTGTAGTACTGTTTGTTACGCACGAGCGTCATACTGCGAAGGGTTCCTCGGCTATCCTTGGTCAGTTTTTCGAACTTATACGGGCCTGTGCCGATTGGTTCGAGCGAGAGGATGGTCAGCTTAGCATTCATGCTCGGGATATCTGACCAAACGCCTGCCGGTAAAATACCAACGGTCATGTTTCCGAGGAAAGCTGAGGAGGCTTCCGGTAGGGTAAAAGTTACTGTTCGGGCATCTGGAGTATCAATTGTGACTCCAGCAAAGGTTGGGGCCAGCGTGCTGCCGTATTCTGGATTTTGAATGGCACGAAAAGTAAAGGCTACGTCTTCGCTTGAGAATGAATCGCCGTTATGAAAACGAACGCCATCACGAAGAACAAAAGTGTATGATTTTCCGTCAGGCGAAACTGTATATGAGGAAGCTAAATCAGTTCCCAGTCCATCTTGGGGATCAAATCGCATGAGCCCGGAATACATGAGATGAGCTAAATCATTGTCCACGTCGCTAGCCGAAGCGTAGAGCGGGTTAATGAGTGCGGGAGTGCCAACGAGTCCTTCTGTATAGCTGCCGCCAACGGCTGGCGAGAGCGACTGGTGAGCAGACAGGAACCTGAGCCCAAGGGCGGTGCCGGCCAAGAGAGCAATAGTCAGCGCACCAAGCGCCACCCGTTTTTCACTTAGACTTAAAAACTTTGGGAGATGCTTCCACTGGCTCACGGACGGTAACCGTCTAGCTGGTTTAACGGAAAGAATTTCTTTTCGGGCTAGGGTTTCAGCATCCGGACTGGCAAAGGTACGACTAGTCCCCCGGGATTTAGCATCCCGGTTTTTTTTGGAAAACAAATTAGAAAAGGCGATTTTGGGAATATGGAGAAGAGAACCTGATACCTGAAACCTGACGGTCTAGATTGAAAGCAAAACGTTGGCAAGTGCAACGGCTAGGAACAGTATAGCAATAACTACGGTGGCAGCATGGAGCTTCTTTTCTACGCCACGGCGAGTGCGATAAACGTTGCCATCTCCGCCAAAGGCAATTCCAGCTCCGCTTCCGCGCGCCTGCATAAGAATCGCGGCGGTGAGGAGAATTGAGAGTACCAGTTGGGCAATGTTGAGAATCATATTACTGCCTATGCTACCAAACCTGCCTAAATTCGTAAAGGTTAAGCATGCTATCCTATGTGGGTATGGAAGAGCCGGGTAGTCGGACCGAAAAGGTCATTGCAACCATTGGGGTAGGGATAGTACTTATCCTTCTTTTTGTTTTCTCTTGGCGTGTTTTTACCTACGCTCAGCAGATCAAACACGGCACGGTGGATTTGAGTAGGCTGCGGTATGGCTCAACCGCTGTTCGCCTGGAAAGTTTAAAGGCATTAGCCGGGCAGGCTCCTGGAAGCGGGGTTCTGGCGAGTTCTGACGATCCGACACTCGGTTCACAGACGGCAAAGGTAACGGTGGTCGAGTTTGCTGATTTTGGCTGCCCGTTTTCCGCCGAAGAGAATTACGTTGTGCGAGCGCTAGCCAAAGAGTTTCCGGATACGGTACGTTTCATCTATCGAGATTTCCCGCTCGACGAACTGCACCCGGGTGCTACGCTCGCAGCTCAAGCGGGGGAGTGCGCGGCTGAGCAGGGCAAATTTTGGGAGTTTCATGATGCTATTTTTGCCCGCCAGAGCGAGCTAACTCAGGATAAGCTGATTGGTTTAGCCGAAGGCTTGGACTTGAATGCGGATACTTTTAAGACATGTCTCACGAGCGGGAAGTATACTAATGAAGTCCAAACTGACCTGACCGACGGCGTGAACGCCAGCGTTATTGGCACTCCAACATTTTTTGTAAACGGCGTTAAAGTAGAAGGCGCGGTACCCTATGCAATTTTTAAAGAAGTTCTCCAGGCATTTTTGCAAAATTAGTTTACTCTTGGCACTTTGTTTCCAGTCGTTAGTTTTTTCGTTGCCGAAAGTTTCTGCTCAAGTACCACCAGCCGCTGGGTCATGCCAGTGCTATTGTGGAAGTGACGCTCATGGAGCGGTCAATTCTGGGACTAAGCAAACCATGGCCGAATGTTCCTCTCTATGTAACGAGAGAAAACTGACCCCCATTGGTTGTTTCGCTGCCGGTCAACCGTTGCCAGACAATGATGGTAAATGTTGGACGGAAAAGGAGTGTGCCGAATACGCGACTGATCGCAACGGAGCGCCCAAACCTGGCACCTGGGCCGGCCAGAATATTAACTGCACTGAGACTAAAAACAGAGAAGCCAGAGGTTATTGTTTTGCCCCAGCTACCGGGGTTAACTTGAACGTTCCGATCCTTGGCCGTACTACCGTGTTAGGTTTTCATGAGTATCTAGCCTTGGCCTATCAGTTTCTTCTGCCTGCCATGTCCTTGATTGCGGTTGTCATGATCATGGTTGGCGGTCTTGAATATGTAGTGGCGGGCGGTAATTCTAAGAGACTGGATAAGGCAAAAACACGTATTTCAAACGCTCTCATTGGCCTAGTGCTTCTCTTGTCTGCTTACGCCATAGCCTCTCTTCTTGATCCCAGACTGGTAAATCTTATTGCTCTTCGCACCCCTCTCATCAAGCGAATTATCCTTATAGACCCAAACGCTTCATGTGAGTACCTGGAGGATAATGGCTTTGATATTAATGCGTCAGCTGAGAAGGTTTGCGGTAAAGAGGGCGTTATTCAGAGCATTGATAATGTTAAGCTAGAGGTTAAAAATACAAATTGGAAAGTGGGGGATAAATGTCAGTATAGTCATTGTTTTGATGGCGGTGCCTGTATGGGTTCCGGCAGTAAAATGAGTTGCATATTGTGTCCGAACATTAATACAATAACTGCCACCGAAGGTCTGACACCAAGCGATGCTTCCTGTTCCGCGGCCCTTAAAGTAGCCGATACAAGTGACAAAGACGATAACCATAAATACTTCTGCTCGTTTGATGACGGCGGATATTTGGGGACTAGTGTGTGCGTATCTGCATTCACTCCGGGAAGTCTGAACCCTACTTACATTGACTGCAAGACAGTGCAATCGGACGTTACCGCCGAAAATCCATGTTCTGCCTATGATAAGGTAAATATTTATCGCCCAAAAGCCGACCTCCTCAGCTATAATGCAGTGGCTATCAGCAGCGTGGAATCATATGATTATTCTCATGCTGCCAAAGTCTGTGAAACTGATCCATGCGGAGTTGCAAAGGCTATTGGTAAGAAATGCGGTTTTTACGTGCCGTCAGGAATAGCTTCGGCGGTTGATTACGTACCAGTTTATGGGACTATAGTTAATTTCATTACCGGTATAACTAATAATCAGTGCCTAACAGAAGGCTAGCGCTGATAGCTCGTAAAAACAAAAACTTCCGCCTCAGGCGGAAGTTTTTGTTTTACTTTACTGCTACTTTAACTTTCTTCACTTCTTTGAACTTGCGGTCAAAGTCTTTCACGAACTGGAGCTTGGCTCGGCGGACTTTGAAGACTTTCATGGATTCAATCTTCACCAGGTTTGGGGAGGAGACTGGGAAAATCTTTTCTACACCAAAGCCATCAGTTTCCTTGCGGATAGTGAAGGTCTTAGACGTGCTGGCACCGCGAACTCCGAGGACTAGGCCCTCAAAAATCTGCACGCGCTCGCGCTTTTCACCCTTACCGTTCACGTCCTCGATCTTCTCGTGGACTTTAAGGACGGCACCGGGGACAATTAGATTCATTTCTGCTTCGGTCATACGGGCGGGAGTTTAGCGGAGATTCTGAACCGCGTCAAGGACTTTTCCCAGCGTTTCAGAAGCCGGAATATGGGTAGTATCAATAACTAGGTCGTAATTGCTCTTGTCTAGGAAGTCTATGTTGTACCACTTTTTATAACGCGATTGGTCGCTTTTTAGCCGGTCGGTGATGGCTTTTTCCACTTCTTCGACTGTTTGATATTCGGGTTCATCGTCTCTGGTCGTGTTGGCCTTTCGGTCGGCAAAGATACGTTCTGCAGCTGCACGAGTATCAACATCTAGGAATACTTTGAAGCTCTGTGGGATGAAGTGCCAGGATAGCCGCCCATCAATCACGAAGTTATTTTCAGTTTCGCCGAGCTTTTTTTGGTATTCGTCTGCGTCTTTGTCTGTAAACGCTTCAGTCTCGCCGAGCTTATTGAACTCGTCGATTGTCATCCCGCGCTCCTGGGCCATTTTCCCGCGAAGGTCGCCCATCGAGTATTTCTTCAGGCCGAGTTGTTCGGCCAGAAGATTCTTCAAGGTCGACTTTCCAGCACCAGGCAGCCCGGAGAGGGTTATGATCATACTTTTTTCAAAGCCGCGAGCGCGTCTTCGAGTTCTTTCGGCAATGGCGCCTCGAACGTCTTTCGTTCACCGCTCGGGAGGTTGATCGTCAAGGCTCGAGCATGCAGGAACAGGCGGGGGAGCTTGATGTCCTTGATGTCCTTGCGCTTGTAGAGGGTGTCTCCGCCAACAGGGTGGCCAATAGCGAACATGTGGGCGCGGATTTGGTGCGTGCGGCCAGTCTCGATCTTTACGTCGAGTAATGTACCGACAGAATAGCGACCAATAACGTCGTAATGGGTAATCGCTTCTTTACCTTCTTGGCTGAGTGGTCGAGCGGCCATTCTAGCTCTGGTCGTTGAGCGGGCGATAGGGAAGTTGATCGTGCCGAGTTCATCGCGAACCTTGCCCATGACAAAAACGGTGTAGTGTTTCTCAGTTAGTCTTTCCTTAAATTGTTTCTTCAGGAACTCGAAGGCCTTTGGGGTTTTGGCGGCGATGAGCACTCCTGACGCTTCTTTGTCTAAACGATGCACGATGCCGGAACGCTTTTCTTCTGCGCCAGCCTTCTTCATTTTGGGCGAGTGCTTCAAGAGCGAGTCGAGCAAGGCTGCGCCATCCTGGCCTTCTGCGCGGTGCACGAGGACACCGGAGGGTTTGTTAACCACAATAACATCGTCATCTTCGAAAATAATATCGAGCTTGGCGGCGGCCTTCTTTCTTGGTTTGGCTGGGGCCGCTTCGACCTTAATCTCACTTGTTTCTGTCACCTCAAGGTGAGGCGAGGCCTTTTTTTCAGTAACTGAAACTCGGCCTGATTGAACAAGTTTTTGTGCTTGGGATCGGCTGATATCTAAGGCTTCAGCTAACGCGATATCAAGTCTGCCCGGAGTTTTAATCTTAACAGTCGCGGATTTCATGGCAAAATGCTACCATGCCATTCAGTTCCTTGCCAGAAAGGGTGAAATGAAGTAAGGTTAGCCAATAAACGTGGATCCGTAGCTCAGTTGGTTAGAGCGCCGAGCTTATACCTCGGTGGTCCCTGGTTCAAGTCCAGGCGGATCCACCAGAAAAACTAACCCTAATATGATTTTCGTTCCCTTTTCCCTCTTATTTCTTGCTGTATTTTTTGCGATCGTTGGTTCTCGCAGAGAACTGCCACTGTTTGTAACCTTGGCTTGGGTACTCGCGATTGCCGCTATCGGCTCCAGTATCGTCGTTTTACTGGCCATGTCCGTTAACTAACCTATGTCGAACGAACCAATTGGTTATCTTTTGATTCTCGCCCTCCTGTGGTTTGTGCTTTTTTGGACTGTCGGCGGAGTCATTTTTGCAGTGGTCGGACTCGTTCGATTCCTTCGTTTGAACAAAAATCGGTTTAGTTGTTTGTTTACCGTTTTTTCAGCCGGCACTGCCTTTGGCGCAGCTTGGATGGGTTTACTGGCGACACACACGCGCGGCCCGAGCGCATGCCTAGCCACGGCTCCCACGTCTGACATCACGCAGTTTTTGCCCAGTTTATTCACTTGTGCGTCACGGGAGATACTTTCCGCCGCCGGCCTGTGGTTTCTCTTTTTGCTCGGTGCCGGCATTATCTTGCTTTTCATCTCCCGCGCCCCTGAGCGCCCGCGCGACATTCACGGGAATGATTGACATGGACGGGAGTGAAACGTACACTCTCTCAGCAATTTGCGCGCATAGCTCAGTTGGTTAGAGCGTTACATTGACATTGTAAAGGTCCCAGGTTCGAGTCCTGGTGCGCGCACCAAAAGATCCCATCCAAGCGGTGGGATTTTTTGTTGAAATAAACCAGTTTTTCTGGTGTAGTACCAAATGCGCAGTATGCAAGATCTTTCAGACGAAGAACTCGCGCGCCGGGTCCAGGAGAATGGAGACCAGTTAGCTTTTGGACTCCTTCTGGAACGGTTTGAGAAGAAACTTCTTGGGTACGGCCGGCGTTTCCTTTCGCAAAAAGAGGAAGTGGCGGATCTAGTCCAGGAGGTGTTCTTGAAGTCGTACATGAATATTCAAAGTTATGATTCCTCAAGGAAATTTTCGCCCTGGATATACCGGATAGCCCATAACGTCTTTGTTAACGCCATAAAGAAACGCTCACGTGAGCCGTTATCGTTCTTTGACCCCGATACTTTGTTTCCTCACGTCGCCGGCAAGGAATCGTCAGATAGGGAAGTGATAGATAAGGAACTTCGGCGAGCGCTCGACGAGTCACTCGGCACACTGGATGCGAAATACAGAGAACCGCTTGTCCTCTACTACTTCGAAGACTTGTCGTATGAAGACATTGCGGACATTCTGCACATTCCGGTATCAACGGTGGGTGTTCGTCTCAAACGAGGCCGTGACGCTCTCAAAAAGGTGATTGATCCCTCGCACGTCTCCTAGTATGGAAAACCTCCAGGCACAACCCACGATAAAAGAATTGGTCCTTCAGCAAATTGATGAGGGCGCGGTTTTGGTTACGCCGAAGTGGCGTTTTACCGCGGTGACGGTTCTTTCCGGGATCGGCCTTTTGGCCAGCTTCCTGATAGTGCTCTTCGTGATCACTCTCATCCATTTTTCTCTGCGCGAATCCGGCGTTTTGGCTTTGCCGGAGTTTGGCGGCGAGGGTTTACGTGAATTTTTGCTGTCACTACCCTGGGTGCCGATCGCACTTCTTCTCGTGGCCGCTTTCGCGCTCGAGTTCTGGCTTCTCCGTTACGCCTTTGCGTATCGCCAGCCGCTTTTGTACTCAGTTTTCGGCATTGCCGCGTGTTTGACGCTCGGTACCGTTCTGGTGGCTACCGCCAAGGTACATGAAGGCGTATATGAGGTTGCTGAATCAGCCAATGTGCCAATCATGCGCCCGCTTTACCACTCGGTTGTCCAGCCAGATCTACCGAAGTTGCACCGAGGTATGGTGGCCGAGGTAGAGGAACACGGCTTTTTACTTAGAGGTCGGGGAGGGCAGATTGTTGATGTTCAAGTTACGCGCCAGACCCGTTTAGCTCCTCCGGTTGCGGTCAGAGTAGGGGAAATGGTGATTGTTTTCGGGCAAGCCGCTGATGGATCTATTCACGCAATTGGAGTGAAGCACATGCCGGCCATTGGTCGAGCATCTGCTCCAGGGATGAGACCCTGACCACTCTGTTTCGACAAACCAAAAGCCCGTTCGGAACTGGAGTCGGATTACCTCCTAACAGTTCCTCACGGGCTTTTGTTTCGTCTCAAGTGATCGATCGCGCAAACTCGAGGGCGTCGGCCTTGGTCCAAAGCTTGCCGGACAGTTGTTCGTTCCTGATTTTACGCATAATCTCTCGGAGATGACGGCCGGGGGAGAGGCCAAGGGAGAGCAAATCCCGGCCGCGGACGAGTTCAGGCGGAGCTGTGTTTGGCATCTCGTCTTTTCTCCGTTTGGCCACGTACCAGCGTTCGCGAGCCTGCGAATTGTGTCCGCCAGTGACGGCCAGTGCGTGTAAGAATAGGAGGAGATCGTCCCCTTTTGGTCCACCAAAGACGTGCTCGAATTCGGCATGTGAAAGCTCGAGCGGGTCTTGATCGACAAGGATATTCCGGTGTTTGAGAAGGTGATCAACATCAGCGACAAGGTTTCTACCGTTTTCAAGGAGGGGCAGGTGGAGACGTTCAGTTGCTTTATGGAAGGCGGCAACACTCTCGTCCTCCAGTATGGCGAGAAGGGCGGCAAGCGTCACGGCCGGTGAAGCGCCGTGGCCATGCAAGTCCGAGAGGACGGTCTCGGCATGTTCATGTCCCGGAATGCCGCGGCTCGTGACTAGGTGCTCAAGCTTGGCGATTTCCGGCACGAGGTGTCCCATGACGCCAGACTTGAAAAAGTGTGTGATGGTTTCACCGGCATTTTGTGAGAGGGAAGACACGAATTCTCGTCCAAGATGCGCGCGAGGAATGTGATAGCGAGCCTTTCCGTTTTCATCGCTAACGAGTCTGTTCAGATTGCGCCCGAGCTTATGGATAGTATGGAGGGCGTGGTCCTCGATAGAAAACCCAAGATGTCCCGCAAGCCGCAGGAAGCGCAGCATACGAATGGGATCCTCATGGAATCGTTGTTCAGGATCGCCAATAGTGCGGAGCCTCTTTTCTTCGAGGTCGTTTAAGCCGTCAAAAGGATCGTGCAAAATGCCGTCGCGAACCGAATAGGCCATAGCGTTCACGGTTGCGTCTCGGCGTGCCAAGTCATGGACGAGGGGGAGTGTGTGATGAGAAGTGTGCTCAAGGGTTCTTGTGGCAGGATGCCAAATGCTGGACGCAGGGACACGAATGTCCAGGTCTTTAGAAGTATTCCGGCGATTACACCATTCTTGAAGCTCGTTTTCAGGAATTCCTTGAACGGTCAGGTGCACATGCTTTGGCACTTTTCCAATCACTGCATCTCTGGCGGTCCCGCCGGTGACTAGTACATCCGCCTCCGGATGATCTTTGAGCAGCTTAAACGCAACATTGAGCCGGGGTTCATCGGCTACAAACTTTCCTATTCTCGCGTGTGCAGGAACGTGGCGTGCGTAAGAGAGCGCGAACATGAACCAAGTATACCAAAACAAACCGTTCATTACTTCAGTACATTCTTCAAATGCCCAATTACGTTTCGTTCGGCCTCGACAATATCGTTGTGCGTCAAAATGATCCGAGTAGCTTCTCGAGTGCCAGAGGCTTTGAAAGGGGAGCTGAGAGCCAGGGCATCATGCGGGCGCTCGGCGAAGAGACGGCCGGCAACGTGTCCGTCCTTGGTTTCGTGCAGGAGTACAACAACTTTCGCATCAGGAGCAGTGGACAGCAACTCGGAAACGATGTCATCAAGCGTGCTTTCGTCAGCGCTCGCGGTGGCGAAATCTGAGCGCGTGAGGGTAGTCCAGACCAGTCCGATCGAGGCGTCAGACTTGAGACGGGCAAGGGCACGGCCCCAAAGTCTCAAGGTCTCGACAGATCTTGTTCTGTAGAGTTTCTCGACTATTTCCTCGCGGTTTGCGCCCTTTGCAATGAGTCCGCTGGCGGTTTCGAGTGTTTTTGGCGTCACGTTCGGTGTGCGGAAGCTCTTCGTCTTGGCAATCATGCCAGCTAGGAATGCCGTAGCCGTGTCGGCATCGATCAACGTAGCGTCGATCTTCTCGAACAAACGATATAGAACCTCGCCAACGCTTGTGGAGCCAACGTCTACTACATTGAATTGACCAAAATGTTCATTGGCCTGAGCGTGGTCAATGTTCATGATGGGTGTTTCATAGAAAAAGTCTGCGTACTTTTCCTGCAGCGTGCCAAGGGACTTCATGTCCGCGGCCCCGAGCACGATCACCAGGTCATAGCGGTAGGCAGTAGTTGAGATCGTCACGTCATCACGCGTCCAAAAACCGTTCTTTGGTGAGATGTGAATGCGGAGCTCCTCGCCAACCTTCGAATAGGAGAGTTCGTCTATAGCCGCCTTCGCGGTTTTGAGGTGAATGGTTAGCGTGCGGATGTTTGGGACGTCGCCCTTCACTTCTTTTGCAGTTTTCAAAAATGACAATGCTTCTGGTGCTCGGCCGCCTGAGGAAATAATCTCCGCTTCTTTACCGAGTTTCTTAATAACCGCCGCCAGACCAAAGGCTGAGGCAAAATGATCAACGGTCGAAACCTCCGGCAATACGATGACCGGACGCTCGGAGCGTTTAATAGTATGGAAAATTTGATCGGAGGGGGAGAGGGACATACCTGAAGGGGTGAACCTTATATGCATCGCGGGATGCGGTCAAGGTGTCCATCCTGAGGCCTCTCTGACGTCCACCCTTTTGGAGCCCTCGGACATTATCCTTCTGGCTCTGAAAAATAGCAGCCCGCCTTAGCAGAGTGCCAAGGCGGGCAGGGGACGATGCGTCACGGTTCGAGCAGGCGGCTCAGGAAGAGCTCGGGGTTGGCCATCTCGTGCACGGAGAGGATATGGCGGGTGCCCTGGAGGCGGTGGCGCGCGTTCAGCTCGTGCCGGACGCCGATGACGGACAATCCAGCTGCGAGGGCAGATTCGCACCCAGCGTCCGTGTCCTCTAGGGCCAGCGCGCTGTCGCGATCTGTGAACGTGAGCTTCATGGCCTTCACGTACGGCTCTGGAGACGGCTTGACTGCCGTCACGTCGTCCCCGGACACCAGGTTTACCGCCCAGGGGGCGAGGCCGGTTTTCCGGAGGACTCGTTCCATCTCTATCCGCGTACTAGAACTCACGATGGCGATCTTGAGTCGCCGTTCGCGAATCATCTTGAAGAGGCGGAGAGCGCCTTCATGTGCGGCGGCGAACTCGTCCACCAGTTTGGCATAGTGGATGTTCCAGATGTGGCGGTAGTCATGAGGGGCCAGGTTGGTGCCGGCCTTTTCCATGAGTTCTCTGGACACCTCAGAGAAGGGGCGTCCCATGACTTCGGCGTAGTCGTTCAGCTCAAGGAGTCTTCGCGCTCCTTGTCCCTTTAGCGTCCGCTCGTGCGCTTTGCGCTTGAGCTCTTCCGTGTTCACGAGCGTTCCGTCCATGTCAAAAAGAAGTGCCCTGAGAAGATCATTGGTCATGAGACCTCCGGCTTCAAAAATTACGGCATACTTACTGCAAAGTCAAAACCGACCCATGAAGGAGTCGGTTTCTTTATTGAACTATCAATTTTTTCGGTATTCAGCAAACGCGCTCAGGAGGTCATCGCAGTTTTCATTGGCGACACTGACGACGTAGAGCAATTCATTGCCCTTCAGCACGAGAGTTTTTCCTTGAGTTCCGCCGTGCAGATAATAGCGAGGACGCGCCACTTCCTTTTTGAGGTATTTCATCATGTCGGTAACGGATTGGGCCTGCATCCGCACTCTATCAGTGAAGCTGAGTCCGGCTTTGAATCGCATGTATTGCTCGACTTCTCCGTATGTCATCACCTGGATTTCTTGTAGGTCGCTAAAGGGGAGTTCGACCACAGAGGGTTGATCGCGGTCGCTTAGGTTGACGATGCCGAGATCGAGAAGGATTCCTTGATTGGTTAGTGTATATCGCGCGCGAAATTTACTGCTGGGTGGTTGGAGGGTAGGACCGATTTTTCTGAGAATAATCCAAAGGAATCTTCGAAGAATCAAGAAGTAGACAAGGAAAGTAGCAGCTTGAGCTAGGAATATGGAAGTGATGTGCAGCGGTCTGGGGTCATTCATGAGGAAATAGCCCATCGCGACGACTATTGCGACGTAGAAGGCTACTCCCAAAATAAAGCGAATGACATTTATTCCGAGCGAAGCTTTTTCGAACGTACTTGGCGCGGTGCCGAAGTCGGCCCGCATTTTTTCCGTTCGATTGATGACCGTTGTGCCGAGTAGATCCAGAACGAACGCGACAAAGAGTGATAAGGCGATAGATTCTCCCACACCAGTCCACTCCACCTTCAGGGAAGAAATCATCATGAAAGCTGCTCCGGTAATGCCGAATGCAATGACGACGAATGCCTGCACGCGTTCGTTCCATTTGAGGAAGTTGATTTTCATATTTGGTTAGCATTAGCGTAGCACGTCGTAACTTCAGCCTCAACAAAGATCAATAGACATATCTGAACATTTCTACTATCCTCATGTGAGTTATGAATGAAATGCCAAAAGCCTACGAGCCCCAGGGAAAGGAAGACTCCTTGTATCAACTTTGGCTCGATAGCGAGTACTTTAACCCGGATAAACTGCCTGATCTCGAACAGAGAACTGAGGCTTTTTCTATTGTTCTCCCGCCGCCCAACGTCACCGGCACTTTGCACATGGGCCACGCCACGATGTTGGCTATTGAGGACGCGATGGTTCGCTTTGCTCGATTACGAGGGAAACGCGCACTTTGGATTCCCGGCACCGATCATGCGGCAATCGCCACTCAGTCAAAGGTAGAAGGCATGATTTTTAAGGCCGAGAAGAAGACGCGCTATGACCTAGGTCGCGAGGCACTGCTTGAGCGCGTTAACGCCTTTGCGCAAGAAAGCCATGACACGATTGTGGGCCAGGTGAAAAAAATGGGTGCCTCGGTTGACTGGAGCCGCGAGGCGTATACGCTCGACGATGCTCGGAATAAGGCCGTGAACGTTGCCTTCAAGCAGATGTATGACGATGGTTTGATTTACCGTGGCTACCGCGTCGTCAACTGGGACCCAATCGGACAAACGACTATCGCCGACGACGAGATCGTCTACAAAGAGACCACGGCCAAGCTTTACACGTTTAAGTACTCAAAGGATTTTCCAATTTCGATTTCCACCACTCGCCCAGAGACAAAAGTGGGGGATACGGCGGTGGCAGTGCATCCGAAGGGGAAATATAAGAAGTTTATTGGTCAGGAGTTTGATGTTGTTTTTGCCGGCTCAAAGTTGCACTTGAAGATTGTCGGCGATGAATCCGTTGACCCAGAGTTCGGTACGGGTGCGCTTGGTGTCACTCCAGCCCACAGTTCGATTGACTTTGATATTGCCAAGCGCCATGAACTCCCCATGATCCAGGTGATTGGCGAGGACGGGAACATGCTTCCCGCAGCCGGCGAGCTAGTTTCTGGCATGAGTACAAAAAGTGCTCGGGAGAAAGTGGTGGAGTGGTTGCGTGAAAATAATTTGCTTGAGGGCGAGGAAGATTCTGCGCAAAATTTGTCGACCGCTGAAAGAACGGGCGGAATCATTGAGCCTTTGCCTAAGCTGCAATGGTTTATTGGCGTGAATACAGAATTTACCCGTGATGGAAAACAGGTGACGCTGAAGGGACTCATGCAGGACGCGGTTCGCTCAAAAGCGATCGACATCATGCCCGACAGATTCGAAAAAACTTATTTTCATTGGATCGATAACCTCCGCGATTGGAACATCAGCCGCCAGATTTGGTTCGGCCATCGTGTGCCGGTTTGGTACAAGGGTGAGGAGCTAGCTGTTGGCGAAGCGCCGAAGGGTGAGGGCTGGACGCAGGACGAAGACACGCTCGATACTTGGTTTTCTTCTGGTCTTTGGACATTCTCTACTCTCGGCTGGCCCGATAAGACGAAGGATCTCGAGTTCTTCCATCCAACGAACGTCCTTGAGACGGGCTACGACATTCTCTTTTTCTGGGTAGCTCGCATGATTCTCATGTCGACGTACCTGCTTGGCGAGGTGCCATTCAAAACCGTGTATTTGCACGGCTTGGTTCGTGATGAACAAGGCAGAAAAATGTCGAAATCACTTGGCAACATCATCAACCCGCTCGACATGATTGAGAAGTACGGTGCCGATGCTACTCGATTGTCGCTGGTACTCGGAAATACTCCCGGCAACGACTTGAAACTGTCCGAGGAGAAGATCGCTGGCTTCAGAAACTTCACGAACAAGCTCTGGAACATTTCGCGGTTCATTTTGTCGAAAGTCGAAGGTGGAAAGTCGAAAGGTGGAGTTCCAGAGCCGAAGACACTCGCAGACCGCTGGATCCTCGGTCGCTTCAGTGAGGTGGTCGAAAAGGTAACGAAGCTCCAGGAGGCGTATGACCTCTCGCTCGCTGGCGAAGTACTACGCGAATTTACGTGGAGTGAGTTTGCCGATTGGTACCTCGAAATTGCCAAGATTGAAGGTGAGAAGGACGAGATCCTGATCTTTATCCTCGAAAGACTTCTTATTTTGTGGCACCCGTTCATGCCGTTTGTGACGGAGGAGATTTACAAGAACTTCGACAAGGGATTGATCATGGTCGCCAAGTGGCCGGATGATGTTAAGTTCAAGCTTTCAAAGGGTGACGCTGATGCATTTGCAGATTTACAGTCGGTTATTGCGGCTATTCGTGTCATCAGAGCCGAGCGAAATATTGAAAACAAGAAGACGCTTGACGTAGCTATTAACCTGAGTGAGTCTTTGAAGGATCAGGCTACGCTTATTGAGGAATCAACTAACAGCGCGTTTGTTTCCGTTGCTTCCGAGAACGCCGCGAAGGCAGTGATTGGCGGCATGACCATTTCCGTGTCACTCGATGGGCTTGTCGATTTTGCCGCACAACGGAAGTCGCTTGAGAAAGAGCTGGTCGAAGCAAAGAAATACGCCATGGCACAGGAGACAAAGCTTTCGAATCAAGATTTCGTTGGTCGCGCGCCTGAGAAGGTGATTGCGCTTGAACGCGAGAAGCTAGCTAAGGCTCAAGAGAAGGTTTCGACACTTGAGAAAGAGCTGAATTCAATGCCTAAGGCATAATAGGGGACATATGAAAGCGACCGACCAACAAATTGCCGAATTTTTGACCCGAAGCGTTGAGAACGTATATCCCAAGCGGGAGGCGTTGCTAGAGCTACTTGAGAGCGACAAAAAAATCCGCGTCTATCTTGGCGTTGACCCTACGGGAACCACTCTCCACATTGGCCACGCTATTCCGCTCCGCAAGCTCGGTGAGCTGCAACGCATGGGGCATGAGGTGATTCTGTTGATTGGCGACTTCACGGCCATGATTGGTGATCCTACGGACAAAACCGCCACTCGCAAACAACTGACGCGTGATGAGGTGCTCGCTAACTGCAAGAATTACCAGACCCAGGCTTCGGCATTTATTGATTTTGGCGGTCAGAACCCAGCCAAGCTCATGTTTAACAACGACTGGCTCGGCAAGATGTCATTTGCTGATGTGGTTGAGCTTGCCTCGCACTTCACCGTGCAACAGATGATGGAACGTGACATGTTTGAGAAGCGTCTACAGGAAGAGAAGCCGATCGGCCTCCACGAGTTCATGTACCCCTTGATGCAGGGTTACGATTCTGTAGCTATGGAGGTGAACCTGGAAATCGGCGGCAATGATCAGACGTTCAACATGCTCGCTGGCCGCACCCTTTTGCGCGAGATGAAAGGGAAGGAAAAGCTCGTCCTCACGACTAAGTTGCTGACAGATCCAACTGGCAAGAAGATGGGCAAGAGTGAAGGCAACATGATTTCTTTGAACGACAGCCCCGAGGACATGTACGGTAAGGTCATGAGCTGGACGGACGGCATGATTTTGTCCGGTTTTGAGCTCTGCACTGACGTTCCGGTCGACGAGATCGTCGAGATCGGTAAAAAGATGGAAGCAGGGGAGAACCCGGTAGAGTTTAAGCACCGTCTTGCGTATGAGATCGTCGCCGCTTTTTTGAATGATGAAGCCGCTGATAAAGCCAGCGAACACTTTACGCAGGTTCACAAATCTGGTGAGGTGCCGGCTGATGCCCCAGAGTTTGCTGTCGGCGCGGGGATGACTATCGTCGACGTTTTGGTCGGTTCCGGCATCGTTAAGTCCCGCGGAGAGGCGAAGCGCCAGGTTGAGCAGGCTGGTGTGAAGGTTGACGGCAATGTTGTCGAAGACCCGATGCTCGTGGTTTCCGCCGGTTCGATCGTCCAGAAAGGCAAGCGATTCTTTGTTCGATTAGTTTAACTATGTACGCACTTGATCAAGCTAAAAAAGAGATTCTCCTGTCCTTGAAAAAGGCGCTCGGCAAAACGTATGCCGTGAACCAGGATATGCTCATGACGCCGCCTAAGCCGGAGTATGGCGATCTTTCGTTTGCTTGTTTTGCGCTCGGCAAGGGAATGCAACGAAACCCGGCGGAGATTGCCACGGAGTTGGCCGCTAAGATTGCGCCGTCATCTCTGGTGAAAAAGATTAGCTCGCTTGGGCCGTACGTGAACTTCACCTTTGAAGAAACTGCCTTTGCGACGCATGTGTTTAAGGATGTACTCGGCGGAAAGGTGCGCTACGGAAAGTCCACAACGGGCAGAGGCAAGAAGGTGCTTGTCGAATATGTGAACTTCAACACGCACAAAGAAGTGCACGTTGGCCACCTCAGAAATCTCACCTACGGAAAAGCCATCGTGAATATTCTTCGGCAAAATGGTTTTGACGTAACCCCGGTGTCTTACATAAACGACCTCGGCAACAACGTCGCGCGCTGTTTGTGGGGGTTGACGCATTTGAACATGGGCGAGGAACCCATCGGCGACAAGCTGAATTACCTTGGCCGTGCCTACACGGAAGCTACCAAGGCTATCGGTGAGGATGAAGAGAAACGCGCGGAGGTATCAAAGATCCAGCGGGATCTTGAAAACATGGAGGGCGACAACATCGCGCTTTGGAAGAAGACACAGAAGTGGTCCATGGATGGCATGAAAGAAGTGTTTGCCGAGTTTGGCCTTGAGCTCGACCGCATTTATTTGGAGCATGAGTTGATTGACGAAACGCACGCCATCGTAAAACGTCTCCTGACGGAAGGGATCGCGCGAGTTTCTGAAGGTGCAGTGATTGTTGACCTGGAAGCCGAGAAGCTTGGGGTGAACCTGCTTAGAAAATCTGACGGGACATTGCTTTATAATGCAAAAGACTTAGCCCTCGCTTACAAGAAAGAGGCAGATTACGTCGCCGATCGATCCATTATCGTCGTCGATGCTCGCCAGTCGCTCGCCTTTAAGCAGCTATCAGCAACACTGAAGAAGATGGGCTTCCCTCGGGAAGTTATTCACTTGGCGTTTGATTTTGTGACCCTGCCAGAAGGCGCCATGAGCTCGCGCAAGGGGAACATTGTTCGCTGGTCAGATTTGCGTGATGCTATGTTTGAGAAACTAGTCGAAGCCACTAAAGGCCGTCACCCAGACTGGCGCGAACGCAAGATTGCAGACACGGCTAGCGCTCTCATGCATTCGGCGGTGACGTTCATGATGCTTCGCCAAGATCCAGAAAAGATGATCACCTTTGATATGGAAGAGGCCATGGCCACAGATGGCTTTACCGGCCCGTACTTAATGTACTCAATTGCCCGCGTTGAAAGTTTGAAGCGTAAAGCTTCCGTGAAGCCTCTGCCAAAACCGGAGTTGTTGACGGACAAGAAAGAGCACGCGCTTCTCAGAAAGCTTGCTCAGTATCCTTCGGTGGTCGCTCACGCCGGTGGTTCATATAGCCCGAATGCTATCGCTCAGTATGGATTCGAGCTCGCTCAAGATTTTGCAGGGTATTATGAATCCGTCCGCATCCTGGATGCCGAGTCTTCTGAGCTCGCCGCCGCCCGTTTGGCACTCATGGAGTCTGTGCGACAGGTGTTAGCAAACCTTTGTGGCATTTTGGGACTCGTGGTAGTGAAGGAGATGTAAGAAGTATTAAAAAGTAAAGTATTAAAGTATTAAAGTTTCCAATGCAACTTCCGTCAGGCTTTACGCTTTAATCTTTAAGACTTTAATCTTAAAATATGGCTAAGAATAACCAGGTTGGTGAGACGATCATTGCGCGAGGAGTGCGAATTGAGGGTGAGTTTATTGCTGAAGGCGATATCATCATTGAGGGCGAGGTACGCGGAACTATTTCTACGGCCGGGGATTTGAAAATTGGGGAAGATGCTCAGATTGAAGCTGACGTTCACGCGCAGAACGCGGTCATTTCCGGTCGGGTGCATGGCAATATTAAGATTGAGGCTCGGTTAGATTTGATGGCCTCTTCTCACGTGTCAGGAGACATTAATGCCCGCGTGCTGGCTGTTGAAGCAGGTTCAGAAATAAACGGTATGGTGCATATGGGCGAGGAGGCAAAAAAAGGTAAAAAGGAGGTTGAGGAGTAAAACTCCACAACTGTGTATTCCTACGTTTACGATGAGTTTCTTGAAGATCGCAGGTACGAACGCGAGTTAGCTCTCATAGAAACGCGCCTGACGGATCTTGGAATCACCGGCAAGATTGTCCGCCTTGCCTTGTTTCGCGATGCCGTACAAGTGGTTCGGCAAGAGGTGCGAGCAGGGGCAACGACAATCGTGGCCGTTGGGAATGACGATACGTTATACCGGGTTATTGAGGCCGTGGGCGACTCACGTGTCGTCGTTGCATTTATTCCTGTTGGTGGCACGTCCCCAATGGCCGATCTGTTGGGTATCCCAACGGGCGTTCTAGCTTGCGACATCCTCTCCGCCCGGCTGGTTGCAGACATGGATCTGGGCGAGGTGAACGGCCGGCGATTCCTGCATGCCGCCACTATAGACGCGAGCGGGGGAGTGATGGAATGCGAAGATAAGTACAAACTGGTTCCGTTGCGGAAGTGCACGCTCGAAATTCGTAATTTATATCACCCTGATGACATTGGTTCAGTAGATCCGACTGACGGCAGCATGACGATGGTCACTAGACTGCCGCGGCTCTCCCTGTTTAAACGAAAAGAGGACGTAGGCGTCCTCCATCTGAAGCGCGCTCATCTATCTTTTCCGAACGTTCGTACGATGACCGTTGACGGCGAGAAGATCGAGGCCGAACATTTTGATATTAGAGCGATTCCTAATCGCTTGCGTCTGGTAACGGGGAAGGAACGGAAGTTTGTCGCGTAATTTTTTTAAGAGTGAGTAGAATGTGCACGCCTAGGTTTACTAGGACAAATGAGATACCGGCGCTGATCATGCAATAGATGCAAATCGCCTTAATGACAAACAATTGAACGCCTACCAGCCAGGCTGAAGTCAGAATGCTGACTACGCTTAAGATGGCTACCGCTTTAAGAACTTTTTCTAAGCCAAACTCTCGGTAGGTTAGGGCGCCGAAAAACATGGTGAGGTAAAAGAGCATGCCGATCAATGACAGGGGCACGCCAAAGACCATGGAATAAGGGCTTTGTGAAACTATTTCACACCCGCCAACTACCCCGCACCTAAGCGGTGTGCCAAAAAGCTTATGGGCGGTCAGGTAGCCAGAGTCTAATAATCCGATGAGTGAGAGCGCCATGATAGCGATCGAGACCAGACGAAGACGAAGGTGGCGTTCAGGCATACAGGGTCAGAATACGCGCTTTCTCTATGAAAGAAAAGGCATTCAAGAGTTGTGCACAAGGCGAGGTTATTTTTTTATAAAGTGCTATACTCATAAACACAACATATAGTGTGTAGGAAAGTTCCACACCACTATATGCTGGAAATAGCGTATGTCCTGTGTTCTTAAAGAATACCGTTGCCACGGGTGCCAAAAACTCCTTTTTAAGGGAGTCATCGTGGATAGTGTGATCGAGATAAAGTGTAAGACGTGCCATGCCCTAAGCACCATTGAGGAACACAGTGCGAACGAGTATTTGTGCGGCATCGTGCCATGTCCCCACAGAGTGCCGGTTGGCAAAATTTAGAAAAATCCATAAGAAGCTCAAGAAGCTCACATGATGTGAGTTTTTTGTTCGTCAAAATTTATGACTGAGGAACTCAAGAAAACGGGCGCGACGGTGGACGTGCAGAAAACCATTGGCGAATATCTCGCTAAGGGGGATTGGCGTGTTAATGCTAACTCTAACCAAGGTTTTTCCCTGGGTGGGATGATTTTGAACACCGCCGGTAAAGTCACGGCTAACTATTGGTTATCGCACATCTATCCTAGTTATGTTGGCGAAGCTCACCGAGAAGGTGCTATTCATATTCACGATCTAGACATGTTTTCCGGTTATTGCGCTGGCTGGAGCCTGCGCGCCTTGCTTGAAGAAGGTTTTAATGGCGTCTCGGAAAAGATTGAATCCGGTCCGCCCAAGCATTTATCGTCGGCCGTGGCCCAAATGGTGAATTTCCTAGGCACGCTCCAGAATGAGTGGGCCGGAGCGCAGGCATTCTCGAGTTTTGATACATACCTCGCGCCGTTCGTTAAGAAGTTTGAGCTCGAGATACGCAAAGAATTAGCTGATTCGGGCGCAACCTTTCCAAGTGACGAAGCCCGCGAGAAATACGTCGCTGACCGGCTGTACAAGCACGTTCACCAACAGATTCAATCATTCGTCTTTAACCTGAACATTCCCTCCCGTTGGGGAACCCAGACGCCTTTTACAAACATTACTCTTGATTGGGATTGCCCAGATGACCTAAAAGAGAAACGATTATTGCTCGGCGGTAAGCCGTTCGAGTACACCTATGGCGAGCTTGGCCATGAGATGGACCTGATCAACAAAGCCTTCATTGAGGTCATGATGCGGGGCGACGAAAAAGGGCGGACGTTTACGTTTCCAATTCCAACCTACAATGTTACCAAAGATTTCGCTTGGACTGATCCAAAGAACCTACCGCTCTTTGAAATGACCGCTAAGTATGGGACGCCGTACTTTCAAAACTTCGTAAACTCGGATCTGAATCCTGGCGATGTGCGGAGCATGTGTTGTCGGCTTCAGCTGAATCTGACCGAACTTAGAAAACGCGGGGGAGGGCTATTCGGTTCGGCAGAAATGACCGGTTCGATCGGTGTCGTGACGATTAATGCCGCTCGTATTGGCTACGAAACGAAGGGCGACAAGGAAGCGTTCATGAAGCGTTTGCGAGAGCTGATGCAGTTTGGCAAGGAGTCGCTCGAAATCAAGCGTCGAGTCATTCAAGAGTGGATTGATGCCGGTTTATTCCCGTTCACCAAGCGTTACCTAGGCTTCTTGCGTAACCATTTCTCGACTATTGGGGTGAACGGCATCAATGAAGCTATCAGAAACTTTACGGATGATAAAGAGAATGTTGCCACTCCCTGGGGCCACGAATTCGCTGTCGAAATCCTCGACGTCATGCGCCAAGAACTCGCCAATTATCAAGAGGAAACCAAACATTTCTATAACCTGGAGGCTACTCCAGCGGAGGGTGCAACTTACCGGTTCGCCAAAGAGGATCAGAAACGGTTTGAAAACATTCTCCAGGCAGGCACCATCGAAGCTCCCTACTATACGAACTCTTCGCAGTTGCCGGTTGGTTACACGGACGATGTATTCCAAGCTCTCGAACTCCAGGATGACCTGCAGACCAAATACACTGGCGGTACGGTCTTCCACGCCTACATGACGGAAAAGATCTCGAGCGGTGCCCAGTGCCGAGATTTGGTTAGAAAGATTTTATCGAAGTTCCGCCTGCCATATATCACCATCACGCCGACTTTCTCGATCTGCCCGAACCACGGGTATCTGACTGGGGAGTGGGACTGGTGCCCAAAGTGTGACTTGGAAAATGGGGTAGAAAGTGCTCCGCGACTAGACTCAGTGATTCGCCTCAAACATGCCAGTACAGCATCTGCAAAATAAATAAACAAATAATCATTCTATGCAACAGATCATCCGGGCCAGAACCAAGTGCGAAGTTTGGACGCGCGTCATGGGCTACCACCGTCCAGTTTCGCATTTCAACATCGGCAAGAAGTCAGAGCATTACTCCCGTAAGCATTATGAGGAATGTTTGACGGCCAACGCGGCCTTTGTAGCTGAATATTCCCCGGCTGCTGCCGCGGTATGCTAATTTCTGGCATTCAGCCCTGTACCTTCTTAGACTTCCCAGAAAAAACCGCCTGTATTGTCTTCACACCTGGGTGTAATTTTAGGTGTGCCTACTGCCACAACCCTGAGTTTGTTCTTCCTGAGCGTATCAAGGAACTTCGACCGGGCTTTATTCCGGAAGAAACATTCTTTCGGTTCCTTGATCGTCGGCAAGACCTGTTAGACGGTGTGGTTGTAACCGGGGGCGAGCCAACTCTCATGCCGGATCTCCTAGACTTCTTGCGCAAAGTAAAGGACAAGGGCTTCAAGACTAAGCTCGACACGAACGGCAACCGTCCCGCAGTTCTTCGACGGGCGCTCGATGAAGGACTCGTTGATTACGTGGCGATGGACGTAAAAACTAGCTTGGCTGAGTACCAAAATCTCGCGGGTCCGCTGGCTGATCCCTCGGCGATTGCCGAGAGCATTGAACTATTAAAAGCGAGTGCAGTACCGAGCGAATTTCGTTCGACCATTCTTCAGGAGCTCCATCCGCCAAGCGTGCTTGATGACATGGCTAAACTTTTGGTTGGGGCGAAGATTCTATATTTACAGAAGTTTCGTCCGGGAGTTGTGTTAAAGCCAGAAGCGTCGAGTTATCACCCGTTTTCTGACAGGGAGATGATGCAGATCGCCGATTTCTTTCGAGCCACTGTGCCTAATGTTATAATTCGCTCATAAATATGAAATATACAATCGAACAGCAAGTGTGGGTAGGCCTCCGGTTTGTTATGGGCTTTATGTTTTTGTGGGCATTCGTTGATAAGCTATTCGGTTTAGGGTTTGCCACAGCGTCAGGCAAGGCCTGGCTTGACGGTGTCTCACCGACTAAAGGATTTTTAAGTCATTCGTCTGGTTGGTTTGCTAGTTTCTTTCAGAGCCTTGCTGGTTCTCCAGTCGTCGACGTTCTCTTTATGGCTGGTCTGTTGCTTGTTGGGCTCGCGCTTATACTAGGAGTGGGAATGAAAGTGGCTGGGTGGAGTGGTGCTTTGATGGTGTTTCTCATGTGGATGGCTAAGTTCCCGCCAGTTCAGAACCCAGTAATTGACGACCACACAGTATATATCCTGGTCCTCATTGGCTTGGCGGTTACAAACATAAAGCCCGGCCGGATTTTTGGTCTCGGCCAGGCTTGGGCTCGTGTTTCTATTGTGAAGAAGTATCAGTGGCTTGAGTAGGGTCGGGGCTAGCCACGACCGTACTTGCCGCGAGCGCGTCATCGATCACCTTCTTAAACGCTGCGTAACCGTTGGGACTGTCGATTGAACTGCCATTCAGGAAGAAAGTAGGCGTGCCGTTGATCCCAGCCTTAAGGCCCCCTTGGTAATCCTTAGTCACGGCCGACTTGCTCTCGCTGCTGTTCATGTACTTCTCAAATTCATCGACTTTCAGACCGAGGGACGAAGCGTATTCTTTGAACTTATTGCGGGGATCTTGAATGTCAGACCACTCTTGTTGTTTGCTGAACAGGATCTCCGCGTATTCAAAGAACTTGTTTTGCTGGCCGGCGGCTTCAGCAGCTCGAGCAGCTGTTTCTGCGTTTGGATGCTTGCTGTAAATGGGGAAGTGGCGATAAACGAAACGAACCTGATCCGTATATTCCGCCATGAGCTTTTCAACGATCGGTGCGTACAGGCCGCAGGCCGGGCACTGGAAATCTGAATACTCAAGGACGGTGACCTTAGAGTCCAGCTTGCCCGCCACATGGTCAGTGGAGAGGATCTCGCTTGTTAATTGGGCGCCAGTTTTTGTGTTGTCCTGGAGCGTTGCCACTAGAACAAGTATGCCAAGCATCGCCACAATCCCTACCGCCCAGGCCACAATTACCCCTACCTTCTTCATCACAATTTGTTTGTCCATAGTTTGAAAAGGGTAGCACAGCACCATAAAAAACAAAACGACCTCCGTTAGGAAGTCGGTTTGTGGTGCGGATGGAGGGACTCGAACCCTCAAGCCCGAAGGCACACGCCCCTCAAACGTGCGCGTATACCAATTCCGCCACATCCGCATGACGATTGCCGCAACACTATACTGAAGCTGATTCCTCTTGGCAAGCAATGCCCTTTCATGTACGATAACGCAGGTTTTAGAATACGGACGCTTAGCTCAGTTGGTTAGAGCGACTCGTTTACACCGAGTAGGTCGAGGGTTCGAGCCCCCCAGCGTCCACCACGGGCCCTTAGCGCAGCTGGTAGCGCGTTTCCATGGCATGGAAAAGGTCAGCGGTTCGATCCCGCTAGGGTCCACCACAAGAAGAGGTCTCCATGTGAGATGTCTTTTTGTTTTTGGGGTACAATGCTTGAAGAATATTGCAAATGTATGATTACACGAATTTTAATTGGAATTGCTGTTGCTCTTGCAGGGTGCTTGATTGTGTGGAAGACCCAGATTATGTTGGACTCCGTTGGTCCGATTGAATGGGCAGAGAGGAATCTGGGTGGGGGAGGATCTAGACTTTTTTATAAGCTGTTAGGGGTTGTCATAATTCTTATTGGGTTCATGGTGATCACGAACTTGTTTAATGACATTGTTGGGGGAGGCATTAAGTCTTTGTTCGGTTAATTGATACAGCTTTCTATGGGGGGAAGTGCTTTTCTTAATCCGGAACAGCTCATGGACGCAGGTGGCGTTCGTTTTGGGCATCACGTGGCGGATATTGGTACCGGGCGCACTGGCCACCTCGTTTTTCCTCTCGCTGGGCGAGTTGGTGAAGAGGGCAGGGTCTATGCAGTCGACATTGATCCCGAGTGTGTACAGATGGTGGAAAGTCTCCGCCGAACACGGGGAACGCAAAACATTCATCCGGTGTGGGGTGATGCAGAAGCGCAGGGATCGCTGGCTATTCCTGAGGAATCACTCGACGTTGCATTCCTTGTGAATGCGCTTTGGTCCATGAAACAGCCGGTGGAAGTTGCTCAAGAACTCGGTCGCCTGATGAAAGATAGCGGTCGCATCTTTGTGATGGACTGGCGTCAGAATGCGCTGCACCCCTTGGCTCCGCTCGATGAATATCGACAGCATCCGGAGCTCGTAGATGTGTCTTTTGCAGAAGCAGATTGGTATCCCGCATATGAGGTCCGAATCACCCCGCATCATTGGGCTCGGGCGTACGAGCGACTGTAGGATTGACGACCACCTGTCTCGGAGTTACCATCTGGCGAAAATATGTCCCAACTTTTGACCTTGCATTTCTGGTTTAATCCGGCTCCAGTAGCCATGGGCGCGGCGTTTTCCTACGGTTTCTTTGTCTTCTTTGCGCTCTTCGCTATCACGGCGGCTGTCCTCCGGATAGTTTCCAAGCGAACGATACGCGATGTGTATGACAAACAGGCCTTCCGTATGGCCGGCAATATGGCTGCTTGGTTGACGGCTTTTGGCTTCCTCTGGCTTTTTTGCTCCTACGAAGAAATTCAGGTGTTTGGCGTTCGTGCCTGGTTTCTTCTTTGGGCGCTTTTGTTCATCGCTTGCGCCGTTAGAGTCTTCGTCTTTGTTCGTAAAGCGCCCGCACTTCGTATAAAGAATGCCTCAAAGTCGTCGGTGAACCAGTATCTTCCTCGCCGATCCCGCTAATGTGACCGATATCCGTCGTAAGAAGGGGGACGACGGTGAAGTCCTGGCGGCAGAATATTTAGCCAAGAAAGGTTTTGAAATCCTTGATAGACAATACTTAACTCGGTTAGGTGAAATCGATCTTGTCGCCCGTGATGGCGGTGAGATCGTTTTTGTTGAGGTGAAGGCGCGATATGGGTTAGACTTTGGTCACCCGGAGGAATCCGTCACGCCAAGCAAGCTCCGCAAGATTGCCAACACGGCTGAGCTCTATATTCGCGAAAAGGGCATGATTGACGCCCCGTTCCGTATTGACGTGATTGCGATCAGACTAGACCTGTTCCCACCCGAAATCGTCCATCTCGAAAACGTGTACTAGCTATGAATGACTTTTCCTCTTCTTGGGAGCTTGAACTCCTTGAGAACCCCGACGCGCGGTTCGCCGAGATTGCTCGGGAGCTACCGCCTGGCGGAAAGTTTTCGTTTATCACGTTGAATAAAAATAGTGTTCAAGTCTTTTTGCAGCGATATAAAACACCTCTGCCGTGTAAGGCGAATGACCTCAAAACCCTTCGCAAGCTCGCCCAAAAATACGGCCTCATCCCCGTCGTCCTCCGTTTGAAAGATGACCCAACGAACACATCACTCTTTTCAAAGATCCCCTGGTCTCTCAGCAAGCCCCACATTGTGGGGGTGTTTCAGAAAGTTTCCTAACTTTATGGACTGCGTACTCTGCGATGTCTTGCATTCACATAAGGATTCCCAAGTCCTTTATGAGGATGAACATGTTTTTATTGCGATGAACATTGAGCCGGTGAAAGACGGCCATATTATGATTTTACCGGTGCGCCACGCAAGAACTATGTCGGACCTGAATCAGGTCGAGGCAGCTGCGTTTCTTTCTGCATGCGACAAAGCCATGACGATCGTCGAGAAGTTATATGGCGACGAGGGGCCAATGTGCATGATCAACGGCTGGAAGTACCGGAGTCAGGAACATTTTCACGCGCACGTCCTGCCGAGCAAAAACAGCTTGCGAGATTTGTACGTGGCCGCCGAAGGCACCCCGCTTCGTACCAGACTTGATCGTGAGGTGTTGAAACAAAAATCCGATCAACTCCGGTCGCACTTCACTAGCGATTTGCCCTCCTAGAAAACTCATGCTATTATCTCTGCATAGAACTCGGCTGATTGCCGGGTTCGTTGCTTAAATAGACTATGTCCAGCCCAATAGAACAAGCCATTAGACAGATTTGTGAGGAGAAAGGACTTTCTTATGAATCGGTTATTGAAACGATCGAGTCTGCACTCGCCGCGGCGTACCGCAAGGATTTCGGCGATAAGTATCACAACCTGGAAGCGGAGTTTGACCCGGAGACGGGCGGAGTTCGTGTTTTTGACGTGAAGACGGTGGTTGAGGATATTTCGGAAGAAGAACTTGAGGAGGTTCGCAAGAAAGAAGCTGAGGAGTCGGCTGCCCGTGAAGCTCGCCGCGCTTTGGGCGAATATACCCCAGCGATCGAAGAGGTCTCGACCGAAGAGAAACCAAAGTACAACCCGAAGACGGACGTCATGCTTTCTGAGTCCAAGATTTTGAAGAGCGGTTCTAAAGTAGGGGACATATTGCGAACCGAGCTGCCAATTCCTGGCGAATTCGGCCGTATGGCTGCCATGACTGCCAAACAGGTCATCACGCAGAAGTTGCGCGAGGCAGAACGCGAAATTATTTTCAACGAGTTTAAGGGTGTTGAGGGGACCGTTATCGTTGGCACTGTGCAGCGTCGCGAGGGCCGCATTATCCTGGTCGACATTGGCCGCACCGCGGGCATCTTGAAGCCAGAAGACCAGATGATGACGGATCGCTATCGCACCGGCGACCGCGTGAAGGTCTACGTTCGCGAAGTCTCCCTTGGACCCCGTGGCCCACAAATTCTCCTTTCCCGTACGCACGAGGCTCTCGTAAAATACTTGTTCGAGGTTGAAATCCCAGAAATCGCCGAAGGTTCGGTCATCATTAAGGCCATTGCTCGTGAGGCTGGCGCTCGCACCAAGATTGCGGTGACTTCTAGCGATGCGCAGATTGATCCGATTGGCGCGTGTATTGGTCAGCGCGGAACCCGCATTCAGACGATTATTGCGGAACTCGCCGGAGAGAAGATTGACATCATTGAGTGGAGCGAGAATATTGCTAAGTTCATTGAGCAGTCACTCGCCCCGGCCAAGATTCAGGGCGTCCAGGTGAATGATGACGAGAAGCTCGCTACCGTTATGGTGGTTCCTGAACAGCTCTCGCTCGCTATTGGCCGCGGTGGACAGAACGTTCGCCTTGCAGCCCGTTTGACCGGCTGGAAAGTGAACATCCAGGAAGTCACGCCAGAAGGCGCACCCGTTGCACCCGTCATCCCCGAGGGCGAGGTGCCAGTTGAGGGAGCCCCGGAAGGAGTAGAGACCCCCAACGTTGAATAACTATGATCGGCGAAATCTTCACGGCAGTTCTTTACCAGCCGCTCTATAACCTGCTCATCTTTATCTACGGCGTTGCGCCGTGGGGCGGGCTTGGACTCGGTATCATTATCATGACGATTGTTGTGCGCCTGGCGACCATGCCGCTCACGTATAAGTCGATGCGTGCCCAAAAGGAGCTGCAGGAGATTCAGCCGAAGATTGAAGCTATCAAAGCTAAATACAAGGGCAAGCCGAACCAGGAAGACATGGCCAAGGAGCTCATGGGTGTCTATAAGCTGCATAACGTGAATCCGTTTGCGTCATGCTTGCCGACCATAATTCAGCTTGTGGTTTTTATTTCACTCTTTCATGTGCTTTCCGCAGGCATGAAGACGGTCGATGTAGGCATACTCTACCCATTCGTCCGTGATCCGGGTGTGATCAGCCACATGTTCCTTGGCATGAACCTGAGTGTGGTTTCTATTCCGCTTGGTATCTTGTCCGCCGCCATGCAGTACCTGCAGGCCAGGCAGATGGTAGGCAAGCGACCGCCCAAGGCCGTGCTTCAGGGCCCAGAAGGTTCGCAGGCCATGGACGAGGACATGACGGCCACGATGAACCGAATGACTCTGATCATGCTCCCTATTATGATGTTGATCATGGGCGTGACCACGCTTCCAGGCGGCACGACGCTCTATATCTTTGTGAGCGCCCTCATTACCTACGGAATCTACGAGTTTTTCCTGAAACCGCCCGCTCCGAGCGGTCCGGTGGTGGAGGTCCTGCCGGCTCCGCCCAAAACCTAATCACAGACATCCCCCGAGGCTCATCTGCTTCGGGGGATTTGTGTTAGAATGCCTCTGTCTATGGCGGTTAAACGAAAAATCTTCAAAACAGTACTCTTCATCCTTGGGCTTTTGGCCGGTGGCGGGCTTTTCTTTTTTCTTTTGTGGCGCACTGGAATCTCTAACGTGATAGATAGCTTGCTGGCCTTCGGTATCCTGCCTCTCCTGCTTTATTTCGGTATTTCTATTTTGAATTTTAGTCTTTATTCATTGCGTTGGAAGATTATTTTAGACGCGATGTTGCCAAAAGGGGAGCGGGTTTCCTATGGCAAGATGTTTATGAATCGTATGAGCGGTTTTGCGGCTGGTTATCTGACGCCTGGCGCTCAGGTGGCTGGCGAACCTATCCGTGTAGCTATGCTGTTGGCCGACGGCGTGTCAGGAAAAGTGGCAACTGGTTCGGTTGTGCTCGATCTTGCTTTTGAAGTGACAACATTCGTGATTTACGTGGCCCTCGGTCTAGGTTTTGCGCTGACTCATGGCTTGGCGAATAGCAGCGGCGTGACTGGTTCGATTATTTTTATTTCTGCCCTGTTGATTATCTTAATTGGTTTTTTTGTAATGACTATTCGGGGCGGCGGTTTTTTTCACAAGCTCATGAGGGTCTCGCAACTTAGCCGTATTAAGACCATTAACAATCTAGAGCATTGGTTGATTGAGACGGAAGCGCTGATGAGCGAATTTTTCGTTGGGCGATTAAAAGTTGTAGCTACAGTCGTGGGTCTTTCTTTCATCATGGCCATGTTTAAGGCGGTTGAAGCGATTTACATTGCTCATTTCTTGGGCGTAAACGTTAAGTTGTCCGATGCGTTCCTGATGAGTACCCTGCCTGGTGTTTCGCTCCTCCTGCCAGTTCCCGCTGGACTCGGTGTTTATGAAGGAAGTAATGAGGCGATGTTCTCGGTCCTTGGTTTGCCTATAAACGCTGTCGCCTATACGGTTATAATCCGCATGCGAGATTTTGTGTTCATTGGTATAGGTGTGACCTACGCCATCATTCATAGTGAGAGGCTGGTGACGAGACGTTATGGGAAGTGACCTTGAAACGTCTATCCTGCGGACAACCGCTTATTTTTCCTACTTTTCGTATCCGTTGACTGCTTTTGAACTTTGGAAGTGGCTGCTTAATCCAACCTTGCCGTATTCATACCGCGAAGTGCTTGAGGCACTCCAAACTTCTGAGTTTCTTGAGAAAAAACTATCTCGAGCTTCCGGTTTTTTAGGCTTCGGAGATGTTACCTCACAGATCAATGATCGCTCCCGCCGGCTGGTGAATGCTTTGCAGAAGTACGCTACAGTATCTAAGTATCTGGCGTACCTTTCTCGTCTGCCGGCGATCCAGGGGGTAGCCGTCTGTAACTCGCTCGCTTTTCACCACACCACGAATGAGAGTGACATTGATTTATTTATTATTACTAAGCCCGGCCAGACTTGGACAGCTAGATTTTTAGCAGCCGTACCATTGATTTTATTTCGACGGCGTCCTGGCGAAGCTAAGACGGATCCAATTTGTTTGAGTTTTTTTGCCTCACAATCAGCTCTTAAGCTAGCTGACGTACGCATTGGCGAGCAGGATCCGTATTTAGCCTTCTGGTCTATGACCCTCATGCCGCTTTTTGATCGATCTCTCTGGCAGAGGCAATTCCATGAGGACAACCGCTGGGTTGGCGAGTACTTGCCAAACGCGCATGGAGTGAAGCGGGCTCGCGCTTTCCGGGTTAATGAACGTAGACTATCTCTGCCTAGTGTTTTGTCGGAAAAACTGTTGAAAAAAGTACAGGAAGACCGTTTGCCAAGACACATGAGGGCTATGATGAACATAGATACTCGAGTCATTGTTACGGATGACATGCTCAAGTTTCATGATAGAGATAGCCGCGAAGAAATTAAACTCGCCCTTGACGAGCGAATGAATGCCCTCATATGAAAATAACCAAAGCCCACTACTTCACTCTCCTGATAACGGTTTTTGCTTTCCTTTTGCCCTGGCAAACGCGTTATATCTTTGGTGCCGCACCGATCGGCAACCTGGTAGGCGAGTACGGCATCATGAGCGTGTACGCCACCGAGCTCTTGCTCGTCGTTGGCCTTGCGGTTGGTTACACCTGGCTCGGTTTTCCAAAATTACGCCAAGAAAATCGTCCGCCGGCTATCCGGGCCCTCATTTTGATCGGGGCTGCACTTGTGAGCGTATTATTTTCGACGCGTTTGTCTTTGTCGCTCGCGCAGTTTATTCATGTTGGCGGTGCGTTGGTGTTCTTCTTAGCGCTGCTTGATCCTAGGGTCGAGCTTAAGAAAGTACTTCTCGGTTTAGCTTCTGGCCTGGTCCTGCCACTAATCCTTGGGGCTATCCAGGTTCTTACGGGCTACTCGGCCTCAAGTTCTATTTTTGGACTTGCTACCCGTAACGCTGACCACCTGGGCGACTCGGTTATATCTCTCGCGGACGGGTCGAGAATGCTCCGGGCATACGGCAGTTTTTCCCACCCCAACGTCTTTGGCGGATACCTGGCGGTTGGGACTGTGGCCGCGGGGACACTTTGGTATCATGCCCGATCGCTCCGTTATCGGTACGCTTACGCGGCTCTGGCCATCATCCTGCTTCTCGGTCTTTTTCTGACAGCGTCGCGCTCCGCAGCGCTTGGCCTCGCTCTCGGGACGGGCTTGTCGCTCCTCGTCGTGCGGATGAAGAGTGTCGCGGCTGCCAGAATCGCCGTCATCCCTATCGCCGTGTTCGTTATCGGCGGAGCACTCGGGTTAACGATCTTTGCTCCAGGGGTTGCCGCTGATACGCGTGGCGGGGGAGTAAATGAGACGAGATCGATCGAGGAACGCGCGGCACAGTATGTTGAGTTCGGCAACGTCGAAAAGAAATCTTCACCACTTCAGGTGCTCGTTGGTCACGGGGTTGGAACCTACACATTTGAAGTGGCCAAAATCTTCCCTGGCCGTGACGTCTTTGCTTACCAGCCCGTTCACTCCATGCCTCTCCTCGTATTCTTCGACGTCGGCATAATCGGCTGTATCTTGATCATCGTTTGGCAGACGACTATCGATAAAATGAACTTCGCTCGCTTCCCAAAGCGTGACGCCGTCTCCGCTTTTGCCATGGGCAACGTGGTCCTCGTCATTCTCTTCTTCGATCACTACATCTGGTCCTCCTGGTCCGGCCTCGCGCTCATTGCGTTTGTCATGGCCTTAACAGTCAGAATGGGCGAGCCAGAGCATACGGACGTTAGTTAAAGTGCTTTAGTCTTTGCCGAAAAAGCACGTTTCCGTTAAGCTCCGTTTGGGGGAGCTATGTATTTTTTACATAAGGATGGCATGTGGTTGCCGGTGCCGCTCGGGCCTGGGGATAGGTTAGTGATTGATGGTCGGAACCATCTTTTTTGGGGAGTGAAGCGATTGCCGGGTCCAAAAAGGATTCGCACCGATTCATTTCGTGACGTAGCCATGGGACTGCTTCAGCCGAACTGGAAGCGACTGTGGATGAGTACGGCCGAGGGTGAGTATAGATATCCTCTGAAGTTGCCGGCTTCAGTGGAGAGCGTGTTTGACGGAGCTGACCCGTTAGCCTTTCTGGTCAAAGAGTTGGGCCAGGTAGTGCTGGGTGAGGGCGATCTCCGTTGGGAGGAAGACTCAGACATTGGCCGAAAGGTGCTCAAACAGAGATCGTTCTGTGCCTTCACTCGCGTGACTCCGTGACCCTCTTTGCGCCGAGCTCAGAGGGTTTTTCTTTTTCAATTTGGCAGACTTGACATTGGACTGCTAACAGAGCAAAATCGCTTCGTATTTATTTACCAAACTATGAAATTGCGACCTCTCGGGAATCACGTGATTGTTGAGCCAGCTCTTAAGGAAACTAAGACCGCTTCCGGCATCATCATTCCGGACACGGCTGAGAAGGAGCAGTCCGATCGCGGCACGGTGATCGCTATTGGTCCCGGCAAGCTGACAGATCACGGTGCTCGCCAAGCAATCGACCTCGTCGTCGGTGCCCAGGTGCTTTTTAAGAAGTGGGGAAAGGAAGAAGTAGAAATTGAAGAGAACGGGATGAAGAAGAAGCTGCTCGTTGTATCTGCTGATGATTTGATTGCGGTGATCGAATAAGAGTAAAACGTAAAGTTTTAAAGTATTAAAGTTTCGGGATGGCTTTAATACTTTACGCTTTAACACTTTAATCTGTTGTACTTATGCCAAAGAACATTACTTTCAAAGAAGACGCTCGTTCAAAGATTAAAGCCGGTGTCGATAAACTCGCAAACGCAGTGAAGGTCACCCTCGGTCCCACAGGTCGCAACGTCATTATCGACCGCGGCTTTGGCGCGCCAATGGTGACGAAGGATGGTGTAACTGTTGCCAAGGAGATTGAACTCGCAGATAAGCTCGAGAACCTTGGCGCAACACTCGTAAAAGAGGTTGCTTCAAAGACGAACGACGTAGCCGGTGATGGTACGACGACTGCTACCGTGCTCGCACAGGCAATCGTGGAAGACGGTTTGCGCGTCGTCACTGCCGGTGCGAACCCCCAGGCTTTGCGTCGAGGAATCGAGAAGGGTGTTTTGGCGATTGTTGCGAAGATTAAGGAGATTTCTGTGCCTGTTGCTGGCGATGCCATTAAGCAGGTGGCTAGCATTTCCGCGAATGACGCCGAGCTCGGTGTCATGATCGCTGAAGCGATGGCCAAGGTTGGCCAGGACGGCGTGATTACCGTTGAGGAAGGAACCTCTTTCGGTATCGAAGTCGACGTCGTGGAGGGTATGCAGTTCGATAAGGGCTACGTGACGCCTTACATGGTGACTAATGCTGAGCGCATGGAAGCTGAGTATGGCGATGTACCAGTGCTCGTGACTGACCAGAAAATTAGCTCTATCCAGGACCTCGTGCCACTCCTCGAAAGCATTGCCAAGACCGGCAAGAAAGACCTTGTCATCATTGCGGAAGATGTAGAGGGCGATGCTTTGTCCACTATCATCGTGAACAAGCTCCGCGGTGCGTTTAACATACTCGCCGTGAAAGCCCCGGCTTATGGCGATCGTCGCAAGGCCATGCTCGAAGATATCGCTGCAGTCACCGGAGCAACCTGCATTTCACCAGACAAGGGCATGAAACTTGAAGGCGCAGGACTTGAAATTCTCGGTCGGGCTCGCCGTGTGGTGTCGACCAAAGACACGACGACAATTGTTGAAGGTGCTGGCAACAAGCAGGTGATCGCTGACCGCGTGTCGGCTATTAAGATGCAGATCGAGCAAGCGACTTCAGATTTCGAAAAAGAAAAGATGCGCGAGCGCATGGCCAAGCTGTCCGGTGGTGTAGCAGTGATTCGAGTAGGTGCCGCTTCAGAAGTCGAAATGAAAGAAAAGAAACATCGCATCGAGGACGCAGTCGCGGCAACAAAGGCTGCTATCGAAGAGGGAATCGTCGCGGGAGGTGGAGTTGCCTTGATTCGCGCAAAAGAAGCGCTGAAGGGCTTGAACTTGGTTGGCGACGAAAAGCTCGGTGCCGATATTCTCGACAAAGCACTCGAAGCTCCCATCAGACAGATTGCTGAGAACGCCGGCAAAGAAGGCGGTATAGTGGTTGAACACGTAAAAAACGCCTCCGGCAACATGGGCTGGAACGCCGTTACGGGCGAGATGTGCGACATGGTCGCTATGGGTATTGTTGACCCAGCCAAGGTCACTCGCTCAGCCCTGCAGAACGCTGCATCAGTAGCCGTCATGATCATCACGACCGAGGCCGCTATCACAGAGATTCCAAAGGACGAGAGATCCGCACCAGGCGGAGCTCCGGGAGGCATGGGCGACATGTATTAGACCCTGACGCTAGGAAGGGTGTAGAGGTAGAGCTATTGGATTCAGAAATGGACGGGGCGCAGGCCTCGTCTTTTTCGTTGACAAAAGTCTATCCCTAACGCACTCTCCTGATCGGGAGGTGCTTTTGTTGTCTGCATTTCTTGGGGCGATTTGGGATTTCATGACTGACACCGGACTCACTGAAGAGGAGATTCTAATCCTACAGCTTGGCCCGATGACTGAGCGCGAGGCTCAGGGTGGATCCTCAGACGAAGACGAAATCGATCGGCGGCTGCAGCGTTGGGGTGAGGAGCGGTATCGGCAGATCCTGCTTAAGGTTAAAAGGGACGAGGTAGCGCGAGCATCCAACTGGTTCACGTGACGACTTTTCACTCGTTTCGCCTTCATAGCCACCAGGCGTTGAGGGCGTTTATTTTTGGAAAAAAGTATGGTGTAATAAGAATATATGGAACTCTCCAAACAGGAATTCATTGAAATCCTCGACGCGCGGTTCAAACAGAGCAAGGAAGAAACCGTTGAACTTTTGGATGCTCGGTTCAAACAGAACAAAGAGGAGACTATTGAAATCCTTGACGCTCGATTTAAGCAGAACAAAGAGGAAATTAAAAGTGAACTAAAACATGATTTTAAGGAGTTGATTGTTGAGGCTGTTCATGAGGAGGGGAAGCTTATCGTAGATCAAATGCGATCCGAGATTCACGCTTCAGAAAACAGACAGGACGCGAAAGCGGAAGCGATGGAGAAGCGAATAATCGAGAATGTCTCTAATCTCGTAGATATCGGAATTATTCCTCAAATAGAAGAACACGAAACACGCATTGTTAAGCTTGAACAAAAGACCGCGCTAGCTTAAGCTGTGGGGCATGTCCCACTTGGATAACCGCATTTCTGCGCTCGAAGAACGGCTGCAACAGGCCTGGGATGCTTTGCGACTCGAAGAAACGAGAGCGCGGTCGGCAGAGATTGAGGGAATTATGGGCGAGGCGAGTTTTTGGAATGACCAGAAACAGGCTCGCACTATTTCGCAGGAGGGGAGCGAACTGAAGAAGGAGCTGGAACTGTGGGACGGTTTTAAGAAAGACTTGACCGAGCTCGACGAACTCGTGAAATTGAATGAAGCAGAAGGGGACGAGTCAATGAAGAAGTCCGCGGATGAGACACTCGAAAAACTTGAAAAGCAATTCTCGGAGATGGAGTTTCAGATGTTGCTGTCGGGGGAGTTCGATACCCGTAATGCCATCTTGTCGTTCCATGCTGGCGCAGGAGGAACGGATGCGAACGATTGGGTCGCCATGCTTTTGCGCATGTATTCCAAGTTTGCTGAGGCACACGGCTGGACGGTGGAGGTTCTCGATGAATCACGTGGTGAAGAAGCGGGATTCAAGAGCATTACGATCGCTATTCATGGCAGATTTGCTTACGGCTGGCTCCGCAGCGAACATGGCGTGCACCGCTTAGTGCGCATTTCTCCTTTTGATGCTGAAAAAATGAGGCATACTACCTTTGCTTTGGTCGAAGTACTTCCCGAGTTCGGTGAAGTCGACGAAAAGGCTATTGAGCTTGATCCCGAGGATTTGCGAATCGATACGTTCATGGCCGGCGGAAAGGGTGGACAGAGTGTGAACACTACCTACTCGGCCGTGCGTATCACGCACATTCCGACGAACACCGTCGTTACCTGTCAGAACGAACGTTCACAGCTGCAGAACCGAGATACAGCCATGAAAGTGCTCAAGTCTCGCCTGTATAAGCTCATGGTGGAGGCTAGAGCAACAAAACTCTCGGACGTGAAGGGCGAGCACAAGACGGCTGCCTGGGGAAACCAGATTCGCTCCTACGTTCTGCATCCGTATAAAATGGTGAAGGATCATCGGACGGATATTGAAACGGTGGAGGCTGAGAGTGTCTTGAACGGCGAACTGAAGATGTTTATGGAGGCGTATCTGAGAAAATCAGTAGAAGGTAGAAAGTAGAACGTAATAAATATGCGCACAATCGTAACTGGTGGCTCGGGATTTATTGGTTCACATCTCGTTGATGCGCTTATTGAGGGTGGTCATGAGGTAACGGTGATTGATTGGGCCGAGCCGGGGGACAGAAAGAACAGCCGGGCACAATATGTACTCAAGGATATTCGGGACAAGGATCTTGAGAGCATAGTGAAGAACATTTCGCCGGAAGTTGTTTTTCACTTAGCGGCGCATATTGATGACCGAGCCAGCGTGAATGATCCCGTCATGAACGCGGATCATAATGTTTTAGGTTCAATTAACGTTTTTGAGAGTGCCAAACGTGCCGGGGCGAAGAAGATTATTTTTGCCTCTAGCTGTGCTGTTTACGGCGTACAGGAGAAGGTGCCAATTACCGAAAAAAATACGCCACGGCCTCGCACCCCATACGGTATTTCTAAATTAACCGGCGAAAAATATTTAGACTCATACACCACTGAACACCAAATGGTGACGGTGGCTTTGCGGTTCGCTAACGTCTACGGCCCGCGCCAAGATGGCAGCAAAGAATCTGGAGCGATAGCTATCTTCACTGCTAAACTTTTAGCTCATGAAGCGCCCTTTGTTAATGGTGACGGTACCACTACGCGTGACTATGTCTTTGTGGGTGATGTGGTCTCGGCTTTAGTTAAAGCCGGCGAGGGCAACGTGTCCGGCGTGTTCAACGTGGGCACAGGCAAAGAAACTTCCACGAGCGATCTGTTTAATCTGGTTAAGGACTTAGCCAAGTCTGATGTTCAGGCTGTACGGAGACCAGAAGTTAGGGACGCGGTAGCACGTATGTCACTTAAAAATAGCTTGCTCAAGAAAACTTTCGCTTGGAAGCCAAAGACCGGACTTAAGAAAGGCATTAAACAGACTCTTTTGTGGTACTCGCGAAAAAATCGTACGGCCAGCATTTCTTAAAAGATCAGTCGGTCATTGATAAGATCATTGCCGCGGCAGAAATTGCACCCGGCGATCTTGTAGTTGAAGTCGGGCCGGGAACTGGCGCGTTGACCAAGGGTCTAGCTCCTATTTCCTCAAAGCTTGTTTTGATCGAAGCTGACGCCGAGTTGATTCCTAGCCTAACAGCTCAGTTTCCAGAGGCAACTATCATCAAGGCTGACGCCGCGAAATACGATTTCTCAACAACTTTACAACTTTACAACTCCAAAACTTGGACATTCGTTTCAAATCTTCCCTACAACTCCGGCAACGCTATCCTGATGAACGTGCTCACGTCGAAGAATCCGCCGACACGCTCGGTTGTTATGCTCCAGAAAGAAGTAGGGGAGCGGATGCTTTGGATCAACCCGGGTGTACTCTCCGTCGCCGTTCAGCTTTACGCACAGGTGGAAAGGGTATGTATAGTTCCTCCGGGCGCCTTTTCTCCTCCGCCAAAGGTAGAATCCATGGTTTTGAAACTTGTGCCGCATCCTTCGCCCCTTGTTCCGAACCCCCTCCGAGTTATCGAGGTAGCTAAAGCCGGTTTTGCGAACCGCCGGAAGCAGTTGCATAGAAATTTGTCAGAAGCGTCTCTTTTTTTGAGCGAAGCCGTGAAGGCTAAACTCGTCGAACTCGGCCATTCGCCCCTTGCCCGCGCTGAAGAGTTGAGTTTGAAAGATTGGATTGATCTTAGCTTCTTGTCCCCATCCTGAGCGAGAGCGAAGGATCCGACTTTCCCCTCTGAGGGTCGGACTCTTCGCATGGCTCAGAGTGGAGACGAATTCTCGGTTTCAGCGTGATATAATTATCCGGTATGGATGAGCAAGGGTTCGTTTTGCAGGAGCCCCGGCCGGAGTTGGGGAAAGAACAAAAAGTCGGCCTTATTTTTGTTATAATTTGTGGAGCAGGTGCTGTCATTTTAGGCGCCTTCTATGTTTGGAATCACTTAGCTGCGCCGTTCATCATTACCTACACTGGTCCCCAGCTTCTTATTGGGGACAGCGCTACGCAGGCGGAAGTTGCTAGGGCAAAGGCAGCGGATACAGATAGTGACGGTTTGTCAGACTATGACGAAAAGAACGTCTACGGCACCAGTCCGTATCTTTCTGACACGGATTCGGATGGGATAGATGATAGGACTGAGGTTACGAGTGGCACAGATCCTCTTTGTAAGACCGGGGCGACCTGTACCGCTGGTGTGGCTGACTCGGGGGCGTTCGTCCCGGATACGAGTGCGAGCAGTTTTACAGATCAATTTCCCGCTCCGGTTGCACCAGTTCCACCAACTGGAGTCGGGGGAGACGCCTCGCTTTCTGCTAGTGCGGCTTCCGGTTCATTAACAGCAGGTGATATTGAGAAACTGAAGTCTTTGCCAATTGATAAGGTTAGAGAGACTCTCATTTCTTCCGGTGCCGAGGCAACGAAAATAAACGCGATGGCAGACGCCGATGTCCAGAAACTGTATCTAGAGCTTCTAGCGACTTTAACGCCTACCCCATAAACTGTGCAAAGAAATTTCAAAATTCCCCTCTCTTTCAAGATTGTTAAGCAACTCTTTATTGGGGGTATTTTGGTTTCCGTGTTGACATTGCCTCAGGTTGCTGCCGCTCAATTAGCCACTGTGAGTCCTGATCTTACCGCGCAGGATATTGCGAACCGCGTTGTAGATAATGGGAAGGCAGTCGCGAAAAATACTCTCACCACCTCCATTGTCACTTACTTGATTAACCTGATGACCTTTGCTGCAGACAAGGCAGCTTATGAGGCCGCAGTTCGTCTGGGCGGGGCGGGTCCTGGTGGCACTCCACTGGTAGATCAGCATCCTTGGAAGACCTTTAAGAAAGACTGGGCAGATGCTACGGCCGGAGAAGCTATCGGTTTGTTGAGCGACGAGATAAATGGACCAGGAGGCGTGCTTAAGAATTTTAACTTGTGTGCTCCGGGTAGCGCCAACGTGCTGCTGTCGTTTAAGTTCGGAATCAAATCAGCCTTTAAGCCAGCTGACGTTAAGCCAAAATGTGAGTTGAATAAAGTCGTTTCAAACTGGAAGGGCTTTATTGCTGATGTATCAACTCAAATCAGCGGTGGAGATGCAAGAAATCAGCATATTTTAACTAAATTAGCCGATTCCTTTGACCCAAGTACGACAGAATTTTCGGTAGGAATAGCGCTGACCTCGAACGTAATTAATTCTTCTTACGCCGAGGCTAATTTGCAGGCTGAGCAACGTTTGAGTAACGGAGATTATAAATCTGTAACTGATTTTATTTCCGGTCAGGTGACTACGCCAGCCAAAATGATTGATACCACTACGACTAACGCCTTCACCGCTCAAAAGAACATTGGTAAAGACGCGTTGATTGGTATTTTGGCAAATACTGATGCGTTATTGCAAGTCGGTATTCACGCCGGCAGTATTTTTACTAACACTTTGCTTTCGAAACTTTCCGAACGAGTCTACACGGGTTTATTTGATGTTGATCCGGCCCTGCAGAATACAGATCCATTCGATCCAAGTTCCTTTGCGCAGGGCAACTCTGACGCTTTACGCGCACGTTTTAAGGCTATCTTCACTGCCACGCCTTTGCAGATTTCTAACTACAGCATCTTGGCAGATTTTAGTTCATGCCCGCAAACAAACCGGGGATTGTATAACTGTGTAGCTGATAGTTCATTTATCTCAGCTATCGCTCGTGCTTCATCGGGAGTGCCTATGACTGTGCAGGAGGCTATGGATGACGGGCTCCTGAAGTCCGATTGGCCGCTAATTCCAAGTTCAGACCATGCCAGAAATCAGGACCCATTTTGTTCTACCTACGGATATTGTTATTCAAATTTGGTTAAACTAAGAAAGGCTCGTGTCCTGTCTGTTGGTTGGGAGTTTGCAGCCGATTCAGAGTTCAATTCAGCTAATGATCCGGTTACTCTGCGCAAAGTAGTGGCCGGGTTTAATGATTGTGATTCGGCCGGTCGGCCTAATAAGGATCACCCATGGTGTAAGTTGATTGATCCAAACTGGGTACTCAAGTATCCACAAACTCAGTGTCGGGCGAGCGTGAATGGCCAGCTTTTGACTTCCAATGCTTCCAACGAGCGTCAGGATGAGTGTGTAGACATGCCAAGTTGTATTGCGGAAGATGAAAACGGAAATTGTACTGGCGGCTACGGATATTGTGTGCGTGAAGAAAATGTCTGGCAGTTCCGCGGACAGTCATGTCCAAAACAATTTGCTTCTTGTATTACGGTCAAGAACTCGGAGAAGACCGCGTCTTATTTGCGCAACACCACTGATCCAGGCCCATGTACGGCGGATAATGCTGGGTGTCAGTGGTACGTGAATAATAAGACGAAGGATTCTACCGGGACCTTTAGTTATCCAATCATTTCAAGCGTAGCCACTGCTGATGCAGACGCTAACGCCTTTAAGAACCGAACTTACTACACTGGCAAAGTTGAAAAGTGTGAGGCTGAGAACGGGGGCTGTAAGGAACTAGTTATTAGGGACAAGAATTTGAGTTTGAACATGCTGGTTAACCCAAGTCTTGAGGCCAATACAGATAACAACACGTTGCCTGACGGCTGGTATTTCTCGCCGAGCACCGGGCCGACTTGGGATACAACCGGTACGTTGTCGCGCTCAGGCTCTAATGCCATCAAGACCGGAGCGGGAATTGTTTATGAACCGGGAGTGGAGTTCTCTCAGAGCCGTTTCTACACCATGTCTTTCTATGCCCGACAGACGGCTGCTGGCAGCACGGATAAAGGACAGCTCTATATTGGCTTTGGAGTTGACGATGGATCGGCTGTTCCGCCGTCGGTTGACCTTGGAGGAACCAGCAAGTCGGCGAGTGCTAACGCCATCTCCTGTGATTTTAAAGATGGCAACAATGACGGAAAGATGGATGCTGTGGTTTTGACTGGTCAGCCAACCGGCACTACCTACGAGCGTTTTAGCTGTACTTTTACTTCGCCCATTCAGGCTAACGCGGCGGCCAGAATTTTCGCCTTTGTTGACCTGATGCCTGGTCAGGCTTGGATCGATGACGTCCAGGTCGAGCAGGGACCGCTCGCGACTAACTTCCATGACGGATATTCCTCGACCACATTGGCCAAAGAGGTGGTTAAGGTTCCTCCGTCATATCTTGGATGTACGGGAGCCGCGACAGACTCCGTGGAATGTGCCAAGTACGCTAAAGTTTGTGGCGAAAATGACAACGGTTGTAGCGCCTACACTCCAGCGAATGGAGATCCAGCAGTTACGGGGGTGATTAGCGAGTTAGATTTCTGTCCTGCTATTTGCGTAGGCTACGATACTTACAAGCAAGAAGCTACGCGGTATGAGCCGAATGGCCTTTTCCCATTACATTTTATTCCGGCTTCGGCTAAGACTTGTACTGCCCAGAATGCTGGTTGCGATGAGTTTACTAATCTAGCTGATGAGAGCAAGGCCTATTTCACTTACGTTCGTGCTTGTGTGACACCGGCCCAGGCGGAAGCTAACACGCAGGATGACAAAGCGGCTACGTTCTACACGTGGGAAGGTTCTGATAACGCTGGTTATCAGCTGAAAACGTGGACACTCCTCGAGTCAAATCTTGGCCCAACGCCGCGCGATTACTCGAACACTTCTCCGGTCACGACTGACACGGCTCCTTCTGATGCCCCATGTACCCATTGGACCTCGACTGTTTCTGGCATCACTTGTAGTGATACTTACGATTGGGCGGCTGATGCTTCGTGCAACTCGCATGCGGACATTTTTAGCAACGCTGACTGCCGAGAGTTCTATGACACAAACGGTATTATTCACTATCGAACCTGGTTAGATACAGTGACGGTCGATGCTGCTTGCGCTAACTACCGCAAGACAGATATTGCCGGCGCCGACGAGCTTTCCAGACAGTCTACCTGTGTAGCTTCCGGCGGATTCTTCGATATTTCTGCCGGTACTTGTCGCTACAACGGATTAACTTCTGAGAGCCGGACTTGTCCTGCCACAGCTAATGGTTGTCGAGAATACACTGGTGGTCGTAGTCGTAATAGTCGAGTTGCGTATCAAGATTTGATTGAAGACGGCAACCTAACCAAGTGGACTTCAACGGTTCCAGCTTCGCTCGTTTTGAGCAACGAATCATTGGCTACCGGTGGTCACTCAATTTCAACTTCCGCCGCTTTTGCGACCACAGTCAGCGCACTTCAGGGGCAACTATTCAGCGGTAAAACTTACACCTTGTCTTTCTTAGCGAAGGGCTCAGGCAATCTTGCCGCTGGCTTTGATTATCAGGCCACTAGCGCGCCTGCTCTGGATGCAAACTTCGGTACGGTCGCTTTGACTTCTGGTTGGCAGCAATATTCGCTTGGCCCATTGAACATGAATGATTCTAGGTTTGGCGTGGGGACTGCGCTAGCCTTTGTGCCAGTTGGTTCGGTGTTTGTAGACAACATCGTGCTCCGCGAGGGTCAGGATAAGGTCATGTTGATTAAGAACTCATGGGTCACCCCAGCGGTTTGTGATAAGACGCCAACCGGCACGGCCGCTCCTCAGTATTACTTGGGTTGCCAAGCTTACTCTACCCAGACTGGAGCTACGGTAAATGTTAAGAGTTTTAGCAAGCTTTGTGCGGAAGATAAGGTTGGTTGTGCCAGCTTCTTCATGACGCAGGAGAGCGAGTCGCCTCATGCTGAAGTTCATAATGCTACCTGCGGCACGCTTGACGGGTCAGTTGCTTTGACAGCTACTGCTTGTTATTACGGCACCACCGGTGCTGTCTACAACACGGCTACCCCGCTCCTTTGTACTATTGGCACCGGCTTTACTAGCTGTCCATTTAACTTGAGCTGGTATGTAGCTCCGGTAAATTTGCCAGCTCATCTCAAATACGTGCCATCGACGCTCGTCACGCCGGCTGATAAAGACGTGTTCTTAGTGGTGAACGATTCTGTAAAATGTACGGATGACGCCAAGGGCTGCACTGAATATGGCAAGCCTAACTACAACCAGACAAAAACTGCTACCACCGGCGCTAAGTCCATCTTCTTAAAGAATGACCCAGCAGCCTACTCCACCACTCTCTGTACCCAGAATGCTCTCTTCTGTTCTGCTTGGACCGGGACTGGTGGTACGCAATATTACTTTAAGGATCCAGGCGATAGGACCTGTGAATACAAGACCAACGTGACCGTCGGCACCACGTCCTATGACGGTTGGTTCAAGACTGGCACGACTGAGCTGTGCTACAACTCGCCGAACTATGTAATTGGCGGGAATCAGTCCGGCATTTGGAAGAATGGTGATACCGCCTATGCCGGTTGGGTGGGTACTTGTGCCAACCAGTACAACTCTTGTTCTGAGTATCAGGATCCGTTAGCTATTGGCGATAATGAAATTTACGCTAACTCTGACGGCACGCCGTACTTCACGCTGTCATCGTCACTTGGCTCAGCTCGATCATCAGTCACCGGTACGGAATGTAATGGCAAGGTTTCGCTCAAGGGCGGCTGTGCCCTGTTTAATGACACTTCAGTGTCCGCTAAAAATGCCAACAGTTCTGCCACTGAAATGTCTTCTCGTCACGCTGACGCGCTGTTTAATGCCCAGCCGTTCTCGCTTGTTGATCCGATCGACTGCGATAGCAACGCTACCACTATCACCACTCCGTCAGGCGCTAGCGTAGACCTGTGTGCCAAGCGCTGTGTGTACGCAGAAAGTGCGGTGAAAGATTTGACGGCCCAGGCCAGTACCCTCAATATTTACGGTTCTTCCTGTTATAACTCAGCGGACTGTGCGCCGGTGAATAGTGAAAAGGGCGAACTGGTAAAAGCTACGAGTTGTGCTTCCGGCGCTACCGTGCCGCGCCTAAAAGACGACGCCAACACTGTCTTGGCTGTTAACCGCAACCGTCAGTGTTCCGAATGGCTCTCTTGTGCTGACGCGCAGACAGTTTGGGACGAGCGCACTAACAGCTATAAGACAGTTTGTGCTGATATTGCTCTCTGTACTGAATATTCTGCCCAGGGCAGTTCATCCTTCTGTTCTAAATGGAATTTTGAAGATCCAAAAGTGGTTCTTGATAACGATCGGTATACATCCCGTGACGTCACCTGGTACGGCAGTGAATACTCCGGCATGGCTATTCCTAATTTGTTCCCAGTTGAAGCCCTTAAACAGGCCAACGTGGCCTTGCCATTCACTTGCGATTTGACCAGACTACATGACAATCGAAACATCTCTGACGAAGTTTTCGAGGCGAATAACGCTAAGCCGTGTTCGGTTGATACCGAATGTGGTGTTTCTCCCACCTACAGTGCTGGTCTCTGTTCTGGTCCTCAGGTGAGTAATGATTTCCGCTTGGTCTTGAATGCCGGCGTGTGCGGACAGAGCTATGGCGCTGCTTGCACGGTCGGTACCTGTGAAAACACTGGCGCGGCTTGCTCTACTCAGGATAACTGTGGCAATTCCGGCGGCGCTTGCGTGGTAGGACGGTGTTACGTGCCGCAGCCAGGGAAAGACTGTGTTACCAATTCGGACTGTCCCGGCGCTGGCACCGTGTGTATTAGTGAGGTTTGTTCACAGCGTGGTGATAAGGTGGTAACTGATAGCGCAACCTCAGGCCAGGTGGTATACCGGCCACCAACTCGCATGAAGCCTGAATTGCCGTGCGGTCTCGGCCAGATTTTCTCGGCTTCCGTTGGTCTTAAGAGCGGAACCTGTATCAATAAACAATGTCTCTTGGCGCCTAACGGATCACCTTTTGAGTTCGGTACAACAGAAGGAAAATCATGTCGAGCCTACCCTGAAACAACTAGCCCTTTCTCTTCTGATATAGTCGAAACCTGGCTTGATACTACTGACCAGACAAAGGTAGACACCGGTGAGACACCAACTATTGATGACCTTCCGTATGACACGCGGAGCGGTTTTGAACACGCCAGTTTCTGTGCTTACGGTGAAGACTGTTTATGTAGCTATAAAAAAGTAACTTATGGCGAGGGCGGTCAATCGCGCTACTTCTCTAAGAATTACGTCCCTAACAGCATTGGCGTCTGTGCTACTGGCACGCATAAAGGCGCGGCCTGTGAAAACGACGCAGCTTGCTCTGACGATCAAACAAACAACCCCGGCTCATGCTCCAAAGCAAGTCGCGAAGACGTCCTCCTTGGCATGGACGGCTACTGTTTGGAGCGCGATGGCTCAATCAACGTTAACGGCGACCGCGATCAGAACGCCTGTATTACTTGGCTGCCAGTTGACCAGCTGGCCGGCAGTTCAGATCTTTACGGTAAGAACGTAGAAGCTGGCTTCAGCCAGGAGGCGAACTATTGCAGTTCGATGAAGCTTTACGCAGATGTATACACGGGCGAGGGATGTGTTGAACGTGAAGCGAGTGGTTCTGTCCAACAGCGGTGTATCAACGTTGGCACCACATGTCCTCCTGGAACATATGGTGTAGTCGGTCCATTCGGTGACGGCAACTCAACCGGTCAGACTAAGAAATGCTGGGATGCAAACAACAGTTGTCCGTATGTTTGTGTGCCAATCGGTTCTAGGAACGCAGATTCAGGCACATCATGCTCGTCTTCGACGATTCAAGGTGTCGCGCCGATGACTCGGCAGACCCCAAAAAACCGTGGAGGATATACATTTGAGTTGTATTGGGTAGAAACTACTGAAAACTTCGATAAGATCGAGGCAGCTGTTAACAACTGTGTAATTAAGGGACGGGAATTTCAGAGGTTTGATGTTTCCAGTGACGCTTCGGATGGTCCAAGATCCTTTGGAAAGGTAGCATCTACCTTCGGGCTATCCGTTGAGGGATTGGTTGGCACGACGGATAGAAAAGGTTGGAGGGCTTATCAGTCGCGTTATCAGTCGTATGTTGCTTGTAATCAAATGGCTCAGGTACAGGATATTTCTACGTTAGGCGGTGCTCCTTGGACAGACAGGCTGAATAATTCAGCCGCTGCGTATGCATTGACCGTCGGTTCTGCTTGGCCAAACTTCGCTTTCACTCCATCTATCAAGCTTCGAGCATTTGGCGCGACGCCTGTCTTTTCAGAGATGAAGTCACGCGGTTACCCAGCTATTCCGGCGCAGTGTACAAAGATAGGAGCAGACGGACCTCCAGGAGTTAATGGATATGTTGAGCCACAAGGAGGCACACCGGGTGCATTTACTTGTTCACCGAGTGACTACACCGCTAGCGACTTAACACCTGATATTAACAAGGCTGAAGCTCTCGCCTACACAGACCTGAGCGCTAATCTATCTGCCCCGAACGGGGCTTCCACAGGAGTTTCTATCTCCGAGTGGGCATCTCAAACCGCCTTCTCGGAAGTAGGCGTGCTTGCACAGGGAGTGAAAGATTTGCTGTCCCAAATATTCGCCAAGAGTTTGGGTAGGATTACGTACTCTGAATCCTATACCACAGGTACGAAGAATCTTGTCACTCAGCCTATCACTACGATTAATACTGCCGCTAAAGACGAATGGGATGTCCGGGCCACGCAGGGACACTCCCCAAAGATTTGGGCTATTGATCCGACCACTTGTAAGGGTTCCGAGTGTGAAGAAGGACCGGTGGATCAAATTACTGTTAACGACCAGAACACAGGTGATATCTCGAGCTCGGACTTCTTGCGGGCCAGCGTAAAATTCTATGCGGCGGCGGATAAGAACCAGCTGCCACTGCGCCGAGTAATTATGGACTGGGGAGACGGAGAGAATGTGTCTGGTTCCTCTTCAGACGATAACTTCTACAAGAACCACCGTGGTCTCCAGTCGGGCGGTGACATTAGTCTGTGTGACAAGAATTCAGAATGGGGCATGACTGCGGAGAGCTGTGATCCTAATTACATTACCTATAGCCACATCTATACGTGTTCTACGGAAACCGTTCTTTCCGCGCCAGCTTGCGGCACGCTTGATGCAAACGGCAGAAACACAGTCTCGCCATGTGTGACCGGTAGAGGAACAGCAGAGGCCTCGTGCGTCTACCAACCGAGAGTGCACATAAGAGATAACTGGGGATGGTGCGCAGGCGTGTGCGCGGATACGAACACGCGTAACACGACTTCGATCGGTGCTTCAAACGGTGGATGTTTTGGGATGAGTTTGGGGGATGCTAGTGTCACGGGAAGTGAATGCGCTTATCTAAATTATCCCTTCAATAATCCCGCCATTGACCCATGGGTCTACTACGACGGACAGGTGATCGTGAAGCCATAAATAAAATCCCCCCACTGAAAGGTGAGGGGGATTTTGTATTTAGCTGATCACCGGGTGAGGATTGGGATTATTTCTATCACGTTCCCACTTGGCGGGGTTTTCTCTGATGTATTTGCGAATACGATCAATTGCCCCATATTTCCGTACGATATTTTCGTAATAATTTGTGTGCCAGATTTTTGGAGGCAAGGTTGGGCTAGAGGGCAAGGCAACGGGCATGGCACCGCCATGCCCGTACGCCGAATTTCGGATCCTTTTGGAGATGGCGGATTTGATGGATCCGATGATGGATCCCAATGAATGCGATTGCGGATGGCCGAATGTGCGTGGCGCGGCCACCATCGATTCGGGTCCGGTGTAGGGGCATGGCGCTGCCATGCCCTTTTTCCGCGGCCCGATATCGATTATTCCATGAATATGATTTGGCATGATGATAAATTCATCCAGAATCACGTATGGGCGAATGATTGGTGTATTTCTCCATTCATCGTGGGCGATTTTTCCAAAATCATTTAATACCATCTCAGAGTGGATCACGGTGCCGAATAATTCGCGCATTTTATCAGTGCAGATCGTGACGAAATATGTATTTGATTCCGTATAGTCGTGGTGACGCAATCGAATTGATCTCCGATTAAACATAAAACCCCATGTGTTTGACCGATATGCGTCGGACATTTACGCCTGGGGAGGTAAATATATTGCACCATGTTTTCTGTGGAGATGGAAAATGGGTGGGGATAAAAAAGAACGAGCCCTGCCATTTTTCTCTCGAAAATGGAAGGACTCGTGTTGTCACCGAACGGACGCGGTCAGCGCTTGACGCAGGACATCTCGGCGACGTTGTTGTCCGCAGCCGCCTCCGTCGTTTCGGTGAAGGAGGTCTTGTTGATGGAACTGGCTGTGATCACGATTCCCCAGCTTGAGGAGAACCCTTCGAGATGGAGGACGAAATGATCGCCTTCCACCTGCATGTAGTCGTCATCGTCGCCGTTGACGTCCATCATGGGATTGCTTCCCTGTACCCATACCTTGCCGTCGTGGCCAACCTCGATGTGCTGATCGTCGAGGTCGGTGTGGCGAATGAAGACACCCTTGTGATCGGCCGCCGCCTCATCGTATCGCCACATGTCATACCCGCACCGGTACGTTCCCGGTTCGAAGAGCTTGAACTCGTCGAGGCGGATGGTGTCGGGGACGTTCAGCTGGACGGCGAAGGGCACGATCGGGGCGGCCCAGAAGTCGTTGCCGCTCTGGTCCACCGGGAAGGTGAACGGAGCGACCACGTCGCCTACCTCCGCGGTGTAGTCGCCGGGGGCGTCGATGTCCTCGGCACCACCGCTCGTGAGGCTGTACTGCTTGATGTCGCCCACGAGGCGGATCAGGGAATCCGTCGTGGCCACACCCAGTCGGTAGGCCACGGCCGTGATGTGGGCAAAGCCATGAACGGACGTATCGCCGCCGGTGTCGCCCGTTTCGCAGGCCTGGCAGTCGGGATCCGTTTCCTGACAGTCCTCGCACGGGTGGCAGGCGGACAGGGTGAAAAGAACAAGGCACGAAACCGTGATATTGGCGCGCATTGGCGTCTCCTACTTGGTGAAACTTTGTGAAAACTTCGACCAGGCACTTGCCCGGCTGGTGAGCTGAGATTAGCAGAAAAAGAGTGAAAAGTCAAGAAAGGCTGTTAAAAAATCCACCCACCAGGCAGGCTGCCTGAAGGGTGGTTTCGTCGCTTTAGCCCGATATTCGGGCTCTAGCGCATGGTAGAAAGGAAGTGGGGAGTGGACCTTCCGGCGGCCGCATCCATGATCGTTTCTTTCAATTCTGACGGGAGGAATTTCACGGCCGAGAGTTCGGTCAACGGAACCCACTTGAATTCCAGGTGCTCGATCCGTGACTGCACCGGGGCATTCGGATTGACGTCGTCGACCATGAAGACACTAGTCAGTTCATGTTGTATGAGTTCGCCATTCTTCCACGCGTGCTCAAAGAGGACTAGGAAGTCTCCACACGTAACGGCGATCCCCAGTTCCTCCATGAATTCGCGGACCAGAGCCGCTGCGCTGGATTCTCCGGTCTCCACGTGGCCACCCGGAAGGAAATAGTACTGTTGCACCTTGTGCCAAGCGAGCAGAACGGCTCCATTTTTTACGCACAGTCCACGGGCAATGTTATGAATGTGGGACATAGTTTGTTCTCTTTCCTTAGTGTAAATTTACGTTTTGGTCAATCTTTGTACGATGGATTTAGATAAGGAAAAACGCAGCCCCCCAGGGGGTCATGCGTTTCGGATACGATCGGCAATTCGGGCGAGTTCTTCATCACTGGCGCGTGGGCCGTCGTGGGTGGTGATGAAGCCCTCGTACTTTTCGGTGAACGGGTGCAAGGCGGAGAGAATCGGCCGCCACTCCTCCATGCGCGTCCCATGGAGCGGGATGAGTTTGGCATGTACATGGTCAACGCCGAACCCCTCAAAGATAAGCGCGGTCCGTCCGACGTCATCGAATGCGCGATCGATCAGCTTGGCGACGGTTTTTGCTGCGGCGACCAGGGCTGATAGCTCTTCAGTCGGCAGGTCAAACGCGTAGCTCGAACGATGCACCTTCGGGATCACTACGGTGAAACCCGGAGTGTTCGGGAAGATGGTCAGGAATGCTAGGTGACCTTCATCTTCCCACACGCGGTGACAAGGTATTTCTCCTGCCACGAATGAACAAAAGAGACAGACGGACATTGGAACCTCCATGCTGAGACTAGCGTTTCATTGCTGTTTCGTCAACGCAAAACAAAACCGCACCTATGAGAGGTGCGGCGTGGCCGGCGGCGGTTGCTACCGGTAGTAGCGGATCTGGCACAGGACGAGTCCGGTTCCGATGAAGTTTGCGAGCATGGCGGTTGCAAGGCCATCGTTGCCCTGCAGATATTGTTGGATGCCGATGTGAAAGGCGATCGTGAGGCCAATCCACTGAGGCGAGGCGGGGATTTCCTTTACGCTCTTCACTTTCCAGATGCGGTACATCTGAACGGGAATGCCGTAAACGGTGTAGAGCAGCGACAGTCCGCAGCCGATGAGGCCGAACGGGTAGGCGACGATAAGGTTCGTGAGAGACATTGTTGACTCCTATGTGTAAACGTTTTCAAACATTCCATGATAGCACAAAACTGGGTTTCTGTCAACCAAAATAGTCAATAAATATGCTAATATTAGCTATAAATAGAGAAGACTTGATAATGCGCTACTATTTAATTCTTCATTACGGTATGTTGTTTTTGCAACAAGAGGTGTTTTGATGATTGTTCCCACAAATATTCCTCCAGATCCGCTCGGATGGCGTTGGTACATTCCGGCAATGATCATTGGATTGATTGCTGCAAGCGTCCCCATGATGACGGAGCGCGATGCGACGAGAGGACAGTTTGCGTTTGCGGTTGTTTGGTTAGTGGTTTGGATGTTTGTTGCTATTGGTCTGCGCTTTTTTCTGGGCTGGGTCTATCAAGATCCGTTGTAAGAAGTATTTCGTAAACGCCTCGAGCCACTGCTCGGGGCTTTTTCTTTTCTTATCCCCAGTATCTGTCGGTCATCACCGGCAGGCTATTTTCATAGCAGAACTCAGGATTGTTTGATGATGTCGGCGGTCACCGACAAGTATTGGCCAGGCGCGCGTTGAGCGCGTTTTTGATTCGGGGTGAAATGTCTTTAGGACGTTCCACGCTAGGCGGCCACCTAGCAACCTCGCAGCTGACAATCTCTCGCGCCCTGACTGAACAAAAGGGAAGGGCGCCATGGAAACACAGCCGCGAACTGGTAGCACATTGCCGGAAATGGAGTTTTAACTGGGGAGTTTGACTCCATTTCCGTTCTCGATCAATGCAAATTCCCAAGAGTATCAAACCGGGTCAGTGATTACTCCCTCCGAACGTCACCGTTACTCCCATGACGTTCGGGGCGGAATAATCTTCCCCAATCACGTTTGGAGGATCCAATGGATCCGAAAGTTCCCGTGTTCTTCTTGGTTTCGTTCTTCCTTCACGGCTGTTGTGGCCAGGAATGCCAGTTCGATCGTGTCGTCAATCCGCCGGATGGCGAGGGCGGCGGCACGGATGCCATTGTGGCGGACTTGCCATTCTCAGCCGGGTATCAGGCGCGGTGTGTCCAGGGCGCGAACGGTTCGTACTCGCACAAGTACACGAGCACGAAGTACGACCTCGACCTCGATACGCCGAATGACCAGAATGACCTGGTCTACGCGCCCATGAACGGCACGGCCTATGTGCATGATGACGGTTCGCACGGCTTCGGCCGGCACGTGAATCTGGATCTGCATGACGGTACGTATCTGCTTATGGGCCATCTGGAGGACGTGTTCGTGGGCAACGGTACGGACGTGACGGCGGGGCAGATCCTGGGGTTCGAAGGAACCACCGGGGCTTCCACCGGCGATCACGTGCACTTCGGCCGGCACTCGGGCAATGCCCAGAAGCCGGCGGACGTGGGCGCCAGTCTCTCGGGGCTCAAGCTCCGAGCAGTTGACCTCGCGAGTGGAAACGAGGTGGAAGTGATGACCACGGACGCCGTTTGCTCGCTCTCGGGCGGCCACGTGTACCAGTCGGAACTGTCGACTGCGCACTGGCATCCGGTGGGCAGTCTGCTCAAGCAGGCGGGGGACTCGCTCGTCTATGAACGCACTTCTGGCAACGGCCTCCTGGCCTTCATGAACGAGGGCGCCTTCTTGTCGCGCGGACTCAACTTCGCGGATGTCGTGCTCGTGTCTCCGGAGGAGCTCGAGTGCTACGGCGAGACCGTGGCCGAGTTCAGCGCCAGCCACGTCAGCGCGCTCCGTGATTCGCACGATGACGCCTGGCTTTTGATCGGCGAATCGACCGATCCCGAGCGCCAGCGGTTCCGCGTGGATGAAACGGGCACTGCGGGTTTGCTCGCCAGCTATGGCATCCGAGCCAGCTCCTACGACGACATCGATCACGGAAGTGACGCGGGCATCAGCCTGTACCCGAACGCGGGACGAGCCACTTACCGCGACGGGGCGCTCTTGAGCCAGGTCGGGAAACCCGACGTGTACATCATGGATGAGGGCGTAGCCATGCCGATCGCGGACTGGGATACGTTCCTCCTCCTCGGGTTCGGCGAGCGGGACATCATTCCGGTGACCGGCGACGAACTCGCCACGAACGTGAAAGCCAAGGGAAACTGTCAGACAGACATGTTCTGCATCACCAAAAACGACATCACGGAGTGCGCTCACTCCGAGGAGGTAGACCATGAACAGCAAGGCGATGAAGATTCGGGATCGGGTGTGTCCGAAGGAACGGACTCAGGTGATGACACAGCTGCGGCGGTGGAAGGGGAAGCGTTCCAGCTCCGCTGGACCACTCCCGGCCAAGTCCGCGCCGACTGGCTCACCGTTGCCGGCATCTGGACCTACTCGTCCGGGCAAGTGACTGACTGGAATTCGGTTCTGGCAGATGCGCACAGCTCGAGTTCGCTCGACTATAGCCGTTCTGATGCTAAGCCCGGCGACAAGCTCCGCTTCTCCGTGGCCTACGGCATTGGGAGCGTTGAGTCCTGGTCATGTCTGGCACCATTTCCTCCCGGAACGATCCAGGGGATTATCGACGCCAAGGTCAACGGTCAGTCGGTCACGACTCGCGCTGTTGCTGATCCGAACAGTGCGGGGTGTCAGCTTGAACTCGAAATTCCGTAGAAACTCTTGGGGCGCTCGTGGAAATACGGGCGCCTCCATTCTTTCTCTCGTGTTATAATCTGCATGTTATGGACTTACGACCGCTTTTGCGGAAAGGATTGCAGTTTTTTTCTCGTCACCAAGGGACGATCTCTTTGGTGATTGTTGTTTTTGTATCGGTGAGCGCTATTTTTGGTCAGGTGTACCCTGTTTTTGCAACCGGCGAAAATACGGTTTTGGGAGCCACGGCGCTGGGCAACATGATCATTACAACTCTTACTTGGATTCTTAACTATATTGTTCTTGGCTTAGGAAAATTGATCCTACTGTTAATTGAAGTCATCATTGTTCCAATTTTAAACTACAACTCTTTTTCTACCAGCCCAATCATTGGCCTCGGCTGGTCACTGGTGCGTGACGTGATGAACATGTTTGTCATCGTGGCCCTGATTTTTATAGCTATCTTCACTATTGTTGGTAACCATCGGGCGCACTGGGAACAGCAGCTGCCACAGCTGTTCATTGCCGTTGTGCTCATGAACTTCAGCCGGACTATTTGTGGACTCTTGATTGATATCAGCCAGGTCATCATGTTTACTTTTGTGAATGCTTTGCTAGATATCGCGGCGGGTAACTTTACCCAAATGTTCCAGCTGAATGATTTTGGCAAAATGCAGGAGGCCGCTATTCAGGCTTCAATCACTTCCGGCGAAGGCATCACGCCTTTCTCGCAATTCATCGCGGCTTTTTTGCAGATCCCTCTCTACGGTTCAATCGCCGCTATTTTGTTCTTGCTCGCGCTAGCTTTCCTCTATCGTATTGTTCTCCTGTGGATCTTGGTTATTCTCTCTCCCATGGCTTTTTTCCTGGGAGGTATCAAGGGCATCTTCCACGGCGCCGAACAATCTGCCGGCCAATGGTGGGGCAAGTTTACCGGCGCACTCATGATGGGACCCATTCTTACGTTCTTCCTCTGGTTGGCGCTGGCCGCCTCATCTAGCGGGTCTATTTCCGCCAGCGAAGGCTTCACCCCGGCTCCTGCCGGTGATACCTATTTCTCCGTAGCCGCACTTGATTCCAGTCACATTACCAGTCTTCTTCTGGCTCTAATCTTACTCACCGTCGGCATGCAAGTAGCCGGTGAACAAGCCTCTAAAGTTGGCGGTCTAGCCTCTCAAGTTATTAATGAAGGTATGGGCAGAAAAGTTGTGGGTGGAGCTTTGACCATGCCATTTACGGCCGCTCGTAGAGCCGGTGGATATGTAGGAAGTGAGATCGATACCCGCTATGCCCCGAAGGGATCTAGTAGTATTCGCGAATCTATTGGACAGGGGATTATTGGAGCCGGACAAAGAGTTGGGCTTTCTAGTCTTCCTGGAGCGGCATACGCCGGACAAGCAATTACTGGGGCTGGTGGAAAACTAGAATTGGCCGGCGAACATGAACGTGGCGCTCGCAGAAAAGCTGCGACTGACCGTGTCCGTGGCATGAGTGGAGCGAATCAAGTTTCTGCTCTACAGATGCTTACGAAGGGTGGCAATTCTGGTCTCGGTTCACCTGAAGCTGACCGGGCTCTTATTGCTGAATACAGTGCTAATAAGAAACTTCGAGAGGAAGCAGCGCATCTTGGTGTTTCCGACGAGGATCGCGATAGCTTGTTGACCATGGCCATGAATACTCAACGTGAAGACGAATCGAAGGGAAGACTCGACGATAAGGAGAAGGACACGTTCTACAAGACACAGAGCGAGAATCTACATTTGATGAAGAAGTCGGATGGCACTCTTGATAAGGAGGCAGTTAAGAAGTTTGTGAAATCCGATGACTTCCAGGCTTCTAAGGTGAGCGATACTGCCTTGAAGGATCCGGGAGTTCTTGAGGTCCTTGCTTCCGAAAAGGATAGAAGCGTTAAGGACAAGGACGTGTCTTATCTTGATCGTTTTGCGGCCGGTAAGTATAAGGGTCGTTTGACCGAAGAGAATAAAGCCCAGGCCAATACCGCTAAAACAGCCGAGGTATTTACTCAGTTGAAAGCTACGGCTGGACCGGATGCGCTTAAGGAAGCATTTGATGATAAACGCATAAACGTTGCAGATGTTAGAACTGAGGACTTCCAGGGCGCCAAGGGTAACCAGCTAGCACAGGCACTTGTCGGCGCGAAAGTTAATGTTGATAACCTCGGGGCTGGTTCATTCGATCCTTCTGTAGTGACGGACAACCCAGTCAGACGCGAATTTGTAAATAATGTTGTTTCTAAACAGAAAGCACCGGTCATTACGAGCGCTTTGTCGAGCGGAAAGGTGACATTAGCCGAGATCAAGCCTACTGATTTTACAGGCGCTGATACAGCTCAAAGATTTGAGCTTACGCGTGGCGTTATTCGTGCTGACGAGCAGGTGAAGGAGGAGTACATGGGGACGGAAGCTCGTGATGCATTTGCCACTTCTGTCAGCAACATGAAGGCCACTAAGAATATCAGCGATGAGGACGCAACCGTCGCGCATGGCATGCTGCTTAGAGCCGGTAAGCCTTTGGCTGAGGTGCTTCCAGGCGTAAGACTGGATTCAGAAACACCAACTTTCACAAAGGAAGATCGTGCCTACACGGCTCAGCTCATTAAGGCTGATGTCGGAAATGTGAAATACTTAGAGCCAGCAATTAAGGACGCTACCAAGTCTAACGCTGTAACTAGAGTAGTGGTCGAGAATACAAAGTTGGCTCAGGGAGCAGATGGAAAATATAAAGCGCCCGATGTAGATAAATTAGCCGGTCAAATAGGTAAGTCAGAAGGGACAACTCGTACTGATCTAAGACAGCGATTAGAGATTTTGGGCAAGGCAGTTGCCATCGAACATACTCGAGCCATGCAGGGGGCCGCTCCTACAGAGCCAAAGGGTATCGATGAACGTAAACGTATTGATGATTTACACGATCAGATCCAGACCACTCTTCGGACCTTGCCGTAATCGTGAGTATCGCGCCGTATGGCAATTGTTGACCTTCTCAAAATACCACCAGTCCGGTCTTTTCTCTTTGATGGCAAGGTCCTTGCTGAGTTTAGGGATGTAGCGGCAAAGAATGAATTACCAACTGAGCGGGCGCCGGAGTTTCTTGATTTGTGTAACGCGGTTATTGATGGAACGTTGCCCATGGCCGAGGTTCCGGGAATTATCGGTCAGGCCTTTGGTAAGGATGAGGCGACGTCTAAGAAGATTTCGGCGGATATTTTTGGCTATCGAATTTTGCCGCTTGAATCTTTCGTTCCGGGGATTCGCGAACAGATTATTGCTTGGGGTGGAAAGGTTGAAGACCATCCAGCTAGACCAATCGGCAAAGAGAAAATTTCTGCCTTTCTGTGGTCTAAAAGAATGGACGAGGCCGCGGGTCTTGGGTTTTCTGATGTGCTCGTTAAACGTCTCGGCCTGCTCATTGAGGGGCGTGTGAAGGGGGAGAAGGACGCCGAGGCGCTGAAGACCTTTTTTGGCCGGCCATTAACTATCGGCGGACTTGCACTGTCTAAAGAAAAAGTGGATGCCTTGCTTGCTGAAGTAGAACGCGAAGCGCCGTATATTGAAATTGTGTCAGAAGAAGATTGGAAGAAGCTGGAAGCGGAGAGGGAGAAGGCGGAGAAGGCGACGGAGGAGCCGGAAGAAGGCGGGGTTTTAAACCCCGCGGTGACTCCGGATGCGCCATCGCAAGCCGTCGAAATCGCCCCATCGACAGCATTAGCGGCTGAAGTTCCGGTGACGATGGATCGATTGAAGATGGCAGTTGACGCAACACTCGATGCAGCGAAGGAGATCGTGCTCGCTAAGAATATTCCGCTCGAGAAGTTTAGGGCGCTCGTCGAAAAAAATATCCGCGGTGTGCGTGAACCGGGACAGACCAGGGATATCATGGAGCAAGAATATAAACTAGAAGGTGCTGATCTGCGGGTTGTTTTGGAAGCGCTGGCGATGGGGAAGAAACAATATGACGGCGAAAAGAAGATCGAAAAAGGCGGGGTTTTAAACCCCGCAATAACTGATTCGCAAGAATCAGTCGCAATGGATCAAAAGTTCGCAGAGGTGACGAAGACACAGCCGGAGGATTCGGTGTCGCCAATCATGCCGGGAGCCAGGGTTTCGGCTGCTCGTGACACGCAGGCGCCGGCAGAGAAGAAGATTATTCCATTAAAACCTAGACCAGCTAAGGCGGAGTTGACCGTGGGCAGTGTGGCGCCGAAGGCCGTGGATAGGAAACTGACGGACGTGGTGGCTGCTTCTCGGCTAATGGGCCCGGTCGACCAAATCAAGAACTTGTCGACTATCGAATTCCGCCGCATGTCGAGCGACCCGGCTGAAGGGGCAAGGAAGGTGGAGGATTTGTTGACAGCGCTCTTAGCTACTGGCTACGAGGAGAGAGTCAATGGCATTAATGCTTGGCGCAAGAGTCCGCTCAACCAGATGTATTTGGAGATTTCCGAAGAAGCTTTATCAAATAGCATGTCTATTCCGGACGTTTGTAGTAAGCGCCGCAAAGAAAAGAAAGATTGTCTGAGTCCGGCGGAGATTAAGGCTATTATAGGACTGAACGCGAAGTTACGTTTTTGATGGTAGAATATACGCATGCCGAGGAATCAATTTGTTGTTCCGCAATTTCTTGATATCGAACCAAGGATCATCGGCCCGATTACGGCTCGGCAGTTTATTATTATGTTAGTGGTAGTGCTGGTAGACTTTGTTTTTTACCGGCTTTTCGCCAATAACATTCCGTTCTTGATTGCCACTGCGCTACCCACGAGTGCGCTTGGCGGTATATTCGCCTTTGGCAAAGTAAACGGCCAGCCTTTTCACGTGATTGTGATTAACGTCATCCAGACTATCCGGCGCCCTGGTAAGCGCGTCTGGGATAAAACTTTGTCTGACGGTGAACTTAAAGTGTTGATGCTCCAAGAAGCCCCACCTCCGGTCGAATCAAAAATCAGAAAGGCTCCGCTCGAAGGATCGCGTCTGTCTGAACTGACGTTGGTGGTGAATACCGGCGGAGTTTATTCGGGAGATGAGTAGCGTCTTATGGCAACATCGGTCAATAAACTCGCAAAACCAAAAGTGGGTCCGCCAACCCAGCGGTTTCTTGATATTGCGGAAATCAGGGAAGACGCGGTGGTTATGAAAGATGGCACTCTGCGTGCGGTTCTACTGGTGTCGAGCATTAACTTCGCGCTTAAGAGCGAAGATGAACAGCAGGCCACCATTCAGGGCTACATGCAGTTCTTGAATGGGCTCGAACATCCAATCCAGATTTGTATCCAGTCGCGCAAGATGAACGTGGACGCGTACATGATGAAAATGAAGTCCCAGGAGGAGACTATTACTAATGAACTTTTGCGCGGCCAGATTAGGGATTACATGTCGTTCGTGACGGAGCTGGTTGAGCTCGGCGAAATCATGCAGAAGCGATTCTTTTGCATTATTCCGTATGACCCGCTGGAAGCCGGCAAGAAGAGCGGTTTTATGCAGAAATTGCAAGCAGCCATTTCTCCAGCCGCCATCTTGAAGCTGAACAATAAACAGTTTAAGGATCGCAAAGATGTGTTGAACCAACGCGTGGGAAATATTGCCGGCGGTTTGCAGAGCATGGGACTTCAGGTAGTTCAGTTGGATACGCAGGGATTGATCGAGCTCTACTACAATTCGTACAACCCTGGTGCTTCTGAAGAACAAAAGTTGGCGCCGATTGATAAATTGCAGGTAGACACCCGCTTCTAATATGGCTTTTAACGTAGAGGATCTAAAACGCCAGCCCACGAGCGCGGTCAAAACAGCTCGCAAGCTTTCGCCCCAAGAAATGAAGTCGGCTGATGAGCGGGCTACTCTTGAGGAAGAGCGGTCTTTTAGGCGAGGCACAGTTAGCGTTCGTGATCTAATTGCGCCAGCGGCTTTCGAAGTCCAATCGACGTACCTAGTAGTGGGCGACAGATTTTGTCGAACCCTCTTTGTTACCACATATCCTCGATACGTTGGTATCGGCTGGGGCGCGCCGATCATTAACTTTAAGGGGACGATCGACATCGGCATGTTTGTGTACCCAGTGAAAGCCGAAGTTATTTTGAAACAACTGCGCGATAAAGTAGGTCAGATCGAATCGCAGATCGTGTCCGATAATGAAACCGGCAAGCCCCGTGATCCTATTCAGGAGACGGCGTTGCGCGACGTAGAGCAACTGCGTGACGACTTAACGCAGGGTATTGAACACTTTTTCCAATTTGCTTTTTACGTGACCATGTATTCGGATACTAAGGAGAACCTCGACAAGAGAACCGAGGAGATCGAGGCTATTTTCGGCGGCAAACTTATCTACTCTAAGCGTGGGCTGTACCAGGCTGAACAAGGTTTCAACTCGACGCTGCCACTCTGTAATGACGAACTGCAGATTCCGTTTAACATGAACACCTCGCCTATCGCGAGCTCGTTTCCGTTCATCTCGTCTGACGTGTCGAGCGATAACGGCATTCTTTACGGCATTAACCGCCACAACAACTCGTTGATTTTGTTCGATCGTTTCTCGCTCCAAAATGCGAACTCGATTGTTTTCGCTACGTCTGGTGCGGGTAAGAGCTATTGCGTTAAACTCGAAATCCTCCGCTCCATGATGATGGGCACGGACGTGATTGTTATTGACCCGGAAATGGAATATCGCCAGCTGTCTGATGCTGTCGGCGGTACGTATGTGAATGTATCGCTGTCGAGTGAAGCGCGCATTAACCCCTTCGATCTCCCGCGACCAAAAGGCGAAGAGACCTCTGTTGAAGACATTCTACGCAGTGCGGTTATTACGATCAAAGGCTTGTTGCGTATCATGATCGGTAAACCGATGGGGGAGAAGGCGGTACTTGGTTTTACGCCAGAGGAAGATTCGCTACTGGACCGAGCACTGCTCGAAACCTACGCGAAAAAAGACATTACTGCTGATTTGCCTAGCATGGCGGGCATAACGGAGTATCCAACCTTGTCTGACCTCGTCGAAATTCTGGAAGGCATGGAAGGCGGTGAGAACCTGGTGGCGCGTTTAACGAAGTTCACTTCAGGAACCTTCGCTGGACTCTTGAACTCGCCCACTACCGTTGAGATGCGCAACCAGCTCGTCATCTTCTCCGTTCGCGATCTTGAAGACGAGCTCCGTCCGATGGCTATTTACACGATTGTTAACTACATCTGGAACGTGGTGCGTTCGGAGCGCAAGAAACGCATTCTGACCATCGACGAAGCCTGGTGGCTCATGCAAAATGAGGACTCGGCCAAGTTTATCTTCGCCCTCGTCAAGCGGGCTCGAAAATACTATCTCGGAGTCACGACAATTACCCAAGACGTGAATGACTTCCTGCGCAGCCAGTACGGCCAGGCCATTGTGACAAACTCGTCCATGCAGATTCTGCTCAAGCAATCACCGGCCGGTATTGATACTATTGCTAACACGTTCAACCTCACTCAGAGCGAAAAGTATTTGTTGCTCGAAGCGGCCATTGGCGAAGGCATTTTCTTTGCCGGCCAGAAGCATGCGGCTATTAAGATTGTCGCGTCTTACACGGAAGATCAAATCATTACGACTAATCCGGAGCAGCTCTTGAAGATCGAGCGCGCTCGTGAAGAATTGCAGAAGTCGCTCCAAGGCGAAGGGGCTAAGAAATAATGTATGACTAGAAAAACAGAAATCGGTCTGGCGGTTGGTGTCCTAGTCTTGTTGATTATCGTGCTACTCGCGATCTTTTTGCGACCAGGGTCTAACCCGCAACCTGCAACCAGTAACCAAGAACCTTCTCAGCCATCAACTTCGACGACAACTCCCGCAACAGAGACGCCAGTTGCTCCCGAGGCAATCCCCGTAGCTAATCCGCAGACGACGACGATGATTTTCGTTGAGCGCTTTGCTAGCTACTCCTCGGAATCAGACTTTGCAAACGTGACCGATGTTCTGCCTCTCGTTACATCTACTCTGGCGACTAGCTTACAGAGCGTTGCCCAGGATCAGCGCGCCGCCCAGTCTAGTTCAGCTTATTACGGCATCTCGACCAAAGTTATCTCTCAGAAGACGGTCGAGGAATCCAACTCGAGCGCCACTATTATAGTCAGCACCCAGCGGGTCGAGGCAATAGGAAATCCAAGCAACACTAAGGTACGCTATCAAGACATCACGGTTAGGCTGATAAAGGAGGGCGATACATGGAAAGTCAACGATTTTTCTTGGGGCGAATAATTGAACCGTTTTTAGACGCGGTCTTTCCCCGTTATTGTGTTTCGTGCAAAGCGGAGGGCGCACTGCTCTGTCCCTCATGTTTCGCTGCCTTCGACGACCGTGTATTCAAGGTCGAGGACAACCACTTGACCATGTTCGCGTACGGCAACCCCATTATTCGTGACCTTATTAAAGCTTACAAATACGAGTTCGACCATTCCGCGTTTCGTATCCTCCAGAAGCTCGCCGAACCGAAGATAGAAACAGTAAAGTCATTTATTGGCGAGTCGATTCTCGTGCCCGTGCCATTAGCCCCGTTACGTCTGCGTGAGCGTGGATTCAATCAGGCCGCGGCTGTGGGGTCGTGGCTCGCCACGACCACTGGCGCACAAATGCATGAACTACTACGCCGGGAAGAAACAAAAGGCCACCAGGCCGAACGCACGGTGGAAGAACGCGAAACGGCCATGACGCGTAGTCCGTTCAGGCTCGCTTCTCTCCTCCTTTCCAAGGAGGAGTCGGAGGAGGTTCAGGTCAGGGGGTCGGAGGGTGGAGTGGTTCTCATCGACGACGTCTGGACTACCGGTTCCACTATGAAAGCCGCCGAACGGACCTTGAAAGAAGCGGGTGTCGAGCACGTTAAATTTTTGACCCTGGCGAAAGGGTAATATACTGTCACTATCTCTATGGCTAAGACGCCAGCATTTTCTATCAAAGACTTGGGCTATTCTGTGGGCGGCAACGTCATTTTAGACGGCGTCACGGTTGATATCGCTGAAGGCGCTTATCTTGGCGTTATTGGTCCGAACGGGGGAGGCAAAACGACATTTCTTAAAATCCTGCTCGGACTAATTGATCCTAGCGAGGGGTCCGTTGAGTGCAAGGTAGATCGGGCACGCGTGGGGTACGTTCCGCAGCGAGCGAACGCGATGGGCGAGAATTTTCCCGCCACGGTGGATGAGATTATTAGAAGCGGTCAAACGCCGGTTAAGAAAAACGCGAAGGCTCTGGCTCGGGCAATTGACGCCGCGGGCGTTCGACATTTGCTTGCTCGCAGAATCGGCACTTTGTCCGGCGGCGAGCGTCAGCGTGTGCTCATCGCGCGGGCTTTGGCGGCTGAGCCGAAGGTGATTATGCTCGATGAACCCACAAGCGCGGTGGATGTTAAAGGCCAGGAGGATTTCTTTCACTTTGTTCGTGAACTGCGAGATAAGCTCAAGCTAACCGTGATCCTCGTTTCGCATGATATTGATGTAGTCGCCCACGAGGTCGACGAGGTACTTTGCTTGAACCGCCACATGGTGTGTCATGGTCCAACAGAAGAAGTCATGCATCATCCCCACTTTATCCATGGGCACAAATAATATGGATAATTCTTTTTATGCCCGTGGGAAGGTGCTGAACATCAGTAAAGAAGGTGCAGTCAACGACGCTAGCGGCTCGACGATGTTCCAAGATGTCACGCTTGAAATCCAAAGCGGTGCTGAGCACGGCAAAGTAGTGAATACCGAGTATTCTACTGCAGCAGCCAGTTTTGAGCGGCAAAAACTTCATGTCGGCGAACAGGTGGTGATGGCTAAGACCACTGACGTGCGCGGTGATACTTACTACGTGCTTGATAGCTTCAGATTGCCTGTTGTCGGCATTTTTCTCCTTATTTTCTTTGTCCTGGCTGCTTTTTTTGGTCGTGGTTCAGGCGCCCGAGCCGTGCTTGGACTTGGTGTCAGTTTGTTAGTGCTGATGGTCTTTGTAGTGCCACGAATATTCGTTGGCGAGAATCCCATTTTAATTTGCGGTTTGGGCGCGGCCATGATTGCGGTGATTTCAATTCTGTTGTCGCACGGGATTAAATTGAGAAGCTTCGTTGCCCTCGGATCGACGTTGATCGCCTTAGTTGTTGCCTTTGTGCTGTCGGCTATTGCCGTGAAACTCGCTGCTTTGTCTGGTGGCGGCACGGAAGAGGCAGTCTTCCTTCAGCAGAGCGTAGCGAACGGTCTTGATCTACAGGGTCTTTTGCTCGGCGCTATGGTTATCGGTACCCTAGGTGTTCTCGACGACGTAACCACGGCACAGGTAGCGTCCGTCGAAGAGATTCACAATGCGAACGATCGACTAACCGCCAAAGAATTGTATCAGCGCGGTATTTCGGTTGGTCGCGAACATATTGCGTCTCTCGTGAACACGCTCGCCCTGGCGTATGTGGGCGCCTCGTTCCCGATCTTTCTTTTGTTCTCGATGCCAGATAACCCACCGCTCTGGGTGCTCTTGAACACGGAACAAATAATGGAAGAAGCTGTGCGCGCGCTCGTGGGCGGGGGAGCTCTAATTCTTGCCGTGCCGATCTCGACTGTCCTCGCGGCTTACATTTTCGCCAACCGCAAAGTTACTAAACACAACTATGATTAATTTCTTACCCGCAGATTTTCCCTTACTTGGCCTTTTAGCCGGGCTTTGCGTGGGTGCGGTGGCGCCAGTGCTCGGCATGTTTTTGACGGTCAAGCGTCAGTCTTTGATTGCGGACACCTTGGCGCACGCTTCGCTCTCTGGTGTGGCGATGGGTATCGCCCTGGGCGTGAATCCGATTATTGGCGCGGTAGTCTGCGCGCTCTTGGCTGCCGTCATTATCCAACGCCTTCAGCGGCGTGGCGGTGTGCTGTCCGGCGATGCTCCGCTTGCAGTCGTCATGAGTGGCGGCTTGGCCCTGGCTGTAGTTATTTTGTCCGCCTCGGGCCAGTTAGACGTGGAAGCGCTCGAATTTTTGTTCGGTGATATCGGACAGGTGGGCGCTGTTCAGCTGATTGCTATAATAATTGCTTCGATGGCTGTTCTAGCGTGTCTCGTTTGGTCATTCCGCGGCTTGTTCTTGATTGCCTTCGACGAAGATATCGCCCGCGCTCAGGGGATGCGGGTAGACGCGTATAACTTGTTCCTAGCTATCGCCACCGCAGTGGTGGTAGCCGTGGGCATGCAGGTGGTGGGCGTTCTGCTTATGGGCGCGCTCATGGTTATCCCGGTCCTAGCCGCGCAGGAACTTAATTTGGGCTTCAAAAAGACCACGCTCGTGGCCGCTGGTGTCTCGCTTTTAAGCGTGTTCACAGGCTTGTGTCTATCATTCTTCCTTCATCTGGCAACCGGTGGAACGATTGTACTGGTAGCGATCGCATTCTTCTTGCTTGGTCTGGTTGTTAGGGCGCTTAGGTCTTAGCTGAACCATTTCTTATATAGTTCATCGTAAGCTCCGCTTTCTCGAAGGGCCAGGATGGCGATGTTTACGTCTTTGCGGAGTGGGCTGTCATCTTGCATCATGACGCCGTAGTCTTGGGGATCGAATAATTCACCCACGACTTCAGACCATTCGGCGCCCTCGTTTAACGAGTAGTACAGCAGCACAGGCGCATCAAAGACAACTGCTTCTACTTTGTTCTTTTTGAGTTTTTCGTAGGCCTCGTCAATCTTAGTTACTGGTACAACAGTTGCGCCGAGGTCCTTCAGCACCTGTTCGCTCGTCGTCCCTTGGACTGTTGCGACGGTCTTTCCCTTCAATCCGTTCGGTCCCTCGATGTTGAGGCGGATTTTTCTCGTCGTAATAAATGCTGTAACTTCTCCAATGAAGAGACCAAGCACAGCTAGATTGGCGAGCTGTTCCAGGGTTAAGACTGAACGGCCGAACCACGTACTGGCAGTGTAGACTCCATTCCAGTCGCCAGCCCCGAGAATCGTACTCAACGAAAGCCAGATTGCTTGAAAAACTCCCGGGAAATATGTTGGGTCGATGGTTGTACCGGCTCGTTCGCTCAGCCACAAAAGGTGGCCGAACAGAATAGTAATGACCAATAACGCGAGTCCAGGTTTTATTAGTTGTTTGTAGCCTTGGGTTACGAAGGCTCGAATAGTTCCGGCGAAGTCTATCTGCGAGCGTTTCTTTGAGAGCAAAATGCGTAGTCCTGAGTTAAACGTAGGGTGTGAAAAATCAACAATCTTTTCGCGCTTCTCCGTAATGGTGATCGCACCAAGGGCGACGTCTGCTTTTTTGCTTGCAACGAGGGGAATCAGTTCCTTGAACGCATGTTTAGTGTAGGAAAATTTGACCCCCATTTCTTTGGCGATCATTTCCCACAACTCAATCTCAAAACCAGAATATTTTCCGTTCTTTTCTAGAATGAACGGCTGGTTTACCGTCACCGCCACTTGTAATTTCTTCTTAGCCACAATTTGTGACTAGAATACCATTTTTTTTTGACGAATGTTCTTTTTCGGAGTAAGAATTGGGTCGTTATTGGAGGTCACATGGATCAGAGATTGTTAGACGAATCGTTGCAGGCCATACGGCACCCGCTGCATGATGGGAGGAGGTTCAGTCCCAAGGCACGCGAAGAGCTGAGGGTTCTCCAGCGCGCCACGCTATTGCCACAAAACAACCGCTGTGGTGGCGAGTATCTAGATTGGCACATGCAGATCGACGGTAAACGGGTCATCGCGCATCCGAGTTTCGCTCCTCCGCTTGACGGCGACCCAGATCCTCACACACCGGGGCGCATGAATACGGAATCAGTAGACCTCGGCGAATTCTCCGAGCCCGTTGTCCCGTACGTGGACTTCGAGGCGTTGCTCGGCGAAGGCTGTTTCGTCGGCGGCATCAAGCTCGGCTTCGAGAGCGAAGTCAAAGCCTGGCGCGAAAAACTCCGCGACCATCTCCTAGACCTCGTGCCGAAGAACTGAACACGTGAGTTCGTCGACCCCGATGCCATGCGTCGGGGATTTGTTATTGGGAACGATAAAGACGTTCGTACACATTCTTTGTTTCGTGAACCAGTTTAAAGATATGCCTTTTGAGGTACACCCGATGTTCACCGTAGAAGAAGGCGATGTCATCTTCGTACTCTGACTGCGCGCACTTTTCTCCAATCTGCACGAGGTTCGCCTTACCGTAGGCCATGCAAAACACAAATTTAATCTGGGCATCTTTATCGAGTAGATTTTCTGGAGAGTCAAGATGACAAATCGCATTTCTTACTTTGCTGATTAGATCCGTAATATCACCATTTTCTACATCATCTTTGAAGTCCACCCTATGCCCGAGAGCATTAAGTTTTTGTAGGAGGTCGTGCATTTTCAGAATTATAGAAACAAAGGAAGGCTCCGCGAAAACCCTCAATGCCGGAGCGCTAAATACGCCGGTGTTAGCCAGGCTTTCGATCGCATTTATATTTGATTCAATTTGTGTTTTAACGAAGAAATTATCTTTATCCATAGTGAGGTAGGAGCTAGTGGTTTCTAGGTGTCACGGGATAGAAGAGTTTCCGACAACGTTAGTGTGAAGGAGCTGGGTTGCTAACGAGGCGACGAGCTACGGAATTTATTCTTTGCCGTTAAGCCCCTTTAGTATTTCTTCGCTTTTTTCGCCAAGCCCCAAAATGAGCGGGCGCAACTTCTTTACGTTTTCTTGAATTCCTAGCCAAAACTTTGAATTAACATCCAACTTATTATGATGTCTATGCCAAAGGACCATATTTAGGTAGTCCCAGTTGACCGATAGGATAATACCTAGGAGACCTAGCGCTTTCTTTGACTCGAACTGCGGTTCAAACTTAGCGATAAATACGTTTGGGTCTTTTCGGTCTCCTGTTCCGTATAGCTGAGCACCCCACGCGCTGGCATGAGCAGTTTTACTCAGCAGCTGAAAGGATTTTACTGGAGCGGAGTGGCCATTGACTTTAAGATTTTTTTGAATTGTTCCTTCGTTGAAGGCTTTTTTAAAGGCTGCGTCATCTTGGTACGACGTGTCGCTTTCTTTGATGAACATCGGTATTAGTTCTGGATTGTGGTGAAGGTAATAAAACATGGAAACATCACTAAGTATGTTTCTAGCGATACTGAACGCGTCACCGTAGAGTCCTCGTTCTATGAGTATAAAGATGCTTTCGTGGTGCTGAAGAGAACGACTAATAAGCAGCAGTGCTGCTTCATTAAACTCTTTGTCTCGATCCAACCTGACCTCTTCGATGAGCTTTTCTTTAACTTTTAGCAGTTCTAATAGTGCAGAAGAGCAGATTTTATAGAAGGGTTCGAAGGTTTCACGAGTTGTTGTGACCAGCTTTTTATATTTCTCATCAAAGACTAAAGATGCAACCATATAGTTGTTATTATCTTGTGGATCAACATACCAAAACACCCGCCTTTCGGCGAGTGCTTTTGGTTTAGCTCGTGCGTTCTTTATGAAGCAACATGTCAATCGCTTCCTTGAGCGAACCGGCGGGGATGATCTCGCCGCTGTTGACGAAGAAGATTTCATCAGCGTTCTCGATCGTATTAAGACGGTGGGCAATGATGATGCGGGTTGTTGATTTGGGGAGCGCATCCAGTGCTTCGCCTAAGAGTTGCTCCGTAATGGTGTCGATGTTCGCCGTAGCTTCATCGAGAATGAGTAGCTTTGGTTCGCGGAGAATGGCGCGCATGAAGGCGAGGATTTGTTTTTGGCCAGCGGACAACGTTCCGCCCGTGTTGCCGATTTCAGCCCGTAGACCTTTGTCGAAGCGTGTCAGTAATTTAGAAAGGCCGATCTCTTCGAGGTGCTTTGTGAGAGCCTCCTCGGTCATGTTCGCGAACTTTTCGTTGCCGTAGACCACGTTGTCCCGCACAGTTCCCTTGAATAGGAACGGATCCTGGAGAATGAAGCCGATACGCTTTGTTCGTTCATCCGCCGAGTATGAGCGAATATCCTGGCCGTCCAAGAAGACAGTTCCTGCGGTCGGGTCGTACAGGCGTGCGGCGAGGGAGGCGGTTGTCGTCTTACCTCCACCAGTGGGGCCGACGAGGGCGTAGGTTTTTCCGGCGTTGAACGCGAGGTTCACGTTGTGCAGAACGGACTTACCCTCCGGATAGCTGAAGTTAACACCCTTGAACTCGAGTACGGCGTCGCCGGACGCCTGCGCAGTGATTTCGACCGTCTCCATGTTGGACGAGAGCTCCAGGATGTTATGGATGCGATCAGCTGCGGCTAGTGCAGACTGCCAAGACGCCCAGAAAGAGGCAATCTGGCGCACGGGGTCATAGAAGCGGGAGATGTAAGTCAGCGTGCTCACGAGTAGTCCTACGGTCAACTGGCCAGACATGACGAGCGTAATACCGTACGTGATAGCAATTAGCTGCGCAGCGTTGCCCATGAGGCCGTAGATTGGGGTGAAGGCCGTGTTTGCTACGCCTGCGCCAAGAGCTGCGTCGTAGTTCTTTTCGTTGGACTCGGCCAAGTGGGTGTGGAAGTAGTCTTGGCGATTAAAGGCCACGACGACTTTGAAGTTTTCTAGACTCTCCTGTACGGCTCCGCTGAAAGAACCTGTAGCTTGCAAGCTTTCCGCGTTCTTCTTTTTGATGAGGCCCGAGGTCACCCGAGTAATGACAAGAAGAATCAGCGCCGGAACAAGCACGGCTAGACCGAGCTTCGCGTTGATGGATACGAGCGAGATACCGGCGCCAATAATCATGAAGCCATTGCCCACAAACTGCATGATGGCTTGGGAAAAGAATTGGTTTAGCTTGTCCGTGTCATTGTTGATGCGCGAAATAAGATCACCGGCTTTGTTCTGGTTAAAGAACGCGACAGGCAAAGATTCGAGTTTGCTGAAAATAGTATTGCGCAACTTATAGAGTACGCGTTGGCCAACGCCACCCATGGTAGTAGTTTGAACATAACCAGCAATGAAGGCGCCGAAGAATACGAGCGCCAGTTGTCCCGCTACTAGAGAGAGCCCGGCCAAGTCACGCGCCGCTATATACGTGTCGATCGCTCGGCCGATGAGTACAGGAGCGAGCAAGTTCAAGGCAGAGCTGACTAGGATGCCGATGAGTGCAATAAACATCGGGAGCTTTTCGTCCTTTAAGAACGGCCAAAAGAACTTGAGTTTGGCTTTACCGGTAGTTTTATTAAGACTGTAGTTCATACGCATTGGTGCTCCGCTGTGAATCAACAATCTGTACGTACTCCGGCGAGGTCTTCATGAGCTCCGTATGTGTCCCAACTGCCAAAATTTCGCCCTCCATAAGGAGAATGATTTGGTCGTAGGCTTCTGTGTTCGTCACTTTTTGAGTAACCGACACGAGCGTCAGGTGCGGGTAGTTATTTTCAATGTTGGCGAGGACTTTTCGTTCAGTGTTCGCGTCGACGCGCGCGGTAAAGTCATCGAGGAACAGGATATTTGGCGCGTGGGCCAGGGCGCGAGCGAGCATAATGCGCTGTTTCTGTCCGCCAGAGAGGTTCGTGCCGCGTTCAGAGACAAGCGTGTCGAGGCCATGTTCGAGCGAGTTCACGAAATCACCAAGCTCGGCGGTCTCGATAGCCAACTGCAAATCGCGTTCGCCCACATTTTGGCCAAAGGCGATGTTCTCGCGGAGCGTGAGGTTAAAGAGCACGCTGTCCTGAAAAACAATGCCGAGATGTTGGCGGAGCTGTTTTTGGTCGTAATCAAACATCGGTTTGCTGTCGTAGGCGATGGTTCCGGCGTCAGGTTTTGTGAGGCCAGAAAGCAGATAGAGCAACTGGGTCTTACCGGCAGCTGTTGGGCCGATGATCGCCGTTTTGGTGTTTGGGTGAACATGGAACGTAGCATTTTTGAGAATAGTTTTTGTTTCGTACGCGAGCGATACATCAGTCACTGATAACTCGCCCTTAAAATTCACTACGTCATCACCGCCTTCTTTTTCTTCTGGTGCCTTCAGCACTTCTTCGATGCGTGCATATGAGACGCCTGCGCGAGAGATGGCATTGCTCATGAAACCGAGCATGAAGATAGGGAAGATGAGAATGCCTAGGTACGTCATGAACGCCGCAAAGTCGCCGATGGTTAGCGTGCCGTTGATAATGAACCGGCCGCCCAAAAGCACCATGACGAGCATGGCACCGTTTGCGATCAGCGTAATGAGCGGAATCAAACCCGCGAACATTTTGAGAATTTGCATGCCTACGTCTTTGGCTTCCGTATTCGTTTTGATGAAACGGTTGTATTCGATGACCTGGGAGTTCAGTACGCGAATAATCGCCGCACCCAGGATGCTTTCGTTGATCACGGAGTTTAGTTTGTCGATGACTTCCTGGCCTTTTTTGAAGAGCGGGCGGATAAAGCCAAAGAGCCCAAAGAGCGCAGTGCCGATCAAGGGGACGATCGAAAGAACCGCGAGGCCGAGCTGCCAGTTAATGCTCAACAGGAAATACGCCGCGCCAATAATGACGAAGAGGGAAGAGAGGACCGTCGGCACCGCCTGGGAGACAAACTGCTTCACGGCGTCAATGTCAGACGAGAAGTTCGTGAGGAGGATGCCAGGGGTCTTGCGCTGGACGTATAAAAAATCCTGGCGAGAAACTTTACTGGCCAGCTGGTTACGCAGATCGCGCGCGACTTTCTCGCTAACATACGTTTGAAAAACGGCGAGCAAAGCGCCAAGAATGAAAATGCCGCCAGCTACCACCGCAAACTCCGTTAAAATAGTTGGCATGGAGAAAACGCCAAGCGCAAAGGTGTTAATCGCCTTGGAGATGATCTTTGGGACAATGAGGTTCAGCATCTGCTGACCCAAGGCGAGGGCAATCACCAGGGTGACGAGCGCTTTATAGGACTTGAGGAGGGAAATCATAGAATTGGCTAGTATGCCTAAACAAAACGACCCCGTAAAGGGATCGGTTTGTGGTGCGCGCGGCAGGATTTGAACCTACGACCCTCAGCTCCGCAAGCTGATGCTCTATCCAGCTGAGCTACGCGCGCATACGCAGAAACTCTTAAAATACTGCTGAAAAGCTTATAATTTATACACGCGACGGAGGGTGTCTGTCAAACTTTCGCCTTCGCGGTCAAGGTTCTCGAAAACGTAGGGCAAAAGGCTTTGACGGACTTCGTTGGGGTTTTTGTCGTCCAGGTGAATAGATAACGTCGGTTTCAACCGCCCCTGGAAAGAAACGTAGAGATACTTAATGTCAGGCGGAGAATAGGAGATCGAAAAATCCTTAATCGTCTCGTACGGGTAGAACTCGTCGCCGAGAACTACTCCTGAAGTAGTGACGTACGCTCTAACTCGCGCTGGCTTTTTCAGGTCACGCATTAGCAGAATAACAGCAAACATGAGGAGGATAAGTGCAAAGACAAAATTGGCCGTCATGAGGGCAAACAGCAGCATCGCCAAGCCAATAGCGCCAGCCGCCACGTACCAGCCAGTTGAACGATCAGACGGCGGATATTCCCAAGTTTCCCAGGTGCAAATGACGTTTCCAACGTCAATATGCTCATGTTCTTCAGCCTGAATCTTTTTTTTGCCTTCCCCCTTTGCCATATGCTTGCCCACAGTATAACATGAGCACGCTTGAAAAAGAGTGACAATTCAGGTAGTGTACGCCCGTTCTATCGCGGGGAGAGGTGGCCGAGTGGCTTAAGGCACAGGATTGCTAATCCTGCGTACTTGAAAGAGTACCGAGAGTTCGAATCTCTCCCTCTCCGCCAGTGAGTTTTTACAATTTTTAGGAGGGATGACCGAGTGGTTTATGGTAACGGTCTTGAAAACCGTCGAGGTGAAAGCCTCCGTGAGTTCGAATCTCACTCCCTCCGCCACAAAAATACGACCTTCTTGGTCGTATTTTTGTGCCCTGAGCTTGTCGAAGGGCCGAGTCTTTACTAATCGTTTTCTTTTTTAACTCTTGGCACGGCACTGCCGAGTGCGAGTTTGAGTGCTCCGCGGGCGGTTTCCATGGAGGCATGGAAGACGTTCATGGCAGATTCGATGGCCTTCTTTTTTGTGGCGACTAGGTTTTTGATGGCCGCGGATCCATCAAGTGCTTTACGGTCAGCTTGGAGTTTGGTTTGGGCAGTCTTCAGCTCGCTCGTTAGCGTTGCTTTTACTGTCTTTGGATCTGTTCCTGCGGCGCAGGATGTTTTGGCCTTTGTGAGAGCCGTTTCCACGGAGGCTTTGAAAGTTTTCGCGATCGCTTCCATGCTGGTTCGGCGGGTAGTTTTTGTTTTTTCAACGCCAGCACGGAAAGTGGTGAGCGCAGCGTCTACGGCTGTGCGTCTGATGGAGATAGCTGTAGTCACGGCAACTTTGAAAGCGGTAACAGCAACCTTCTGAGCATCTGTTTTAGCGAGCGCGTCAATCTTGGCGAATTCCGCGGTGCGGGCCTTGTCTTCTTTGATACGAACCTCGCCGAGATGCGTGTCCGTCTCCTGTTCTTTTTTGATGATGGATGAGTCTTTGTCTGTCAGACGCTTCTCATGCTCGCCAACCCGTTTTGAGAGTTCCTTCGTGACGCTGTCGGAGGCATTCGTGAAGCGGGTGCAAAAGTTATCGCCAACCGCTGACCGGCTGTCTGGCCGCTCACCGTCACGGTTTTCTTCGGCGAAAGCGATCGGGAGACTCTGACCAAACAGGAGAGCTAGGCTGACGGCACTCATCGCTACGCGCTTAGAAGTTGTTCGTGTCATAGGCGTAGCCGAGGTTATTTAGTGATTCAGTATCGTTCGCTGTCGTCGCATTGGTGTCTTCTGGCGCGAGCGTAGTGTCTTCACTGGCCGAGACGTTCACAAGTGCGTTGACTGACGCGTCGACCTGTTCCTGAGGTGATACGGACGTATCTGACGTCACCTTGCCTGTGCTCGAACAACCCGCGCCCATGGTCACGACGGCAAATGCCGCAGGGACCAGGAATTTCCAATGTTTCATAAAACAGGCTAAGATAAGGTTACTTCTAGACCTATAATAGCATCTCTCGCTCAATTTGTACGTATGAATAAGCTCGCATTCTTCAAAACCTTTCTTAAGGATATCTCGGTCGCCTCGGTGACGCCCACGAGCAAGCATGCGGTGAAAAAACTCTGTGAGAAAATTGATTTTGCTAAACCAGGCATGGTGATTGTGGAGTACGGCGCGGGGGAGGGGGTGGTCAGTAAAGAAATGCTGAAGCGGATGCCGGCAGATGGAAAGTTAATTTTGATCGAGCAGAACCCGGTGTTGGCTGATCATCTGCGAAAGATTCTCGCCGATCCTCGCGTAACAGTCTTCACTGCCTCGGCGGAGAAGGTCGACGAACTCCTGGCGACTATTGGCATTTCTCAGGTGGACGCCATGATGTCCAGTATCCCGTTTACTTTACTGAAGAAACATGAGGCCACGACACTCATTGCTAAGTCCGCCAAGTTGTTGGGAGAAAAAGGTGTCTTCGTCATGTTTCAGTTTAACCCGCGAGGCAAAAAGTTCCTAAAAAAATCATTTCACCACATTGATTCCGGCCTGGTCCTCATGAATATCCCGCCGCTCCTTACCTGGAAGGCTCGAGCGTAATTGCGCCCTGCCTAAGTACCTCGACGTTGCCGTTTTGTGAAGTGATAATGGTCGACGGGGGATTTTTTTTGAGTAAACCTGCGTCGATGATCGCATCTGGTTGTAGGTTTCGAGCACCGAAAAGTTCGACAATACTTTTTGCGTCATACAGCTCTTTTTCCCCAGAGATATTCGCACTGGTTGATACAAGGGGGACACCCAGGGCATCGACGAGCGCCTGTGCGATAGGGTGACTCGATCGACGAACCGCAATGGTCGAACCCTCGGGCGTAGACCGCCCTACGGGCGAGCCGGTCATACATTGCGTTGCGATCGATGATCCCATGCGAACCTCGACGATGATGTTTAGCGGCCCTGGCCAGTATTTCTCGGCCATTTCCCGAAGCTTCGGATCCCAATCGACAAGTTCTTCACCGAACGGATTACTCGATGGCAAAAGAAGGGTAACGCCTTTGCCTTCTGGTCGGCCTTTGATCGCGAACACTCGAGCAACCGTTTCCGCATTCGTCGCATCGCATCCAATCCCATAAGAAGTTTCCGTGGGATACACAATCACGCCGCCTTGTTTTAGGAGATCGACGGCTTCAGCGATGTTGTCGGGAGAAAGGATTTTCACAGAGATTATTGAAGGCAGAAGATATCTCGAGCACCGTCCTTTCCTGCGGCTATCTCGGCATCTTTATTCCAGACGCAGTTATTACCGAGGTAGCTGCCATAATCTACCGAGAGCAACGATGCGCCCGAAATCAGTCTCTCGATTTCTTTTTGATTCCTTACAATCCTCGCCTCTTTGTCTACGAGATTGATGACGATAAGTTTATTTTCTATAACTAACCCAACTGATTTTTCATCGAGGAGATAGAGTTCACGCACACTGAACTGACTCTTGTTCGCTTCAGAATAAGAGTTTGACGAGGGGAAGTCTGTTTTTAGAGTGAGGACTGGTGTTTTGTCCTTAAAGAAATATGACCGTTCTCCGCCTCCGTAAATCACTGATCCCCAGCGATCTGGGCCGAAGTCTTCGCCTCCAAGGGTTTTATAGGCGTCGCCTTTGTCGTCGAAATACACCCAAAGAATATTGCCAATTTGTTCATCCGCCCTGGAGAATTGCTCGCGGATAGCGGGATGGGTATCTAGAAATAGGCGATATCCTTTGCTATTGACCCAGAAGAAGTAGAGTCCGCCGTAGTCGCCGCCCTCGTAGCTAGTATTAGTTCTTTCGCCGGTTTCAATGTTGATTACTGCGACATCCCCCTGAAACCCCAGGGCGAGTTCGTTATTATGTGCCCCGAGAATATGGCGCGGGTTACAGTTGGCGACCATGGTTGAGAAACAAGATTCCTCTTTGAGCGCACGAGTGAACGCGTCCGGTAGCTTTTTGATTTTTTTAGAATTGATGTCGAGCATCATGACATCCCCATGCTGCTCGTAGTAGACGCGATCCGTGTAGACATCAAAGAAGATGAATTTGCCCGCATCGGCATCTACATTCTCCATGAAAGGTAATGAGACTGTCTGGCCTGTAGGACTCATGGCGAAGAATTCGTCTGCTTTGCGGAAGATTTTCAATGGTCTTGGGAGTTGACCGAGGGTCGTTTTTACCTTCTCGTCCCGTCGAAAATCAACTGAAGACGCGTCATATAAATAGCTCGGAGTAGCGGTTTTATGGTGTGGAGGCTTTGTAATCAACAAAATGAGAACAGGAAAGAGAACGGCGACATGAATACTGAGGATAGCTCCTGCGAGCAGTACTTTCTCGGCGCGTGATGAGTGGCGCGTATGCTGGAGAATTTTTACAATGGCAGAGAAGACTGCAAGAGCGAGGATTTCTAGGACAGTAATGAAGAAATTGAAGCCGGCGATGAAAGCGAGGGTGACCAACGCGTCACCGTCGTATTTGGCATGAGATAGCGCGATCACCAGTGAGAGCGGAATGAGAAACTGCAATAATGCGGCAAAAAAGAGCACGAAGCCGTATTTTTCTTGTCGGAGCAAGGCTGATCTCACGAGAAACAATTCTGCGGCTATGCAAAGCGCTGCGGATCCCACCGCGGCAAAAAGCATGATGGATCCATCGTCTGTGTTGGTAAACAGCAATCTTTCAACGGCGAGTATTCCTAAGAAGGTGAGAACGGGCGCGATCATCCAAAGAAGGACGGACGCATTCCAAAGTTTAGTTTCTTTCGTCATATTATTCGGCATTTGGCCAGTTTTCGGCAATACATTGGGCTTTCTTTTCTGGAAGAGTCCACTCCGGATATTGCATAAGGGCGCAAAGCTCAGGGCGTTCTTCCGGTTTCGTCTCGCCTACGATACGGAGGCAATCATTGAACCTCGACTGAACTCCGTGTTCATCGGTATTTGGCAGTAGCAGGAGGCACTGATTTTTATCGTGCGTCCGTAGGACGACGGATTCGACGCAGCCAGCGAAGACGTAGGGGCTTGTTTTGTAGACGTCGCATTCGTTAATGTCACCTGTCGCGGCGGCGCGACAGGCATTGGATGAATTTTTCCGCGGGTTAGTGGTGCGATAGCAGAATGATGCATCGGAGAGAGTTTTTGCCATATATTCAAAACAAACATTCGCCGACGTGGGCTGGTAGAAGCGTTCACAAGCCGAGGGATCCGATATGGCTCTGTAGAAAGAACTCAGGCATTCGTCGGCCGGGTACGTCATGTACGGTCCGCCACCTTTTTCATCATTAGGGTCTCGTTGGTGTTCTAGGGTCTTAGGAAGAGCGGAGCACTTGGAGACATCCTTCGTTGATATCGCTGCGCTCGTCGTGCGGGTTATTCGCTGGCGTATCGCGTTTTCTGGCGTGAAAAACATCGGCACAATTGTGCTTGCGATGAAAATAGTGAGGATAATAGTGATTATTCCGAGAGCCCATTTCATATCAAGCTACCTTAGCGTATTTGGAGGGAACCGTAAACTTGCATTTTGGCAACGACCTGGTATAATCCGCGGAACTTATGGCGATCCATTTGAAGGACACCATCGCTTCTATAGCGACGATCGGAGCCGCAAAGGCGAAAGACTTTGCCCGGCTTGGCATCAACACACTACACGAAGCGCTCTTTGATTTTCCGTTTCGTTACGATGACCTCTCGCACGCGGTCGTTATTGCCGACGTGAAGCCTGGCCAGAAGGTGACGGTTCAGGGCACGATCATGAATATCGAGAACCGCCAGAGTCAGAAGTCTCGAAAGATGATGGTGACGGAAGCGATTATCGAGGACGGCACTGGCGCGATTAAAGGCGTGTGGTTTCATCAAGGTTTTTTAACTAAGGTTTTGAAGCCGGGTCAAATTATTTCCATGGCCGGTAAGGTGGATGATCGCTACGGGCTCTCGCTCGTAAACCCAGCGTATGAGGTGGTTGGCAGTGGAAAAATCGGCAAAGAAACCGGCCGGATTGTTCCGATTTATAAATTGACCGGTGCGTTGACACAAAAGGTTCGTAGAAAGGTGGCTGAGGCCTCTCTTGGTGCGGTGAAAGAGGTTGAGGAATGGATGCCTGACAAGATCGTGTCCGAGGTTGAGCTCATGGGACTCCACGGAGCCATTACTGAGCTCCATTTTCCGTCGACGACTGAAGAAAAAGACAAAGCGCTGCGCCGATTAAAATTCGACGAGTTTTTCTTGCACCAATTACTCCATGCCAAGAGCCGTCGAGAATTGAAAATGCGCAAGGCGCCAAAGGTTCCGTTCAACGAGGCGTACATGAAGGAACTCGTCGCTGGGTTGCCTTTTGAGCTCACCGGCGCGCAGAAGAAAGCGGTCTGGGCGATTATTAAGGACATGAACCGCCCGGAACCGATGAACCGTCTCCTGGAAGGTGACGTAGGCAGTGGTAAGACGGTGGTGGCCGCGCTGGTTGCTTGTAACGCGCAGAAAGACGGTTGGCAGACGGCTATGCTGGCGCCCACGGAAATCCTGGCTGAACAACACGCCCAGACTTTGCAGAAGCTATTTGGTAGCAGACTAACGATCGCGCTTTATACGAGGACAAAGCGTCGCGTGGGCGGTAAAGAGGTGACAAAAGCACAGCTACTTTCAGCGCTTAAAAACGGGGGAGCGCAATTTGTGGTCGGCACGCACGCCTTGCTAACGCAGGACGTACTTTTCGATCGCCTCGGACTTATCGTCGTCGATGAACAACACCGCTTTGGTGTGAAACAGCGCCAAGCGCTCAAGGACAAACAGGGTGACCAGGATGGCATCCCGCATCTTCTTTCGATGACTGCTACGCCGATCCCTCGCTCTCTTGCTCTCGTGCTTTACGGCGATCTCGACCGTTCTATTTTGAACGAGTACCCGGCTGGCCGTAAGCCGATTTTGACGGAAGTTGTCGAGCTCGGCCGTGAGGAGCCCATTTATCAAATGATGCGCGAGCAGATGAATGAAGGTCGGCAGATTTTTGTGGTCTGTCCTTTGATCGAGGAATCCGACGCGCTCGGTGTGAACTCGGTTCATGAGGTGTACAAGGAATTCATGCTTGAGGCTTTCCGTGGCTACAAGGTCTCCATGTTGCACGGTCGAATGAAGACGGCAGAGAAGGATGCTGTTATGCGTGAGTTCGCCGAGGGGAGATCCAACATGCTTATCTCGACGACTGTGGTCGAGGTTGGTGTGGACGTGCCGAACGCCACGGTCATGTACGTGGAAGGTGCCGAGCGTTTCGGTCTGGCTCAGCTCCACCAGCTCCGCGGACGCGTTGGTCGTGGCGAACATCAGAGCTATTGTTATCTGCATCCGTCAGGGATGCTCGGCGACGTGGCTCGTGAGCGCATGAAGGCTATTGAAGGCAGCCAGGATGGATTCGATCTAGCTGAGCGCGATCTCCAACTCCGTGGCCCCGGTAGCGTCTTCGGCACAAACCAGTCAGGCTTCGACCAGTTCAAGCTCGGCACCATGAACGACATTGACCTCATGAGCTTTGCTAAGGACTTCTCTAAAGAGCTACTCGACGAAAGCCCAGACCTGACGAACTATCCCAAACTCCGCGAGCGTCTCTACGAGTACGTGGACGAGGTGCATTTTGAGTAGTTAACAAAGTTAAAAAAGTTGAAAAAGCTGTAAAGTACCATCCCGATGGTGCATTTACTTTTTAACCTTCTTCGGCTTTTTTAACTTTTTCAACTAAAACAAAAGACCAGTATTGTCTCGAAAATGGAGTCGGATTACCTCCTAACATTTTCTCGCCAACACTGGTTTTTGTTTTTCCTTGTCTGCTCAGTCTTTGCGAGAGTGCCGTTCGACGGCAGCTCGAAGCAAGCTTTTGGTTTTAGAACTGGAGCGTAAAGCCACGAATTGGGAGGTTCTTAATAAAACTACCGTTTATGAGATCTGGTCCATTAACTCCTTCGCGCCACTGGATGCTATGAAGAAGTGGAAACTCATGTGTTGGCTCACTTGTTATTTCAACTTGAATTTGATCGTCCTGACTTTGGCTTGCGCCGGTTGAATCTACAATAAGTGAGAGCGTGTGAGTTGTTCCTGCGAAGATGGTGCCATGTACCAGGTTTGCGAGTGCGTAGGCGATCACGGATTGCACACGATCAGTCGGACCACACTGGCCGCCATCCGCATTCATGATTATCCAAGAATTGTTATTGGTTAGCACTTCACCGGTTGTGAGGTCTTTAAGTTCCCATTTGGTGACATCGCCTAGTCCGCTAACTGTTGAAGAACCGCATGATGCCCACGGCGAGTCAACGGACGTTGCGTTAACTTTGAAGGTTATTTGGGACATGCTCAGATCTTCGGCTGGATCAGCAGCTACGTTGAATCGTAAGACCTCGTTGCGACCTGGTACAGCTGGACCGGTTGGGCTTGCTGAATGGAGGGTAATGGTCGGGCGAGTTTCACGGAGGGTAAAGGTTCCGCCCTGATAACCGTAGCCCATTTCACTTTCGGTGATAACGGAGCCTGAGGTGTTGCCTACGGCCTTAAAGAGTCCGCCCGGCAAGAAGGCGATTGCTTCACTAAAGGTCTGTCCGGACGAGCCGGAGCCCGTAGCGCTGATATCGGCTGTATCTACAGTTACTTCAACCGTTGCAGCGTTCGCTGCGCCAGTCGGCACTGCAATATCAATCCCAGAGAACTGTGCAAAATGGTTCGAAAGGGTCGAGGTGTTTGTAATTGTGGCTCCAGAGGCGTTCTTATAGGTGATTTTGATTGTTTTCACCGCTGCGTCATCGCCTATATTTTGAATGGTGAGTTTTTGGATTGTGTAAGCTTCACCTGCCGCGGTGAATTTAAATGCTGCTGCTTTGACGGAGCTATTTTTGATGGTGAGGTCGCTGCTTGGGGCGATGGGGCTTAATGAAACCTGGAGCATGCCGCGTGAACGAATCGTTACCGAGGTGGTGAGTGCTACGTTCACTCCAGCATCCGTGATAGTTCCTACATTGATACGGTTGTCCGGCAAATTGTTTCCGGTAGCCGCGACCGTCGCCACGACATACCCTGGATATCCGGTCAGCTCAACGCCCATGATGTACGGATTAGTGATGAGTGTATTTGCATGGTCGCAGAGAATGGTGAAAGGGGTGATTGAGTTTGCAGTAAGGGTAAACTTATCTTCAAATGTGATCATGTTCCCGTTGGTTACAGAAACCGGGCTCGCTACTGCAGCCCCGGTTCGCTTGTTGATCAGCATGCACGACAGGAGGAGATCACTGGCGGAGAGATCGTTTTGAATTTCCTTGAAGTTCCCGTCGCTGTCCGCCAGGACATTAAAGGTGAGCGATTCGATGAGGATAGCCTTATTTTTCGCCTCGAGCGTGAAGCCGAGCATGGGTTCTCGTTGAGCGCCCTGTACGGTTCCGTGTGCGCCAGGTAGAGGCGTTGCCTTAATGTTGAGAACCGGCCCTGTATTACTTGCCGCGACGACAAACCCGGCTGCGGCCGCGAGTAATCCGGTGGCCATGATGGCAATTCCGACGAGGGTAGCTGTTGTTGTTTGTACTGCGGTTGATGAAGTTGTTTTCATATTATTTATTGGTTTGTCGTAATTTTTGCGCGTCCATGTGTTCCCGCCACTGGTTTACTACGTCTTCGACGTCGTCTTTTGTGACTGTGGGGTGTTTGGTTTGTTTGGCTGCACCGTGGACAATCCCGAGATGTTTGCCGTGTTGTTTGTCCTCGAACTCAATTGATACTTTGGCTGAGGCTTCGTCGATTAAATCGATCGCCTTGTCCGGAAGGAAACGTCCTCTTATGTACTTGTCAGATAGTCGAACCGCCTCTTTGAGCACGTCGTCTGGAATAGTTACTTTGTGAAAGGCTTCGTATTCGGGTCTGAGTGTTTTGAGCATCCGCACCGCCTGCTCCGGCTCTGGCTCGTCGACGAGTACTGGTTGGAACCGTCTATCGAGGGCCGCGTCGGTCTTGATGTATTTCGCGTATTCATCCCATGTCGTCGCGCCAATGATGTGCAGATCGCCACGCGCGAGGGCGGGCTTGAACAAATCGGTAACATTTAGTGAACCTTCACTGCCACTGCCTTGAACAATCATGTGCACTTCATCAATAAACAAAATAGTTTCTCGAGACTGGCCTTCGAGGTCTTTCAAAAAGTCGCTGACCCGTTTCTCGAGTTCTCCGCGGAACTTCGTCTCCCCAAAGAGGGAAGCTAGGTTGATCGCAATAAGCGATTTGTCTTTGAGCGAAGCTGGAACATCGCCTTTCGCGATTCTGTCTGCGAGTCCATGCACGATCGCCGTCTTGCCAACTCCAGGCTCGCCGATTAGAAGGGGATTATTCTTACTTCGACGCAAAAGAATATGAATTGTTCGCTCAATCTCGCCTTCGCGATCAGAAAAAGGATCAAGTTTGCCTTTTTTGGCTTGGTCGATGAGATCGGTCGAAAACGCGCTTGGTTTGCTCGACTTCTTCACACTGCCAGATCCTCCCGATTTCCCCTGATACAAAAGAATGGCACCTACGATGCCGCAAATAATTGCTATGCCCCACAAGACATTCGGATCCATAGGCAAAACTTTGCCTAAGTATACCGCATTGTTCAGGTCCCCGAGCGAAGGCGAGGGTGGTCAGGGTCTTTGCGAGAGTGCCGTTTGACGGCAACTCGAAGCAACCTCGAAAAAGATAGCATTGGGATTGCTTCGACACAGACGATTACGTCTGGTCTCGCAAAGACTGAAGGAGTTAGAGCTCCTCAGAAATATCTCGCCACGTTGGGTTCTCCTGCGCAATAAGAAGCATCTTTTTATTCCTCGATCCGCCCTTGATCTGTTTTTCGCGAGAAATGGCATCGTATGCAGTCGAAAACACCTCAACGTAAACAAGTTTGGTGCAGTTGTATCTCTTCGTGAATCCTTCGACATACTTCTCCTTATGCTCCTGCACTCGACGAGAGATATCATTCGTAACTCCTGTATAGATGACGGAATTATTAGGATTCGTCATGAAATACACGTAGTAGTTTCGCTCTTCCATAGATGTCATTGAGATTGCTTCGACACGGCTGATTACAGCCGGTCTCGCAAGGACTGAAAATACTATCGAGCAAGCTCTCGGATGTGTTTAGTATTCTTCGGTGTCAGCGAGGCAGCCATGCCGAGGCGTTCGGCTTCTTTGAGCCGACGTTCGAGGAAGGGGACGGAGCGCACTTCGCCTCCCAGGCCTAGTTCGCCCACAATGATGGTGTCAGCGGGGAAGGTTTTGTCATTGATGGCGGAGATGATGGCGGCTGCCACGGCAAGGTCCGCGGCGTGTTCATCGATCTTGATTCCACCGACAACATTTACGAATACGTCCTGGTCATACACCTTGATGCCAGCACGTTTGGAAACAATCGCGAGGACCATCTGAAGCCTAGACGCGTCATAGCCGCTGGTTCGTCGAACCGGGTTTGGGAAGAAAGACTTATCGACGAGCGCCTGGATTTCTACTAGGAACGGTCGACTGCCCTCCATGATGCAGGTGACCACGGAGCCTGGGCCCGGTACCCGCTCCTTGAGGAACCGTGCCGAGGGATTCTCGACTGCGATTAATCCTTTTTCTGTCATTTCAAAAACGCCTATTTCTTCCGTACTGCCAAAACGATGTTTGTTCGCTCGAAGGATGCGATAGGTCGATTCCGGGTCGCCTTCGAGGGTGAGCAAGGTGTCGACTAGATGTTCGAGTGTCTTTGGACCGGCCACGGTTCCTTCTTTAGTTACTTGGCCGATGATTAAAACAGGCGTGTTGGTGGATTTTGCAAAACTAATCAGCTCGGTCGTGGCCGCACGCACCGCGGTCGGCGTCCCTGGAAATGCGTCAGCCTCCGCCACCATCATCGTTTGAATAGAATCGACAATGACAATAGACGGCTTAGCTTCTTTCGCCGCGGCAATGATCGCGCCAACGTCGACAGCGTTCGAAAACAAAATAGTCGACGGGTTAATGCCGAGGCGTTCAAACCGCAGGCGAACTTGGCCTTCGCTCTCTTCGCCGGACGCATAGTACGCGCTCTGGAAGCCGGCGATTTGTGCAACGATTGTCGACTTGCCGATTCCGGGTTCGCCAGCAAGTAAGGTGACTGATCCGGGCACGATGCCTCCGCCCAGAACTCGATCAAGCTCGGAAAGACCTGTGGGGATAGGTGTAGTTACCGTGGCGGATGCTTCGCCCAACTTTAAAACGGGCGCCGGTTTAGAGGACAATTTTTGTTGAGATAAAGAAGACGGCGCGTGGCCGTCCTCCTCGGTCAACGTTCCCCATTTTCCACATTCTATACATCGCCCAGACCACTTAAGGACCTGGGCGTCGCAGTGCGAGCAGACAAACATATGCTAGTTCAATGTTGTTGGGCATTTGGCCGGATCGTTGCCAGGGCAGACGCGGAGCGTCACCTCGCCAATATTTCTTTTGGCCGTAGCCAGCGCTGATGAGCCGCTACCCATGAACAAGTCTACACGTCTTCCTTTGATTTCTCCACCGGTGTCTTCCGCGTACCAGATAGCACTGTTTGAAGCCGCGTCCGGCGCCCCGAATATTTTGAAGACTGTGCCGAGCGGCAGGACGTTCCTGCTGACCGCCGCCGTATGGTGGCCTTCTGGCGGCGTAGTCACGAGGCCTTCTTTGAAAGCTGTTGTTTTGTTACAGAAAGGAACAGTCGAAGCAAATGGAGTACATGGTTCCCAGTAGTAATTCAAGCCTTTGCTGTAGCAGGTCTTAGCTGACTGGGGAGCATTTTTTCGACCACTGATAGGTGAATCTGGACAGGAACACTGCATGGCAATGTTGCATTCAAAACTTAGATCGCCCTGCTTGTCGCCGTAGGCTGGGGCGTAATAAGAAGTTATAAAGAATGGGACGCCTTTTTCTAATTCGTCTTTGGTTGGTGTGCCCATGGCTTTGAAGCGTTCTAAATCAGTGCTCTTGGCCGACGCACCGCCTGTAACTTGAGACTCGGCCAACATGAAGCTGGACCGCACGTCGCTGGCCATCTGAGGCACAGATTCAACCACCAGCGATTTGAAGAGCACAGTTCCCGGATCAATCAGAAACGCCAAATCAAATGCCGCAAACAGAAGCACTAGCCCAATGACCGCGTTTTTAATACGGGTCTTGGCCTTGTCTACGCGCTTTGAGCTACCACCCGACATCACATACTCCAGCCCGCCCACCATGAGCATGGTCACGGCCATAAGTGTGCCGGCCACTAGTAGGAATCTGTAGGCGGCTTGGACATACAGACCAATGAGGTTAGAGCGGACAGTGCCATCAGATTTGGTGACTGACCCCGCTAGATCAAGACCAGGAATCGGCACGTTCAAAATAGGGATAACTATTTCTCTTGGGGCAGTCACGAATTGTTCCACTATGCCTGGAGTTACCGGCGCATCAGGGGCTACTAGATCTGAGGCTACGGGAGCATCATGCAGGTTCAGCCTGCCGCTTGAGCGCTGAATAGTAGGATCCGTTTCATCGCAATAGTCGTATTGGTAGGAGTCGCCATGATAGGTATCGTTGCAGGTTGAGATACAGACTGTTTCCTGGCTTGCCTCAAAGGTGGTAAACCCATTTGGGTACATGCACGTACAGGTGGCATTGAGCGCGTTTGGCTGACCACAATTTAGCCCGACCGCCAGGGCTGGGGCGGGGGAGAGGGTGAGAGCCAGGAGAAAGGCGAGGAAGAGGTGCTTCACATGGTTGGGAGTAGGGCGTCAATGGCGCGGGTGAGTTCGCTTAGGGAGAGTGACCCACTGTACCGTGTGCCGTTTAAGAAGATAGTTGGCGTAGAGGCGATCTGGAGGGCTAAGCCTTCGTCATAACCGCGCTCGACTAGTGGTAGGGTGTCCTGGTTTTTAACGCACTGGCTAAAGGCGTTGGCTTTTAGTTTTAGTTCGCCGGCAATCCGGGTGTAGAGATCGTCACCCAAGAGGGGCTGGTTAGCCATGAGCGTATCATGGAATTCCCAGAATTTATTTTGCTTGCCAGCACAGCGGGCAGCTACGGCCGCTGGGATAGCTTCCGGATGCGCTCCGTTATTTGGCAGATCCTTCCAGACTAAGCGGAGAGCGGTACCGTAGTTTGCTAGGAGCGTGTTAAGCACTGGTTCGAGTTCGGCACAGGCTGAGCACTGAAAATCTTCATACATGACAAGCGTAACCGGAGCGTTTGCCGGACCACGGCTTGGATCAGCTGAAGTTATTTCCGGCGTGGTGACGATTCTTTGGCCGGTAAAGGTGATGGAATCCTTCGTTTTTACGGACAGTACAAAAAAGAGAAAGATGACGGCGCTGAGTCCAATGATAACGGCGAAGAATTGCCAGAAGTACTTCATAGTTATTTGAGCCGGATAGAATTTAATCGGCCAAATTTATCGGCAAAGAACAGTAGATCACCGGCGGGGGAGACGGACAGGTTAGACATCTGAGTGTCAACGGCCGGTTTTGCTACGAGCGTAGCCTTTAATGTGCTTAAGTCGACTTTGTATAGGTTGTCCGTAGAGGTGATGAGGGAGGCTGAAGATCCACCGCCCGGGGGCATGACCGTTGGCACGGCGCAATACAGCAGAGTGTTTGAGCCGAAGGTGCATTTTGTAGCCAGCGTTTGGAGCGGAATTTGTTTGCGGGTAGCAGTTTTCTGATCGCCGTCTTTATCTGCGTACCAGAGCGAAGCTTTATAGTCTTCACCAGCATCCGCGACCGAGTAGATTAGATGAGCAGAGTCCGGTGACCATTTTGGCGTGAAGTTGGAGCCGGTAACAAATAGCACACCAGCGTCTTTGCCGTCTTTGCCGATTAGATAAATGCTATTTTGACCAAACGTGCTGGTGGCTACTGAGCCCGTAGCTGAGAAGCCGACAATACTGCCGTCGGGCGACATCACGACGCTGACTTTGTCTTGGTTCGTGCCAAGCGCGGCAATCGGCGTGGCCGAGGAGCCATCTGCCGATGATATAACTAGTGACCGCGCGGAAGGATCAGTGGCCACGCTTTTAGTGGCGATTGTTCCGCCATCTTGAGAGAAGGAAAAATCTTCCCAGTGTGAGGGCAAAGTAGACTGGACCCCGGTGTCAAAGTTATAGACTACGTTACTGCCGTCTGGAAATTCTATAGCTGCGGTGGCGCCACCGGTGGCGAAGACCACGCTTGAGGCTTCTGGAAATTTGGCCGAAGAGAGTGCGATGTTATTGCCGTTCTCATCGATCGTATAAAACTTGCCGTCACCCGGGTCATAGTAGGACACCTTGCCGGCAGCTGTGATGGTAGGCGATTTAACGGCGCTCGTCGTCAAAGTAGTGGTGGAGGTCAGGCCGCCATTCGCCACGGGTGAAATAGGCAGACCGCCGGGACCAGTTGGCTGGGTAACCGCGCCAGGAACAAACGGCGCAGCCCCGCCGGCAGCTGGCAGGCCGCCGCCTACTGGCGTGGTGACTCCGGTGCCCGGCGTGACCGGAACTACGCTCGGTCTGGCGCGGAAAAAGAGGAAATACATGCCGGCGCCCAGGGCGAGGGTCACTACGCCTAGGATAACTAGCCGGACGATCATTTGGTTACGCTCGTTCATACTATGTTAAAAGCGATAAGATGGCGTTTATATCAAGTAGAGAACCTAAATAATAATACCCGTAGGCTAAAATCATGAAGACAATAAAAGCCGTTAGCCCGATGATCAGAATTACTGGGACGGTTACGAGTAAGGTAAACGCCAGATCTGCGTCATCGGCCAGATCAGCCATGTTGGCCCCGCCAAAGATAAATTTGTAGGGCGGAAGTGCTAGATCAAGAGCTTTATTAGCTGTGTACTGAACAGCGTCTCTGGCTGTGGTGCCCACGTTGGTGGCTTGGGGGATTAGAATGGTGCGGCCAAACCGAGTGTATTTGTAAGACACGTCCGTTATCGTTCCAATGCCGAGATCCGTCTCCAGGGCCGCACCTTCTGTTACTTCCACTAGCCCTCCGCCTACATCATCCGCTGCGAACACCGCTAGACGCGCAATTAATTCTTGAGCCTTATCTTGAGCTAGTTTAGCTGCCATCTTAGCCGCTTCATCCGCCACTTGTTGACGCATGGCCCGGGTTGGCCCGAGTTCAGCTACATCGCGCATTAAGCTGTCTTGTCTGATGGCTTCTTGAGCCTCAGCTGAAGCTGCCTGATTTTCCGGCGTCATGTCCTCAGAACGTTGTTCTGGAAGCACATCGCGGCGAGTCGCGTTTAAGGTTCGCTGGCGCTGTTCTGCTTCAGCAAATCTTGCTTGAGCAGAGAGTCCAGCAGTATGGCTCTCTACGTTTCCGCCAGCTTCTTCTATTCTGTCTCCTTCTACATCTTCGAGTTCAGCTCCGCGTGAAAAACCGCTGTCAGCCATGAGGGAGGCTCCAAGCACGGCCGCCCGCATGGTTCTGGTGGCATGTTCACTCATCCGGCCGATCATTCCCGGTTGGGTTCGTTTGGCCGCCGTTCTATCTTGACGCAAAGTAGACGCAGCCTGGGTCTGCGTATTAGAAAATTGCGCTGTGGCAGTAGCTGCCATATGCGCCAGTATACCAGAAATTATGCGATCTCTACCCCTTTCTTACCGGCGCGGACTCGATAGTTTTTTGCTTTCTTTCCAAGATTATTTAGTACCTTGTCTGCCAGCGGTCGTTCGATGGCTTCGGCAATGACGCGGCGGACATCCCGGGCACCGAGTTTGGGGTTCACGGACTTCGCGAGTTGAGTTAGAGCGGCAGCATCGGCTTTGAGCGAGATTCCACGGTTCTTGAGGCGAAGTTCGAGTTCTTTTAGTTCGCGCTTGGCAATCTTTTCCATGTCGGCGGGTGTTAACGCACCGAACAAACAAATGCGATCGATGCGGTTCAAAAATTCGGCCTTAAACTCGTCTTCGAGAATCGTGCGCATATCGATCTTCTCCTTAATCGCCTTACCGGTGAAGCCAAGGGAACCGCGCTCGAACAACTCTCGACCGGCGTTTGAAGTCATGATGATGACGGTGTTTCTGAAATTAACGGCCGTACCAGTCGCGTCAGTAATGGTTCCTTCGTCGAGAATTTGGAGAAGTAGGTGATGAACGTCTTTGTGTGCTTTTTCAAGTTCGTCGAACAAGACGACCGAGTATGGGCGAGCTTTGACCGCATCAGTTAATCGAGCGACCTCTTTGTAACCCACGTAGCCTGGGGGAGAACCAATGAGTTTGCTGGCGCTAAAACTTTCCGCATATTCACTCATGTCGAGCCGGATCAAAGCCTTCTCATCTTCAAAAACTTCCGCTGCTACGGCCTTGGCCATTTCTGTCTTCCCAACTCCGGACGGACCGACGAACAGAAAAGAGGCGAGCGGTTTCTCGGCGCGGTGAAAGCCGAGTTTGGCGCGGATGATGCTTGATGCTACGGCTTCGACGGCTTCTGTCTGAGCAAGGACACGGTCGGCAAGTCGAGATTTGAGCGTTTTGAGTTTGTCACTATCATTGGCTTCGAGCCTCTCGAGCGGAACGCCGGTTACGGTGGCGGCCACACGGCGCACGTCGTCTGTGGTGATGTCGAGTTTCTTTGTCCGGCAGGCGCTGCCAACTTCGTCGAGTAGGTCGATAGCCTTGTCTGGAAATGCTTTATGCGGGAAGTAACGGCCAGAAATTTCGACAATTGTCGCAAAGGCTTCTTTGGCAAAGGTCACACCGTGATGCTTGGCGTAGGCGGGGGCCAGGCCGATCAAGATCGATTTGGTCTCATCGGCAGATGGTTCACGAACCGAAACGGGGGCGAAACGGCGCGCTAGCGCGCCGTCATCTTCAATGTGTTTTTTGTACTCCTCGCGCGTCGTGGCCCCAATGACGCGAATCTCGCCACGGGCCAGGGACGGCTTCATAATGTTCGCCGCGTCGAGTGCGCCGGATCCAGAACCAGTGCCGACGAGCGTGTGGACTTCGTCAATAAATAAAACAGCATTCTTTGCCTCCTTAAGATCCTCGATAACATCGTGCAAGCGTTCCTCGAAATCACCTCGATACATAGTGCCAGCCAGCATGGCGGACATATCGAGCATGTAAATTTTTGTTCCCTTGAGCCCGGCCGGAGCGGAACCGTCGACAATTCTCTTGGCGAGACCCTCGACGATCGCCGTTTTGCCTACGCCCGGAGCACCAAGGAGAAGCGGGTTATTTTTTGTTTTCCGCGTAAGAATGCGCGCGAGTCTATCGATCTCCATGTTACGACCAATTAAGGCATCGATCTTTTTGACGTGATCGGCACCCGTTAACTCAGTACTAAAAAACTCGAGCGCGGATTGCTCGTTGGCGTCAGCTACTTCATCGTGAACGTGTCCACACTTTATACACGGCTGAGCGGGCGCTTTCTTAACTTCGCGCACGCCGGTCGGGCGAACTTCGGCGGGCTGTGGTTCTGGTGCGCGCGTCTCCCTAAAAATTTGAGTGAGTTCTTCCTGTATTTTCTCGGCATCAACACCAGCTTTTTTGAACACGGCGCTGATCGCGAGCGGACGGAGGGCGAGGATGCCAAATAAAAGATGCTCGGTTGTCACGAGCGGGTGATCGTGCAGGTTGGCAGCGAGCATTGCCTTCTCCATGGCAGCCTTAGCGTCGACCGAAAGAAAGGGTTTAGTTTTTGGAGCTTTCGGGTCAGTCATTGAGCTACGGCCGGCCGGTTTGGTGAGTTCTTCAAAAGCAGCCGCCTCGAGTCCTGACTTTTTGAGGAGCTGTGCGCCCAGACAGGAATCTTCCGTTCCAATTGCCCAAAACAAATGTTCCGGCGTAATCGACTCGCTTCCTTCCTGGAGAACCAAAGTCAACGCCCGGGTGAGCGCGGTGTTTAAGTGGGGAGAAAATTTATCAACTAAGTCGGACATATGGATTATCGATGGTTCCCATCCTGAGCGAGAGCGAAGGATCCGACTTTCCCCTCTGAGGGTCGGACTCTTCGCAAGGCTCAGAGTGGAGACGGCTTAACCTCCCATTTCCCTCAATCGTTTAATTCTCTCCTCGACGGGAGGATGCGTAGAAAACCAGCCGGCCACTTTGTTCCCGAACGGGTTGGCGATGAACAAGTGGGCCGTAGCTTTGTTCGCATTCTGCATGGGTACGTTGGCGCGGGAAATCTTCTCAAGCGCACTTGCAAGTCCCTCGGGGAACCGCGTCAGTAACGCTCCAGACGCGTCGGCGAGGTATTCCCGCTGTCGTGATACGGCGAGCTGAATGAGCTGGGCGAAGATGGGGGAGAGGATTGAAAGCACAATACCGACGAGCACAAAAGCAACGAGCGCGTCATTTTTCCTTCCCCCGCCACTGAATCGAGAATGGAGGAAGATGTTACTCATGATCATGATCGCGCCCACCAGGACGACAACGATGGTCATCACGCGCAGATCATAATTCTTAATGTGCGACAGCTCGTGGCTCGTCACGCCTTCCAGTTCTTGTTTATCGAGAATTGAGAGGAGACCCGTTGTAAACGCAATTGATGCATGCTGAGGATCTCGACCTGTGGCAAACGCATTTGGCGCGGCGTCATCCATGATGTAGATCTTCGGCATCGGGACGCCGTCAGCAATACACAGGTTCTCCACAATGTTCCAAATCTCCGGCGCATCTTTTTTCTCTATCTGTTTTGCTCCGTTTACCGAGAGCGCAATTTTGTCGGAGAAGTAATAGCTGAAGAGCGAGTAAATACTCGCAAAGATTGTACCGATGACAACAGACGACCCCGCGTCCACGTTATATGCCGCGCCAAAGGCCACACTTAAAACCACAATCACCGCGCAGGCAATTGCAATCAATAACCAGGTCTTGCGTTTGTTGGCGGTGATTTGGGAGTACATAAGTTCAGTCATCCTGAGGAGCTCCGCGACGAAGGATCTGATTGGTTGACCATTCAGATTCTTCGCTACGCTCAGAATGACTGTATTCGCTTTCCTTCGTCGTCTTAGAATTTCACCTCAGGCACTGCATTTGCCTCATCTGGTGCATCGTAGAAATCGTACTTTTTGAAACCAAGAGAGTTGCCGATCATGTTGTTTGGGAAGACGGCTAGGCGAATGTTGAAATCGCGAACCTGGCCGTTGTAGAAACGGCGGGAGGCTTGAATCTTGTCTTCGGTGTCCACTAGCTCTGATTGCAAATGGCGGAAGTTGTCATTGGCCTTAAGGTCTGGGTAGCTTTCGGCAACCGCGAAGAGCGATTTAAGCGTGTTCGTTAGCATGCCCTCGGCCTCCGCGTGTTGAGCCGGCGTGGAAGCTTGCATAGCGTGACTGCGTGCCTCGGTGACTTTCGTAAAAACAGAATCTTCATGCTGCGCGTAACCTTTAACCGTGTTTACCAGGTTTGGAATGAGGTCATAGCGGCGCTTGAGCTGAACCTCAATATCGCCAAGAGCTTCTTCTACGCGAGTTTTGAGTGTGACCAATCCGTTGTACACTCCGATCAGCCAGAAACCGACAGCCACTAGGATCAAGACAATGATTGGTAGAAACATCATAGTTTTGCCTCAACGGTTAAAGAGTATTAGCATTACTGTAGTATTCTTCAGCCATCTATGCAACTTCCGGAACATATTTTCAAAGCTAATGACATTCGCGGTTTACTTGAAGAGGTCTCGCCAGAGGTCGCGTACCTGGCCGGTCGAGCAATTGTGCGTAAGACTGGCGCAAAAACAGTCGTCGTCGGCCGTGATATGCGCAGCACGAGCGAGGCACTGCAAGCGGAGGCGATCAGAGGCATCAGAAGCATGGGTGCCGATGCACTCAATATCGGTCTAACGACTACGAGTGTCTTCAATTTTGCCATATCAAGTCTCAAGAATGTCGACGCCGGGCTCATGGTGACTGCTTCTCATAATCCCGCGGAGTACAACGGTATTAAATTTGGAGATGGTTCGGGGTTGCCGATTTCCGGGCCAGCTATTCTCGACGAGATCAAAAAGGACGATGGCGCACTGCTCGATCTAGGAAAAGTGACTGATCACAACGTGGTCGAGGAGTACGTGGAGGCCTGCATCAAGAACGCAAATCTCCCGGACGTGAAGGGCATGAAGATCGCTGTGGACTACGGCAATGGCATGGGAACGGTTGCCTTCCGGCCGCTCGCCAAGCGTCTCGGACTTGAACTCACGGAGCTTTACGCCGAGCCCGACGCCCGATTCCCAAATCACGAAGCCAACCCAAACAAGCGCGAAACATTGGCCGAGATTGAGAAGCTTCTTGCTTCAGGCGACTTTGCCTTTGGGGCAGCGCTCGACGGTGACGCAGATAGAATCGGGTTCCTCGACAACAAGGGTGTCCCGCTCCGCGGGGATGAAACCCTTGCGCTGTTAGCGGCCGACGAACTTGAAAGAAATCCAGGAGCGACAATCATTTATCAGCCAAATCACACCTGGGCTACACTCGACGCTATCAATGAACACGGCGGCAAAGGCGTACAGAGACAAATCGGCCGCACGCGCGTGGTTGAAGGCATGAGAACCGAAGGCGCAAAGCTCGGCGGGGAAGTGTCTAGTCACTTCTTTTTTGCCGAATTCGCCGGCCTGGAGGCTGTTGACTTTGCTTTCTGCCGAATGTTGTCGCTCATCGCCAAAGCCAAGAAACCCCTTAGCAAAATCTCCGCCCCTCTTCGCAAATACTCGAACAGCTGGGAAGTAAACTTCGAAGTCCATGATAAGGTCGCGGCCACAAAGCGTGTGGAAGACGCATACGTCTCGCAGGCGAGCTCCGTCAACCGCCTGGACGGTATCCGTTGCGAATTTGGTCGCGACTGGTGGTTTATTCTGCGCGCCTCAAACACCGAACCCTTGCTCCGCCTCATCGTCGAAGCGACTTCTAAGGAGCTGATGGAGGCAAAACGCGACGAACTCGCGAAAATCATCCAGGGGTAGTACAATCTCCCCGATATTATGCTGCTCACCATCTTTGTTTTTCTTCTCGTTCTCTCCTTGCTCGTGCTCGTGCATGAACTTGGCCACTATATTGCGGCGCGGCAGATGGGGATGAGTGTTGAAGAATTTGGTTTTGGTTTTCCGCCTAGGCTTTTTGGGAAGAAAGACAGAAACGGCATGCTGTGGAGCGTGAACCTTATCCCCCTCGGCGGTTTTGTGCGTATTAAGGGTGAGAATGGGGAGAAGAGAGGCGAACATGACGCGTTTGCCCAAAAGAGTATTCCAGCGCGTCTGTACGTGTTGTTCGCGGGCGTCATCATGAACTTTCTGTTGGCCTGGGTGTTATTCACCGCGGGTTTTATGTTTGGTCTGCCCTCAATCATTGAGGGCGTGGATTATAAATCAGCCATTATTTCAAACCGCGCCGTGAACGTCATGCAGGTTCTTTCTGAGAGCCCCGCGCACAAAGCTGGACTAAGTGAGGGGGATCAGATCACGGCTATTGATGGCAAAACGTACGCTAACGGCGAAGAGGCTCGTGCCGCACTCGTACCGCATGCGGACGGCTCGCCGGTACATGTTGTTTTTACACATGATGGCGGAACTAAAGAGGCGGACATCATCCCTGAGTTCAACGCTGAGGCGGGCAGACCGATTATTGGTGTAGCCATTGTGGAGACAGGTACGGTGCGTTTTCCTTTCTACGTCGCGCCTATTAAGGGACTGGTGACCACGGCGGGCATGACGTATGACATAGTCGGTGCATTTGTTGGACTTATCGCGGGTCTCTTCCAACATCGGAACGTGGCGGCTGACCTCTCTGGTCCGATCGGAATCGCCTCCTTGACTGGTCAGGTGGCACGCCTAGGCTTCTGGCATTTGGTGCAATTTGCCGCGCTCTTGTCTGTTAACTTGGCCGTCTTAAATGCTATTCCGTTTCCAGCCCTAGACGGCGGTCGCGCCCTCTTTGTCTTTGTCGAAGCCGTTCGTCGAAAACCCAATAGCCTCCAGTTCGAACAAGCCGCCCACACCATTGGCTTTGCGCTGTTGATCTTGCTGGTATTGTTTGTTACATATAAGGACATCGTGAAACTCTTTTGAGGACAAACGGTAGTGTCATTCTGAGCGGAGCGAAGAATCTGAATGGTTGCCCAATCGGATCCTTCGTCGCTCGGAGCTCCTCAGGATGACTGAGCCGAACAAAATTCTATGATCAACCGACTACAAGAACTTGAAACCGAGTGCCTCAAAGCATTTTCGACAATCGCGAACGCGGAAGAACTTGAGGCTTCCAGAGTTGCGTTCCTTGGCCGAAAGGGAAGACTGGCGGACATCATGTCTGACTTGCCAAGCTTATCGAACGAAGAAAAGAGAGCTGCCGGACAGAAGGCCAATGAAGTGAAAGCTGCCATAGAGGGAGCTTTCGAGGCCGCAAAGGCGAGACTGGACGCCACGGAGTCTGCTTCACGTGCAGAAAAAGAATGGCTGGACATTTCTTTGCCAGGAACCGAGCCCGCTGTCGGCCATCTCCATATTACGAGCCAGGCGATCGAGGAAATTTCCGATATTTTTTCGCGCATCGGCTTTGTCCGCGCTCGTCATCCCGAGATCGATTGGGATTATTACGCGTTCGAGTCGCTCAACATGCCAAAGGATCATCCGGCTCGTGATGATTGGGAAACATTTTTTGTCGCCTCGACGACCGACGGCCGACAACCAACAACCGCGACAGGCGAAAAAGGCAAGATTGTATTAACTCCACACACAAGTAACGCACAGGTACGCGAGATGGAGAAAGGCCAGTTGCCAATTCGCATGATCAACATCGGCAAATGCTATCGTCGACAATCCACACCTCGTCATCTCTCGATGTTCCACCAGTTCGAAGGTTTAGTTATCGACAAAACCGCGACCGTCACGGAACTCAAGGGCGTTTGCGATTACTTCGCAAAACAATTCTTCGGCGAAGGGCGCGTTACCCGTTTGCGTCCATATCATTTCCGCTTTACCGAGCCGAGCTTTGAACTCGACATTTCTTGCGGTATGTGCGAAGGCACAGGACTTGTCGCTGGTGTGAAATGTAAGCTTTGTAAAGCTGGTTGGCTTGAACTCGGCGGCGCCGGCATGGTGCATCCGAATGTTTTGAAAGCCGGCGGACTTGATCCCAAAGAGTATCAAGGTTTTGCCTTCGGTTGGGGAGTTGAGCGCACCGCTATGATGCGTTCCGGTTTAAACATCGACGACATCCGCATCATGTATAAGAATGATTTGAGGTTTCTTGAACAGTTTTAGAGTTAAAAAAGTTAAAAAAGCCAAAGAAAGTTAAAAAAGTAATTCAATCAGATTCCCACTTTACAGCTTTTTCAACCTTTTCAACTTTTCAGCTATCGACTATGAACATCCTCGCCTCTTACAATTGGATCCGCGAATACTTGAACACCACGCTTTCTGCGGATGAGTTTGCTAAAGAACTCTCGCTCAAGTCCATGTCCGTCGAAAAAATCGACGCTCTTTGGGGCAAATTTGAACACATGGTGGTCGGCGTTATCAAGGAGATCAAAGCGCACCCCAATGCGAACAAACTTCGCATTGCGGTGACGGATATTGGCGAGAAGACTGTCGAAGTTGTGTGTGGCGGATCGAATCTTGAAGTTGGCCAGCGCGTGTTCGTAGCGCTCCCGGGCGCAAAGGTTAAGTGGCATGGTGAGGGCGAACTGGTCACGCTCGCCGAGGTTGAAATCCGTGGAGTAAAGAGCATTGGCATGATTTGCGCGGCAGCCGAAGTCGGTTTCGACAAGATTCCCGCTGGCGAACATGAGATTTGGGATCTTTCGAAAGTAACCGACGCAAAAGCCGGCACGCCGATTGTCGAAGCACTTGAACTCAATGACACCATTTTTGATATCGAGGTAACTACAAATCGCCCCGACTGCATGAGCATCGTCGGTCTCGCCCGCGAAGGTTCAGCCTCGACCGATGGTCAGTTCACTTTCGCTCCTCTCCTCCTTTCCAAGGAGGAGTCGGAGGAGGTTCAGGGTTTCAGGGTCTCGATCAACTCCAAAAAGTGTCCACGCTACATGGCAGCCGTGGTAAAAAACGTAAAAGTCGGCCCATCACCGTGGTGGCTTCAGAAGAAATTGTTGCTCGCTGGTCATCGGCCGATTAATAACATTGTTGACATCACAAACTTGGTCTTGCATGAGCTCGGCCAGCCGATGCACGCCTTTGACGCAAGCAAAATCCGCGGTAATCAGATTGTGATTCGTGACGCGCAGAAGGGGGAGAAGCTCAAAGCCCTCGATGGCAAGGAATACGAACTTTCAAAGACAAACCTCATCATTGCTGACCAAGAAGGACCGATGGCCGTGGCTGGTGTCATGGGCGGGGAAGCGAGCTCGACCACGAACGAAACGACGACGGTTGTTTTCGAGGCAGCCGCTTTTGATGCCGTCTCTGTTCGCAGAACCGCACGCGACCTGAACCTTTACTCTGACTCTCAGTTAGTCTTCGAAAAAGGTTTGTCCACGGAGGCGTTGCCAATTGCCATGGCGCGCGCACTTGAGCTTGTACAACAACTCGCTGGCGGTACCGTCGAAGGACTGTCAGACACGCGCCACGAAAAAGAGAAGGCGTATAAACCTCGCGTGTACAAGACGTCTACGAAGAAGATTCGCTCAAGAATCGGCGTTGATATTTCGGACGAACAGATCGAGAAGATTCTGACGAAGCTCGGCTTCATGCTGACGAAGAAAGGCCACATCATCACGGCCACCGTTCCATTCTGGCGTGATCACGACATTGAGTCCGAGGTTGATCTCACCGAAGAAGTTGCGCGCATCTACGGCTACCACAACATGCCGAGCACGTTGCCTGCCGTGACGCCTCCTCCAGCAGTTAATGACGTTGCAGTCGTTTGGGAACGCAAACTGAAGCGCGTTCTTGCATCTCTTGGTTATACCGAGTTCTTCGGCGTTTCGCTCATTGACGGCAAGGACTTGGAACGCTACGGCATCACCCCGCTTGATGCAGTTAAGCTGCTCAACCCGCTTGCCGAAGACTTGAGCTACCTGCGCCCCACGCTAGTTCCCTCGATTCTTCGGGATATCGAAAAGAACCAGGCTACCTCTCCTTCGGCTCGTATTTTCGAACTCTCTCGCGTGCATCTCCTCTCTAACCTGCAACCCGCAACCAGCAACCTACCTCTCGAACAGTATCGTTTAGTTATCGCCGACTACGGCTACGACAACTCCGAGGCCGCTTTTATGCGCCTCAAGGGCACGCTCGAACGCCTCGGCAAAGAAACCGGCGTCGCCTTCTCGCTCACCCGCGTACAGGACACTCCACGCTATCACCCCAGCCGCGCTGCGGACATTCATGCCGAGATTAACGGCGTCCGCACCCTTGTTGGCATGATGGGGGAAGTTGCGCCTGCCTACGAACGTGCTTTCGGACTTGAGAAGCAGGTCTTCCTTATCGACCTAGACCTCGAAGCCCTTCTGCCGCATCTCAAAAAAGCTCTCCGCTACGAACTCCTCAGTGCCTTCCCAGCTTCTCGACGAGACTTGTCTTTCATGTTGAACGAACGCACCGCCTACGACGAAATCGCCGCCGCTGTCGCTGGCCCGTTACTCACCGACATCTCGCTGACTGACATTTACCGCGGCGCAGGAGTCGAGTCCGGTAAGAAGTCGTTGACCCTTTCTCTGACCTTTTCGGCTAATGATCGAACACTGACGAGCGACGAGGTAGAAAATGAAATTAAGCGCATCACGACGGCTCTCGAAGGCAAATTCGGTGCGGCGTTGAGGGGGTAGCTAACTCGTTGATTTATGAAGGATGAGATTCTCATTAACACCCAGCTGGCATTATTTCTAGATCGTTTAATAGATCGCCCGGAAGATCGTTATCAGCGTCTTAATGAAGCACTGGGTGGAATAATGGATGGGAATCTGATAGCGCTTCCTATCCCTATTGAGCTTAGCGATATCCCGGTGGTTCAGCTGAGTTCCAAAGATGGCATATACGGTTGCAATATTGCGCGAGGGCGAATTGATTTATTTGTGGCCGGGGAAGGGAGGCAGCCGTTTGAGGCTAAGATGAAGACAATCACCGAATTGTCCGAGAAATTGATTGCTTTTTGCGGAGCCGAATCTCTGCCGATCAAACGGGTTGGGTTCGTTTCTCGTTTTTTTATTCCGGAACAAAGTCAGGATAAAGTTATTGAGCAGGCAATTGTTCCGGGATTTAGAGATCTATTCGGCATTGAATCAGAATCCGCGTTTGTTGAAGTTTTTGTGAGGTATGTCAGGAGCGTTAAATTTGATGAGTTCGACTTTAATGTAAATAATTTCGTTACTTTGGAAAGGATGAGTGCGAGACTTTCGGGCGAACCCTCTGAGGTGGCGGGCATCCAGATCACCCGCGATTTTAACTCAAATCCGACGGAGAATTTGTCGTCCAAATTTTCTAATTTTTCAATAAGAAAGTTTATAGAGCAATCCAAAGAAAGTTTTAAGCTTAAAGAGATTGAAAAGACATTATGGCCAACTTTGGAATAGGCAGCGCGTACCCTCAGCGTGGTGTCGCATCCCAGGCTGGATCCGGCAACGTCCCTTCCTTGAACGATTTTCAAACTCTCCGAGCGGACCTTGTTGCCAAGATCGATGACTACGATAAGCGCGCGGATGAGAGGCAGATAAGGTCGATTGAAGCACTGGGAGTTTTTGTCGCACTTTTTACTTTTGTTTCAGTCAGTATTCAGATTTTTGGTCGAATCGCGGACGCCTGGAGTGCGGGTTTGTTTATTGTATTAATTTTTTGTGCGATGACGTTGTTTATTCTGGTGATGGATCTTGTTTTGATCAAGAAAATCGAAGGTTTGTCTGACGTAAGAATGATTTTGTTTTGTGTTTTAATTTTGTTGGGGATTGGATCAGTATGCTTATTGCGATTCGCGCCACTGAATCCTCCGCCGGAGTCGATCGAGTTTCAGCGTCTTTTGGATCAACGTATCGAGAGCCGACTCGAGGACTCGAACAATGAGTACATCTATACTAGGGATCAGGTCGATGTTATGTTAAAAAGGGAAATTCCTTTACAATGTCGTGATGCGTGTTTGGAGGTTACCCCGGATTTGCGGACAACGCCGATTAAGTAGTGGTATTATTTAGTTAATATGCTGGGAACCCAAGACATTCTATTCATAGTGCTTGCGTTTTGTGCATTGTGGTTTACTGCTTTTCTTTGCTGGCTTCTCTTCCAGGCTGCAGGACTACTCAAGCGCCTGCACGGACTTGTTGACGAAGTAAAAGTAAAACTCGACGACCTCGAAAACTCCATCATGGGCATGAAGCGGAAGTTTGACGGCAACGTCGCTCTCATCACCGGTATTGCTGACGGTGTCCGCCGAATCATGGAAGCACTCAAATCAAGAGACGGTTACACGGTGAAAGAAAAAAAGACGTATAAGGGGGAGGATGAGGATGTGATGTAACTATGAAGAACCTCGGGAATTTACTAATAAAGCATCGAGGTTTTCTTCTTGGCCTTTGTTTGGGCGCGTGGCTTATTGCAGTGCCCTCGGGGCTGCTCGTAAGAAAAATGCTTGTAGAAGGCAGCGCGATCTGTAAGGTTGCGTTATTCGCCGGCGACGTTCCTGCATACTGTTATCCGCACGAAGAATGGGTTGTCGCATGGCCGCTGTTGATCGGTTTTACCATCCCAACGCTCCTCGCCATCGCGCTGCAGTTCGTGAATGCAAAAAAGAAAAAGTAAAAATCCCCGCTGTAATGGCGGGGTTTTACTTTGCGTTCCTAATCGTCGCTCGGAGTCGTTTGTGGTCTGGAATAGTTTTCTCAACCAACCTCCAAAACTTCACCGAGTGATTCATCTGCGCCAGGTGGCAGAGTTCATGAACAACGATGTAATCAACCTGTTCCGCCGACAGTTGCACGATCCGATAATTAAAACTCAACGCCCCATTACTTGTACAACTGCCCCAGCGGGTTTTTTGATTGCGAATAGAAACTTTTTTGTAGGTGAGCTTGTAGACTGCATTGAAATATTCGAGCCTTGCATGCGCCAGCTCAAGCGCGCGTACTTTTAGGCGAGTGTAATCCGCCTTCGTACCCCCATGAAGCAAACTCTGCGGCCTGCTTTTGGCTTTGGCGACGTGTTCTTGGATCCAAGCGGACTTTTGCTCTACAAATTGGTTGATCATCCAGACGGGGACTCGTTTATGCGCCGTGACCGTACACTGCCCATCAGCCCCAATACGAATACGAATACGAACGCCTCGGGAGCGGGGGTGGCGTTTTAAGGTGAAGAGAGGGAGGGGCATAGGGAGAATGGTAGCAGGAAGTCATCCCGGAGCCCCCTTATGCGTTTCATAAGTTATCCCCGTTTCCGTCGCTCGACCTCAAGATTGATGCGTGTTAGCCTTGGTATATGGGCCCGAGTCCAGTGGCGGACAAGAGGCACTGACAGTGACGATATCCTCGATGTCAGCACTGCAATGCCCCGAAGTAGGTTCGATTCCTTCCGGGCCCTCCAAAAACCGTCACTTTGCGTGGCGGTTTTTAATAACGCGTAAGATCAAATGGAGTTTATGTTGAGCAAATTAAGTATCTCTGGGTATAAAAATATCAAGGCTTCATCATTTGAAATTACAAAATTAAAGAAGGTCAATTATTTAATTGGAAAAAACGGCGCAGGAAAAAGCTCGGTTCTCGAATTGATCATGATGGCTTTTAATTCCCAATATTACAATCGTAGTGACGCCAACATCGACGAGGCCTTTGGCGATCCTCTCGAAGTATTCCATCCAGACTTCAACTTCTCGTATTCATATGACGAGCCGGAAGGAATAGGCAATACAGTAAACGTGCATCTGGATCCCTCACTCATTAAAAATGGGAAAGCTGTTATGCAGAAGGCTGAAGGAGGGGCCACAACTCTCCCCCTAGGAGATATTGCCCGATATTTCGATTTCAGTGACACAAGACGAACGTTGCCCCACAAGGAGGGTCTCGCGATCAATCTTGATAAGTTGCCGAGTTTCATTTTAGAACGTGATCTAAGAGATTTCATTAATAGACATCGATACACCAACTCTCCCGTGACGAACGTAATGAGATCGGCAGCGGGCGTTGAATCAATTCAGTTACTTCTTGAAGATGGCTCTAGAATTAATCTCAAGGCATTGTCGTCTGGACAAATCCGCCTTATTTCGATTTATTTCAATTTGCAGAAATTGATCAATGATTTGGAGTCCTACAAAAGGAACGATAGACCGGAGGTCCCAAATTATTTTCACATCATCTGCATCGAGGAACCGGAAACATCTCTTCACCCTGAGTATCAAAAATTGGTTCCAAAAATCTTAAACGATTTATCATCAGTCAATAACGCAATGTTTTTCGTAACTACACATTCGCCATTTATTGTTTCGAAATCCGGAAGTTTTCCAAGAGATCAAAAGGTATATTTAATTGATGGCGGACAAACCGTAGACGAGCACGGTAATCCGGGGAAAGGCAACGACGGGTTCGATGATCAGAGCGTTAACTATATTGCTGCAAAGATGGTGGGGGCTGACGAGACGGATTTTGGCTACGTTGAAAATTATTGTCTTCTCGAGGAGGCTAGTCTTCAAAAATTGCTTGACGCATTAAAGAAGAAAGGGATCGTGAAGAATTGGGGGTTTATTTCAGCCGCAGGGGCAAATAATGTACCACTTTTTGCAGAACACATTCGAAGGTTCAACACCGAGCAGACACTCCTTAAGTGCAACCCATTTTACTACGATAAATACAGCATTATCATTGATAGCCCCACTGATCCTGAATACCAAAATACTCCCGAATACAAGAAGATGCAGAAGATGAACGTGGATATCGCGGCCAAACGTTTCGTTGTATTATCAAGGAAGCAGATTGAAGATTACTACGATAATGAAATGAAGAATGATTTCGATGCTGAACTTTCTGGATGCAGCGTAGATCACAGGATTAATTATCCTGAGGGAATAATTAAAGATAAATACGCCCATCTAGTTGCAAAACAGATTATTGATCATGCGGATCCACGATCGGAATTTAAAAGAATCTTTGACAACGAGTTAGACTTTTTACTCACAGGTGAGAAGACGCAGTAAGCGCAGATGTTTAAAGCCATAGGTTTACTGACTACGGCGGGCACCCGCAGCAGTCCCTTTATAGGGGAGGCGAAGACTTCAAAACCGCGAAGATGAAGAGAGAGCGTAAGCAAAACCCCGCCTGGCCGACGGGGTTTTGTGTGACTTTGGAAGGTGCTACCTTTCGAGCGCCATTTTCAGATTACAACTGCCTCATTTACTCCTTCCGAGCGGGCTCTATCTACTCGTGCAGCTTTTCCATTAACCTTAACGTTGGTTGACGTTGTCACGCTTGGAGCTGTCCGGATTGTCACGAACGTACTCCCGGCCATTGATTTTGACCACATGAGCTCCGTCGTGTGTTCCGGCCTTTACCTCTCGTACTGCCTGCACTCGGGGGACTTCACGGCGCGAACCGATTTTATACGTTTCGTTTCGACCGCCGGGTCCGTCCTGGTTCCCTTTGATGTCTGTCATAGGTGTGTGTACTGGGGTTAATATTAATTGACTTCGCGGGTTCGACCACCTCCCGATCCGCCATGCCTATACTCGCTGATAATAGGCTTCGGGGGAAGGGGATACTTTGCGCATAAGGCATGCACTCGTCGGCAAGCTGACTTTACTTGATGTGGCGGGGTTTTTAGACCGGTGATAGAATCTCCAGGACTATGGCAAATGCAAAAGAGGCTAAGGCTAGAATAAAGATTAACAAACTCCTCGAAGAATCAGGCTGGCGGTTTGAGGATGATAAGAAGAAGGGCAGGGCGAATATTCAGCTGGAGCCAGGCGTGAAATACGCTGATCTTGGCGATGATTTTGAGTATGAGGCTCATGGTTTTATAGATTTTCTTCTTTTAGATAAAGACGGTAGGCCATTAGTTGTGGTTGAGGCTAAAAAAGAGTCTGTTGATCCTTTGTCAGCAAAAGAACAGGCGAGGAATTATGCTCGGAATGTTGGAGCGAGATTTATCATTCTTTCAAATGGGAATATTCACTATTTTTGGGATACAAAGCAAGGAAATCCTGATACTATTTCTCGTTTTCCCACTCAGGATTCCATTACACAATATGAGAAATACACCCCGAATCCTGACGAACTAGCAAAAACGTTAGTTGATGGGAACTATGTAGTAGATACGCAGATGCCTGGATTTTTTAAGGATCCAGCATTTAAGGATGCGGAAACGCGAAGCGAATTTTTGAGAAATAATAATCTTAAACAGCTTCGTCCGTATCAAGTACAGGCAATCAAGGCGTTGCAAGAGTCAGCCAAGGAGGGAAAACAAAGATTCTTGTTTGAAATGGCGACGGGTACCGGCAAGACACTTATTTCTGCGGCGGTTATTAAGCTTTTCCTGAAATCTGGCAATGCTCGTCGTGTTTTATTCTTAGTGGACAGAATCGAGCTTGAGGACCAGGCGCAGAAGGCATTTTCTCAGTATCTTGGAAAGGATTTTAGAAGTGTTATCTATAAAGAGAGCCGTGATTCTTGGCAGAATGCGAGTGTAGTGGTTTCGACCATTCAATCTTTCATGGCAGGTGATCGGTATAAGAAAGAATTTTCACCCACAGATTTTGAGCTAGTGATTTCTGACGAAGCTCACCGTTCAATTGGTGGTAATAGTCGGGCAGTATTCGAATACTTTGTTGGCTATAAGCTCGGTTTAACCGCGACTCCGAAGGACTACTTAAAGGGCGTAGACGCTGAGGACGCGGATACTCAGCGTGAATATGAGCGACGTGTGCTTTTAAGCACGTACAAGACCTTCGGCTGCGAATCCGGCGAGCCTACATTTAGATATGATTTGTTGTCTGGTGTAAAAGATGGGTATTTGATTAATCCCGTGATAGTAGACGCAAGAACGGAAATCACGACTGAGTTGTTGTCGGAAAAAGGGTATAGCGTTCACACTGCAGCTGAAAGTGGAGAAACGGTCGACGAGACATATAGCGCAAAGCACTACGAGCGAAAGTTTTTCAACGAAGAAACGAATATTGCCATGTGTAAGGCATTTGTTGATAACGGCATCTTTGATCCAGTGGCAGAAAAATTGGGCGTTCAATTATTCGGCAAGTCCATTGTCTTTTGTGTCTCACAGAAACATGCAGCGCGAGTCACTAATATTCTCAATAGATTAGCGTTTGAAAAGTGGCCAAAACAATACGGAGAATCTGATTTTGCCATGCAGGTTACTTCTCAGGTGCAAGATGCACAACAAATGACCATTAATTTTGCGAATAACCGCCTCGGCGGTCATGCAAAGGAGCCGGAGGGATATGATACGGGCAAGACACGCGTTGTTGTTACTGTCGGCATGATGACCACGGGATACGACTGTCAGGATCTTCTCAACATTGGTCTAATGCGTCCGGTTTTTAGTCCGGCAGATTTTGTTCAGATAAAGGGACGTGGAACTAGAACATATTTGTTTGAACATAAGGATTATAAAGACAGTGATGTTATCGCGGTAGCTAAAGACAAGTTTAAGTTTTTCGATTTCTTTGCCACGTGCGAGTATTTTGAAAAAGAATTCAAGTACGACGAGAAGATCAAGCTTCCGGTAGTTAAGAAGGCAGAGGAGAAAAAGACCGCAACGGGTAAGGAATTAGCGCAGGGAGAATTTGTAGATGAGAATGGCAAGAAGATATTTAAGGGGATCGTGGATTTGGCCACTTCTGACGAGCTGGCCACTATTTCGGAGACTCCAGTCGGTGAGGAAGGCATGCGAATTGATCGTGAAGGTTTTAAGCGTGCTGTTGAGGAAGATGTGCTAGGCAATGAAACGCTTAAGAATCTCTGGAGTAATGGCGACACCGAAGGCGCCGAGGATTTTGCGAAAAAGCAGATTTTCGACAAGCCAAAATACTTCCTTAACCTTGATAAGATCCGTAAAATTTTCGGTGTTGATCGCCGGATCACCGTTCGAGAGTTTTTGCAGGTAGCATTTGGTGAAAAAGATACATTCGAGATGAAGGATGACGTTCTGGAGTCAGAGTGGCAGAAGTTCATGGATATTTATGAAGTAGACCAGGAACACTACCAACCAACCAAAAACTTCTTTAAGGCGTATATTGTGGACGAAGAGGTTCGCGACATTGTAAAGCAGAACAAGCCGGCCGAATTTAATGTTCGTGGTTCATTTGATTTCGATGACTATCAAAAACTTAACGGGTTCAAAACTACAGTTCCGCAATATGTCCGTGACTACGCTTATCAGCTAACCAATTTAGGATAAGTATGAATACCGAAACAAAACGCCACATTGATGCTGCTCGCCAGGTTTTGGTAGGCGTAGTGCCAAATCCAACATCTCAAATTGACCAGATCACCAACGCACTTATCTATAAGTTCATGGATGACATGGATCAGGCTGCTATTAAGGCTGGCGGAGATCCGTCCTTCTTCGTGGGTGAGCTCGAGCGTTACGCTTGGACGCGCCTCATGGATCAACGTATGGGCAACCAGGAGCGCATGAATCTCTATTCTGAAGCGCTTCTGAAGTTTTCTGAGGCGAAACAGCTACCAGAATTATTTCGTGGAATCTTTAAGTCCGCTTTTTTGCCATACAGATCGCCTGAAGTTCTCGGTTTGTTTTTGAATGAAATTAACTATTTTGATTATTCGCATTCCGAAGAACTTGGTAACGCATACGAATACCTTCTTTCGATCATGTCTAGCCAGGGTGATGCCGGCCAGTTTCGCACGCCGCGTCACATTATCGATTTCATTGTAGATGTAGTTAACCCAACCAAAGATGATAAGGTCCTCGATCCTGCCTGTGGAACGGGTGGATTTTTGGTGAGCTCGTATAGGCACATTTTAGAGCAACACGATGGTAAGGATGACCCAGAAAAGAAAGAGAAACCGCTTACTCCAGACGAGAAGCGCAAGCTGATGAATAATTTTGAGGGTTACGATATAGATCCTGGAATGGTTCGTATTGCCCAGGTAAATACATACCTCCACCAATTTAAGAATCCAAAGATTTTCCAGTATGACTCTCTTTCCAGCGACGAGCGTTGGAACGATAAGTTCGATGTGATCTTAGCTAACCCACCATTCATGTCTCCAAAAGGCGGGATTAAGCCGCATACTAAATTTGGAGTTCAATCTAACCGTGCGGAGGTGCTTTTCGTCGATTACATCATGAGCCACTTGCGACCAGGCGGCCGGGCGGGCGTGATTGTGCCAGAAGGGGTCATCTTTCAGTCGGGTAGCGCGTATAAACAACTAAGAAAGAATCTGGTAGAAGATGGTCTTTTTGCTGTCGTGAGTCTTCCCGGTGGTGTATTTAATCCATACGCCGGCGTCAAAACAAGCATCCTTTTCTTTGACGTGACTTTGGCCAAAACGCTCAATGAAATAGTATTTATTAAGATAGAAAACGATGGATTCGACCTCGGTGCTACTCGTAGACCCATCGGCAAGAACGATCTACCTGCATCCGTCAATATCTTGAGAGAATGGACCAAGGGAAAGAAAGCTCAAGATGCGCACGTTATTTATGTAGAAAAAACGGACATAGCGAAGAATGATGATTACAATCTCTCCGCGGATCGATATCGGGTCGCTATGGATCACTCGAACGTAAAATGGCCGATGGTAGAATTGGGCGAGGTTCTGGACTACGAGCAGCCCACTAAGTATTTGGTCGAATCCGTTGATTATAAAGATGAATATCTGACCCCCGTTCTCACTGCAGGGAAGACGTTTGTATTGGGCCACACCAACGAGACGACGGGTATTTTTCGTGAGGGGTTGCCAGTGATAATATTTGATGATTTTACAACCGCAACTAAATTTGTCGATTTTCCGTTCAAGGTGAAGTCTTCCGCAATGAAGATACTACACACAAAAAAAGAGTTGGCGAACATACGCTATGTCTATTACGTAATGCAGAATATCCCGTTTACTCCCGGTGAGCACAAGCGATACTGGATATCTCAATATTCTAAATTCAAGATTCCTCTTCCTTCCCTCGAATTTCAAGAGCAAATCGTGGCGGAGTTGAGCGGCTACGCAGGTATCATAGCTGGCGCGAAACAAATCGCTCAAAATTGGAAACCAAAAATTGACATCGGTTTAGAGTGGGAGAAGGTAAAAATCAGCGAAGTTTGTAAAATCGAAAGAGGGGCATCGCCGCGCCCGATAGATAAGTTTATAACAGAGAGCTCAGATGGATTTAATTGGGTAAAAATTGGGGATACAAAAAATGCTGATAAATATATTACTCATACGGCGGAGAGAGTGACAAAGGAGGGCGCAGAAAAATCTCGTAAAGTCGTTGTTGGTGATTTTGTACTTTCAAACTCAATGAGTTTTGGGCGTCCATATATAATGAAAATTGACGGATATATTCATGACGGTTGGTTGCGCTTAACCGAAGACGCTAAGAAGATCGGAAAAGATTTTCTGTACTACATTCTGAGTTCAGATATTGTGGTGGAACAATTCGAGAACGCCGCTACGGGTGGGGTAGTTAGAAATCTTAATTCCGAGATCGTTAGAAATGTAATAATCCCTCTTCCACCTCTTGTCATCCAAAAACAAATAGTGGAAAAAATCGAGGCTGAGCGTGTGCTCATGGAATCTGCCAAGAAACTGATTGAGATTTACGAGCAAAAAACTAAAGAAACGATCGCGAAGCTTTGGAGCGATTGACCCAAGCGGGTTTTATGAAGGCTGAGGATAAGATTAGAGAGGAATATGTGGTTTGGGCTCCTGTGTATTTAAAGTTGCAAAGAAATATTCTACGGTTTGTAAACCAGATCTGTGAGGAGTGTGAGGAGGCTGGAATCGATGTGGAGACAATCGGCGCTAGAAAGAATATAAAAGACATCGGTAAGATTTTAGAGAATTATAATGATGGGAATAAAAACTCTGGGAAGAAAAAGTATAAAAGTCTATTTTCTTTTAAAGACATAGCAGGGGTAAGGGTTACGTTGAATTGTGCAGACGATCTCTGGAAATTTGCTGACCGATTAGACAATGAATTGAAGGCATATCGCCTTGAGGGTAAGTGTGTAAAAACATCGAAAGATGAACATGGTGTATTCGACACTAAGACTCCAATGAGGAATCAACCTCCTTTAGGATTGACTAACAATAAAACTGACACTGCTACACTGGATAGACGATCAAGTCCGTTTTATGACGCAATCCATTTTACTGTAACCAAGACAATGAGATACGACCGAATCGCGCGTGATTTGCATTGTGAAATTCAACTTAGAACGGTTTTGGGTGATGCCTGGGCAGTGCAAGATAGGAAATATCTATATGGCAGAGACGAGAAAGGTGACTCCAAGGACCTGAGCGACGCAATTTCTTTGATTCATAGGGGGTGTGAAAAGGTGTGGCAACTTGTACAAAAGCAGGCTAGAGAGCAGGATGATAAAAAGAATGGTTTATGACCGCAAATCAAAAACAGTGGTTCGATAGAATGAAGACTGAAGCTAGGTCCATTCCGTTGGATAAAAAAAGAGGGATTATGGAGGTTGAGGTATTTTTTGATAATGAGCTTAGCCTTCAAAAGAGAGATATCCTCACTTGGGCAAAGGATTCTACAATTAAGACGTTTGGTTGGCCGATTGCTGTATTTTTGGATCGTAGTGAGTTTAAGCCGCAACCTGATCGTGATGGTCACGTTGCTCGGGTATTCGACAAAAGCCGAGGAAGTTTAGATTTTTGGGCTTGGAACGCGATCGGGGCTTTCTATTTATACAAAACAATCTTTGAAGATGAGCGTAAAGAGAACGCGGTATTTTTCGATACGCGTATCATTCGAGTGACGGAAACATTGATGTATCTCCGTAATTTTTTTCGCTTAGCAAAGATCGCCGGCGACACCACCGTATCTATCACCGTTCGTCACCATCAACTTCAAGGGAGACGGCTGATGTCGGCAAATTCTTCACGAATGCTTTTTTGGGAATACTTATGCGTTAGAGAGAAAACGAGTGAGACGGTTTTAACTACGAATATTGATAAATTGAATAATGATGAAGAGATCTTCCTTTTGGCGAGGAATGTCACAGATGAACTTTTCCGTTTATTCAACTTCGAACTCTCTGAGGCAGTTTTTCGGGACATCGCTACGAATTATCTGAATGGAAAGGTTGTATAGTTGGTCATGTCTATGCTCTCCAAATCTCACTTCACCTCCTTCCTCCGCTGCTCCTCGAGCTTTCGATTGTAAGATGGTGCTTCGTAGCCCCCGCTATTATTTATGTCCAACACCTACGGTATCTCAGCTAGTGACGAGGCGGAGATTCGCGCAAGAGACAGTGCGTGTGTTTATTGTCGCAAGGTGATGGGTGGTGGCATCGGCACGAAGGATCACTACAAAGATAGAGCTACTATTGAGCACTTTCATAATGACGGCCCTTTTAATGAGAAGTTTTATGCCGCTATTTGCTGTGGAAGTTGTAACTCGAGTAGAGGAGCGAAGGATCTGTCAGTTTGGTTCAAGACGGCTTATTGTATTGAGAGAAACATAAGCGAAGAAACAGTAGCAGAGCCGGTTAAAGAATATCTCCGATCGTTGAGTAACTGATCGATAGCCTATGATCTCGAAGTCTAACTTCAACCAATTTCTTCGTTGCTCGTGCGAACTTTGGCTCTTCAAGCAACGCCCCGATCTTGCGCCGGCGTTCGACGCCGATACATTGAGAGCTTTCACAACCGGCAACGAGGTGGATGCGTGGGCGATGAAGTTATACCCAAAGGGCGTGAACGTGATGGGCTTTGGGAAGGCTGGGGCGGGGAATACGGAGAAGGCTATCGCTGACGGTGCGAAGGTTTTACTCCAGCCAACGTTTATGGCCGGGGAGATCACGTGTCGCGCGGATATCCTGAAAAAGAATAGCGATGATTCTTGAGATCTGCTAGAGGTGAAAAGCACTACCCAGGTGAAGCCGGAGCATTTGATGGATATGGCGTTCCAGCGCGTATGTCTAGAAGATGCGGGGCTGAAGATTAGAAAAACCGTCCACGTCCACATCGACAACCAGTATGTGAAGCAGGGTGCAATCGACCCAGAGAAATTGTTCGCGCGGACGGACGTGACGCATGAGGTCGAAGAATTGTTGCCGTTGTGCAGGAAGGAAATCCCTCGTGCGCTGGCGGTTTTGGGATGGGGGACTGAGCCGAACCTCGACATTATTAAAAATTGTACTGATCCGGCCAAATGCGAATTCCGGGCGTGTATCTTGCAGGCTATCGAAGGCGAGGTCGAAGAACCCATTGTGTCTTCGGGGAAACCTGGGCTGACCGTGAACAAGGAGGCTATTCGTGAAGAGCTGGACGCGCTCGAGTATCCCCTCTATTTCCTCGACTACGAAACCTACGGACCCGCTATTCCGCCGTTTGACGGATATCGACCGTATCAGCAATGCCCGTTTCAATACTCGATTCATATTCTCACGTCGCCGGACGCGGGACTCGAGCACGTCGAATTTTTGATGGACGAGTTCGCAGACCCGGCCGCGACTCTCGTCGAATCCCTGCGGGGACATGTTGGTGACACAGGGGGTGTGATCGTTTGGCATATGTCCTTTGAAGCTGCACGCAACGCCGAGCTCGCCCGCATGGTGCCGAAGTATGACGCGTTCATGTCGTCTTTGAATGAGCGAATGTTTGATTTGAAGACTATCGTGAGTAAGGGCTATTACGACGACTCCCGTTTTGGTGGCAGCGCATCACTCAAAAAAGTGCTCCCCGTCATGTGTCCCGAGCTCTCCTACGACGCCCTGACGATTCATGAAGGCGGCACGGCCTCTGCTAGCTGGCCCGTTCTGACTGATCCCGGGGCGGCTCCCGAAACAAAATCTCAGCTACGCAAAGACATGCTCGCCTATTGCGAACTGGACACGCTGGCGATGGTTGAGATCTACAAGAAATTTCTCGCTGCACTATGAGAGGAGACCCCGTCCCACCCCTCCCACCCGACGCCCCCAAGGCGGGGGAGACGTATCGCCATTACAAAGGCGACCTGTATCGGATTATCTTGCTCGCCGAGCACTCGAATGACGCCGAGTGGATGGTGGTGTACGAACCTCTGTACGAAAACCCCGACGCGCCATTTTTTACGCGACCATTGCGAGAATGGGGAGAGATGGTTGAGTTGAAAGGGGAGTCGGTGCGGAGATTCACGAGAGAGGACTAGCGGAGATCCTTCGGCAAGAAACTAATTCCGGCGAGTAATGGGGTGATGTCTTCTTGGTTTTCGTTTTGTGCCCAAAGCATGACGGGTTCGGCTTTGCCAATTGCGTAGGCCACGGAAATCAAACACTCGTGCGCCTTTCCAGATTTAACAATGTCGAGGGCGACTTCGCGGGCTTTGCGGGCGGCTGATCTGTCGACCTTGGTCATGTCTTTGCCGGCTGTAGCACCACCGCCGTGGGCGACGATTCCGCCATAGGAGTCGACGGCCAACTTTCGACCAGTGAGTCCGGTGTCTGCAGCAAATCCGCCAATGACAAACTTGCCCGTGGGGTTTGTGAGGATTTCCATTCCTAGTGCGCGATATTCTTCGGGGATGACGGCGTAGATGACTTTTTCGATGAGGGTTTTTCTGATCTCATCCTGAGAGACGGCTTCGTCATGCTGTGTGCTGATTAAAACGACCGTCGCTTTGCCGTTTTGCATCGTAATCTGCGCCTTACCGTCGGGTTTCAACCAAGCAACCTCGCCGGATTTTCTGAGTTCCGTCAGTTTGTCGGTTAATTGTCGAACGTACACCAGGCCGCGGGGGAGGAACTCTGGCGTTTCGTCCGTGGCAAAGCCGTACATAATTCCTTGGTCACCTGCGCCGCCGGTGTCTACGCCTTGGGCGATGTCCGGGGACTGCTCGGTGATATGGACGAGGACTTTGAGATCATCCGTGTAACCAATATCTCTGTAGACCTTGAGCGCGATCGCTGAATAATCGACCTTCGCCTTCGTCGTAATCTCACCGCCAAGAACTAAGAGTCCATGACTGCCGAATGTTTCAATCGCGACACGACTATTTGGGTCTTGCTTTACACACGCGTCGAGAATTGCATCGGAAATCTGATCGCAGACTTTGTCCGGATGACCAACTGTGACGGATTCGACGGTATAGATTAGGGGAGTGAGCATAAAAAAACGCCATGACGGCGTCGGATAATAATTATCTTTCCCGTTAGGGCTGGAGTTAGCACCTTACTTGCGTAGGCTGCTGCCGTGTCATTGGGCCAGGACCCTCGACGGACTCTTGATACGTATTCAATTTTGGAACAACCGTATTGTAATTGATGTCCCAAAAAAAGAAAAGCCGTCCGTAGTGACGGACGGCGATGGGGCTTACCGCGAAACCAGCGGTTGAATGACCTCTCGCCACTTTGACCAGTTGGGGAGGCGATATTCCGGCGGGTGCGTAGCAAACTTTTTCACACACACGGGTGAATCTTCAAAGAGCACATGGACCCAAGGCGGCGGGTAGCCGTCCAGCGTGCCAGCGTGCGGCTTGTCATCAATCAGCACTTGGCCGAGTACGGCCGCTTTCTCGCTTGTGATGATGACACGGGACTCCCAGGCGCGTCCCAGATGGCGCCGGACGCTTTCCAGCTTTTCCGAGGCGCAAGTTTGATGACCGGCCCATGGCCAGGTGACAATCCGCACCTCGTAGCCCAGCTCTTCCATGTCTGCCAGCGCCTCTTTCCCTCCGGGGATCCACGGGAGATCGCGGTGGAAGTGCGGTTGCTCAATAACGCGGTAGAGTTCCGCATTCAGGTGGGCTCCGCAGACGTCCCGTACGCTTGTAAACAGATCGTGATGCGTCCAGGCTTCCGCGTCGAGGAGTCTCCTCAACTCTGGGTGATCGGTCGCTTGGCGGAGGGCTTCACCTCGCCAATCTACGAGTACATCGTCCATATCCACCAGGATTTCCGGGCGGCGTTTTCCATCATTAGCAAGGTTTTTGAGTCCAATCATGATTCCTCCCGGCGGCATAGTAGTGGAACTCTGCTTATGCCAGGTCAAACTCCTGTGGATAACCTGGGGAAGCATTGAATGTATTGGGGATTTACGCATTGCCCTTCTACCCTCTACCTTCTACCATTCAGCCACATGGAATCGAAGGACTTCGTCTATCTCCACAATCATTCGCACTATTCACTGCTTGAGGCGCTGCCAAAGCCAAAAGCGGTGGTTAAGCGTGCTAAAGAACTCGGCATGACGGCCGTGGCGCTGACGGATAATGCGAACCTTTACGGGGCGGTCGAGTTTTTCAAGGCGTGTAAGGATGCGGAGATGAAGCCGATCCTTGGGGTCGACATGTATATCGCGCAACACCGCATGACTGATCGACGGGCTCGGCTAGATGATCGACCGTACCGGCTTGTTCTTTTAATTGAGAACGAAGAAGGCTACAGAAATATTTGTAAGATCGTGACGGCGGGGTTCCTTGAAGGTTTCTACTACAAGCCGCGTGTCGATAAAGAATATCTGCGAGCGCACTCGAAGGGACTTATCGCACTCTCTGGCGCGGTCGCCGGCGAGATTCCTAATGCGGCGAGTAATGGAGATCTCGAAAAAGCTAAAACATTGATTGCTGAGTATCAGGATATTTTTGGTAAAGAAAACTTTTTCTTGGAGATGATTCATCATCCGGACATGCCAAGACAGGTTGAAGTGAATGAGGCGTTTCGAAAGCTCTCCATCGAGACTGGCGCGCCACTCGTTGCCACTCGAAATACCTTCTATTTGGACACGGAAGATCGCGAAGGTTACGAAGCTCAGCTTTGTATTCAGCGCGGCCGAACGCTCGAGGAGTACAGACGGACCAGCACGGACGAGGTTGATCTCTCTTTTGGCGAGCCGGCCGAGATCATGCACGCGTTCGCTGACACTCCAGAAGCGTTCGAGAATACTCGAAAGATTGCGGACAGAATCAACTTCCAGATGGAACTCGGCAAGAACTTTTTGCCAAATTATCCTTTGCCACCAGGCAAAACAGACGCGGAAGAGTTGCGCGAGCTGTGTCTGAAGGGCCTCGAGTTTCGCTATGGCAACCCGATCTCGCCGGCCGTGATGGAGCGGTTCGAGTTTGAGTACTCGACTATCGTGAAGATGGGCTTCCCGTCATACTTCTTAATCGTGCAAGATTACATTGTGTGGGCTAAAGATCACGGCGTGCTCGTGGGTCCTGGTCGTGGCTCGGCCGCTGGTTCCATCATCGCTTACGCGCTGAAGATTACGGACATCGACCCACTTGCCTACGGCCTGCTCTTCGAGCGTTTCTTGAACCCTGATCGTATTAGTTTGCCAGATATTGATACGGACTTTGCTGATACTGGTCGCGGCAAGGTGCTTGAGTATGTGACGGCCAAGTATGGCGCTGACCACGTGGCTGGCATTATTACTTTCGGAACACTTATGCCGCGCGCTGCCATTCGCGATGCGTCGCGTGTTCTTGGCCTTTCGTTCCAGGAAGGAGATCAAATCGCGAAAGTCGTTCCGCCGCCCGTGCAGGGCAAACATACACCGCTCAAGGTGGCCATTGTCGAGGCGCCGGACATGAAGATGATGTATGAGGGCAATCCCATGGCCCGCCGGGTGATTGATCTCGCCATGAAACTTGAAGGTAACCCTCGTCATGCGTCTCAGCACGCCTGCGGAATTGTGATCGGCGATCGTCCGCTCGTCGAGCGAGCGCCGCTGCAGGCTGGTCAGCACGAAGACATGGCCCTCATCACGCAGTATTCGTTGAACTCGTCTGAAGCAGCGGGCCTGGTGAAGATGGACTTCCTTGGGTTGTCGAACTTAACGGTGATTGAGGACGCGATGGCGATCATTAAAGCTGTCACCGGCGACGTGATTGATATTGACACCATCAACTTAAAAGATCCGAAAGTTTTTGCTCTTCTTGGTCGCGCTGAAACTACTGGCGTCTTTCAGTTGGAATCCGACGGCATGAAGCGTTACATCAAGGAACTTCAGCCGAGTGCCTTCGAGGACATCATCGCTATGGTGTCCCTGTACCGCCCGGGACCGATGCAGTTTATTGAAAGCTACATTCGTCGAAAGCACGGACTCGAAAAGGTTATCTACGAGCATCCTTTAATGGAAAACGCGTTTAAGGAAACGTACGGTATTCCTGTTTACCAGGAGCAGGTTATGCAGGTGTCGAAGGACCTCGCTGGTTTCACTGGGGGAGAAGCTGACAGTTTGCGTAAAGCCATGGGCAAGAAGATTGCTGAACTCATGGCCAAGATGAAAGTGAAATTTGTAGAAGGCGCCATGAAGAATGGCGTTAAGGAGCAGGTAGCTGTGAAGATTTTCCAAAAGCTGGAGGACTTTGCCGCTTACGGGTTTAACAAATCGCACGCGGCCTGTTATGCCATGATTGCGTATCGCACCGCGTACCTGAAGGCGTATTACCCGGCCTGCTTCATGGCGGCGCTCATGAACTCGGACGCGGGGAATATCGACCGCATCACCATTGAGGTGGACGAGTGTACCCGCATGGGCATGAAGGTGTTGCCGCCGGACGTGAACGAATCATTCGCGGGTTTTGCGGTGGTGAAGGGGACTACGAACATTCGCTGGGGACTCATGGCTATTAAGAACGTGGGCACGGAGGTTGCTGAACTGATTGTGAAGGAGCGTAAGAAGGGCGGACCGTTTCTTGATCTTCCGGACTTCTTGGCTCGAGTCAATTCACGTGCGTTTAACAAGAAAACGCTCGAGGCTTTGCTTAAGACCGGCGCGTTCGATAAGTTCGGCGACCGAATCACGCTCGTGACCAACCTCGACAGCCTCGTCATGTACAACAAGCAGGTGAACGAAGAGCGCGAACGGAACCAGTCGTCATTGTTCGAGCTGACGCCGGAGATGAACTCGAAGAAACTCATTCTTCGCCCAGCTGATCCGATTCCTAAGAGCGCCATGCTGGCCTGGGAAAAAGAATTGCTCGGTTTGTATGTGTCGAGTCACCCGGCTGGACTATTCTTCGACCAATTCTCGCGGTTCGTCGTGCCGACTAAAAAGATCAACGAGCTTACGGACAAGACCATGGTGAAAGTTTGTGGTGTTATTGCTGCGGTGAAGCAGATCTACACTAAAGCGAAGAACGAACCCATGGCCTTTGTGCGAATCGAAGACCCAAGTGGGGGAGTGGAGTGCGTGGTTTTCCCAAAGACTTACGTTGTTGTTCGCGAAAAGCTGAATCCTGACGCCTTCGTGGTCATCACCGGCAAAGTATCTGTCCGCAAGCGCGAAGATTCAGAGATCGAAGAGCATTCGATCCTCGTCGACGGCGTCATCTCCTTTACCGAGGCTGAAATTCCCGAAATCGCCGGCATGCTTGGCCAGGGCGGATTTGATGCGGAGCGTGTCGCACCAAAGAAGGTTGAATTCTCCCCGACGACCAACACCCAGCAACCTACAACCTTCACCATCAAGGTGCCGGATCGACCATCCAATGAAATGATCATGAAGCTACGCGACATCTTCCGAGCTTCACCTGGCACGGTTCGTGTACATCTCGAGGTCATGAGCGCTGGCGAGCCCAAGAAAATCGCGACAGAATACTGTGTCGCTGCCACTCGAGAGGTCGCCCGCAAAGTCGGTGAAATAGTTGGGGAAGAAAACGTCAAATACTAGTGCTATAATTGCACTATCTATGTCTGCCTCTTCTTTGAAACGTCCGCCAGCTCCGCCACCGCCACCATCCACCAGATATGGTGGGGCCAAGTTTGTCAGTGCCGGAAAAAAACCGCTCTCCCGGTCACTTCGTCTCTATCAGAGAATTGCGGTGGTTTTCGTGGCCCTGACCTTTGCCTTGCTTTTGGCCGTACTTTATTTGTCGGTCTCCCGCGCTACGATCAAGATCGTCGCCAATCCAAAACTTATCACTGTGAATGCGGTGGCTGATGTAGTGGCTAATCCAACCGCGGACGGTCAGATCGCTGGTGCCGTGAAAGAGAAGACTTTTACTAGCTCAAAGACCTTTACTTTGCCAAGCGAAGGCTCCCAGGCCGTTGAAGCTAAGGCTGGCGGCACGGTGACTATCACGAACGCTGGTACTTCTGCGCAGGCACTGGTAGCTACCACGCGTTTACTCTCTGATACGGGCGTACTTTTCAGGATCGATAAGGCCGTTAATGTGCCAGCTAATGGTAAAGTTGAGGCCATAGTTCATGCTGATCTGCCCGGCAAGGGCGGGGAGATTGATCCAGCTAAGTTTACAGTTCCTGGCTTGAACGCTAACGCCCAGAAGCTGATCACGGGTGCGAGCTCGAATCCCATGGTCGGCGGCGTAGTCTATGTTCGCTCACTGACTGAAAAGGATATTACGGATGCTGTCGCCGCTCTATCGGACGACTTGCTGAAGCAGGCCGAGGCAGAGTTCGCACAGGGTCTTGACCTAGCGCTCAATGGCATCTCTTTGAAGTCGAGCGTGGTTGATCAGAAAACGGATGTCCCTGTTGGTACGCAGACTGGATCGTTTACTTTGACGCTGTCACTCGATGTAACCGGCGTTTACTATCAGGGTGACCTCGTTAAGACCTACGCGCAGAACTTGTTCCAGAAGCGTATTTCAGAAGGTTACGAGGCGACTAAGGTTAACGTGGACGGTATGCAAGTGAAGGTTGAAGCAGCTGACGCAAAAACCGGCGAGGCCAGAATCTCGATTTACTTGGACGGCACTGCTCGTCTCTCGCTCGAATCTTCCGCTTTGAGTAAGGACCGCTTCGTCGGCCGTTCGCCAAATGAAGTCCTCACGCTTCTCCGCTCCAACGACGGCGTACGGGAGGTCACGGTTTCCTTCACCCCATTCTGGCTGAAGCGCGTGCCAACGCTTAAGGATCATATTAAGATTGAAATAGTAGATCCTAAGTAATTAAAAAAACCGCCCCGAGAGACTGACCCTGCGGGGTCGGTTTTTCGTTGGCGGTGTTGGCTAGGCGACGTCTACCCACTTCAGTAGGTCCATTTGGTGGAGATTGAGCGCGAACGAACAACCGAGTTGGGGAGAATCCTTCCCCGTGACCTCGACCTCAATGCGCTCGAGCCTCTGAAGAAGATCTCGTCCGAGCTTGCGGCCGGGCAGCAGCCAGCCTCGGAAGGATACGTGCTCGAGTGCAACCCAACGGGAGAGACCAGTCTTCCGTACATCGTCAGAGACTCCCGTGTGGATGCCGGCTTCGATTTTGACCCGCCGGAATGAGTCGTCGGAGCAGTTGGGGAAGTAGAGCTCGATAGCCACTCCGATGTCTTCGCTGCATTCTTTCGGTAACATTCCACTGAGGGGAACTCCGAGGTTGATTCCGAGTAGCTGGTTCAGCTGACGGGTGGTCTCGATCAGGACTGACGGGATGGTGAACGCTGCCATTTTGCACCTCTTGGTGAATGGGCGGCAGACCCGTGAACTCCGAGCTATTGCTAGGAGGTGTCGAAACGAGTTGCGGAATGCGTCTCGTCGTGACCAGAAAGGTTATCATAAAATGACCGCCTTGTCCACATTTGACATCATTCCTAGGAGGTTTATCATGTCTCTATTCGCACTGACCGGACCACGAATCCGCGAGCGAAAAGACAATTCAGAAAAGTGCCCTGTAAAGGGAATACGGGTGGAACCACCGGGAGAAATCCTGGTCCCGGCTTAGGCCTTTATTTGAAGGTTTGGGCCGTTTTTTAATCTCTATATATGTCTCCACAAGAACTCGAACACCGCCGACACTCACTTGCTCACTTACTAGCCGCGGCAGTTCTCGAACTCTATCCAGATGCCAAACGCACGATCGGACCAGCGATCGACGACGGTTTCTATTACGACTTCCAGTTTTCAACTCCTATTTCGGAGGATGATCTCCCAAAGATCCAGAAACAGATGCGCAAGATGATCTCCATGTTCACCTCGTTTGACCGCTCCGAGATCACAAAGGCAGAAGCCGAGAAATTGTTCGCCGACAACCAGTTTAAACTTGAGCTTATCCGGGAGTTCGCCACTGAAGGCCAGACATTGTCGCTCTACACCTCGGGAACGTATGTTGACCTCTGTCGCGGCGGACATGACGAGGATTTGTCGCGCGTGGACGTTAACTCTTTCAAGCTGACTAAGCTCGCCGGTGCCTACTGGCGCGGAGACGAGAAGAACGCGCAGCTGACGCGTATTTACGGTTTGGCCTTTGGCACTGCCGTTGAGCTTGAAGCCTACGAGAAGATGCAGGAAGAGGCTAAGAAGCGTGACCACCGCAAGCTCGGCGTAGAGCTTGATCTCTTCGCCTTCTCGTCACTCGTTGGTCCCGGTCTCCCTCTCTTTACTCCTCGGGGAACTCTGTTGCGCGAAGGGCTGACAAACTTTGTTTGGGCGCTCATGAAGCCGTACGGCTATCAGAAAGTGAACATTCCACATATGGCCAAGGCAGATCTTTATAAGACTTCTGGCCACTGGGATAAATTTGCCGACGACATCTTCCACGTGTCGAGCAAGAAGACGGACGAAACTTTCGTGCTGAAGCCGATGAACTGTCCGCACCACACGCAGATTTTCGCTTCTCGTCCTCGTAGCTATCGCGACTTGCCTTTGCGTTTCTCTGAGGTCACAACGGTTTATCGCGACGAGAACACCGGCCAGCTCCAAGGATTGTCGAGGGTTCGCTCGATTACTCAGGACGACGCCCACGTGTTCTGTCGCATGGATCAGGTTGAAGTGGAGGCGAAGAACATTTATGAGATCGTGAAGAAGTTTTATAAGGCTTTTGGCATGTCCATCCGCCCTCGTCTATCGATCTGGGACGAGAAAGAGCCTGAGAAGTACTTGGGTGGCAAAGAAGTCTGGCAGAACGCGATTAGCACCCTTGAAGGCATCCTCCGCGCGGAAGTAGGCGAGGCTTTTGAGTGGGGAATTGGCGAAGCTGCCTTCTACGGTCCGAAGATCGACTTCATCGCTACAGATGCTATTGGCCGTGAATGGCAGTTGGCCACTATCCAGCTCGATTTCAACCTGCCCGAACGCTTTGAGCTCGAGTACACAGACGCCGACAATACAAAAAAGCGCCCGGTCATGATTCACCGCGCCATCCTTGGTTCCGTTGAACGCTTCATCGGCATCATGATTGAGCACTACGCCGGCGCCTTCCCATTCTGGCTCGCGCCTGAACAGGTTCGTTTGGCCACGGTGGCTGACTCATTTGTGCCGTTCGCCGCTGAGTTGAAGCAGAAACTTGTCGAAGCCGGTGTCCGCGTGTCGCTCGACGATTCTTCTGAAAAACTCGGCAAAAAAATCCGCGAAGCAGCTATGTCCAAAGTCCCGTGGACTATAGTTATTGGCGAAAAAGAAGCCAACGGGGGAGACCTGCAGGTAAAAGTCTTTGGAACAGAAAATCCGCTCACTATTACGCAAGCGGATCTTCTCTCACGTATCGCTGACGAGGCTAGGCTGCCTGTTTAAGCAGCTCCACCTCCGCCTTCTCAATCTTCTTAGTAGCTTTACCAGTTATTTTCACAGTTTGAGCCACGGCTTCATTAGCGGCCTTCAAGTAAGCATCGGCAGCCTTTGCAACTGCAGATGAATACATGTTGACCGCTTTTTGAATTTCTACGTCATCGTCTTCGTCTACCGTGATGCCGGTTCGACCGAAAGCGTCATTCTCAAGTGCGCGCATAGCGCTCTTGATGCTCTCGATCAAAATCGGCGTAACGCCTTCACGTTCCAGTCGAGCCTTGTAATAGGCACGCATCTGAACTGGCAACGGTGCTCGATCTAGAATCCCTTGAATCTTCTCCTTTGCGTTCTCCATAATATAGTTTAAGCAGCGAGTAGTTCGTCGAGCTCGTCTTTTGTTTGTTCCGCGCCGCTAATAGTTTTAAGTGCCTCAAGAAGTGTGGCTCTATCTGCGAGTTCAGCGCTGATTTCACCTGACTGTGCTTCGATCGAGGCTGAAAGTTCGCGCAGAGGGTCCCGTCGTCCGCTCAGACTCATGTTTTTTGGCTGAGTCATGAGTTTTGCTTTAGCGCCAATGCTTTTGGCTAGTTTTGCCTTGAGTTTCTCTAGCCGGCGATCCGTGACAGCATTGTCTAGTTTAGTATTTTCTGCCGAGACGCTCTGTTCAAGGGCCATTTTGCTAAACTCAAGACTGCCTTCTGCTTTGTTGATTTCATCCATCTCAAAATCAACCGGCGATAATTTTTCGGACAGCCAAGAGGCGGCGCGCTCCATATATTTTCGTCCCGGGGTAAGTTCATCAGTGACTAAATCTGCGGCGACGGTTTCGGCCACAGCTTTCATCATCTTTGGAATAGCGCTTTGTTCAAATACGCCAACACCAAGCTCCATGGCTGCAGCTTTAATGTTCTTAGCTGAGGATGTCTGCTCGAGTGCGTCCTGCGCTTCTTCATTAACCTCCGTCATTTTATCGCCCTCGGCTAACCAAGCATCTTCATTCAACGGTTCACCAGTTTTTGCAGCAAAATATTTACTAAAACTCTTCATGAAGCCTGTGGCTCCTTTTTTGAGTTTAGCGGCCATTCCTTCTTGTTCTTCTTTCAGTTCTTCCATCTTTGCCTCGACTACCTGCTCAGCCGAAACCTCCGGAGCTGCCTCCTTGGCTTCGACCGCCTCGGCCTTTGGCGCTTCAGCCTGCTCGACGTTTTGTTCGACCACTACCAACTCGCCCTTGTCATTTCTGTAGACAGCCTCATAAGTCCCAGCTTCTGCATCAGCTAATAACACCGTGCCGGTGTATTCTTTTCCATCTGCTCCGGTAATTGCGACGCGACTGTTATTTTCTGGCGTCTTCGCTCGTCTTTCAGCCTGTGCTTCAAACAGAGCTTTTGTGTGGTCGGCGCGTTCTTCGCCTACTGGTGGTCGTTTGGGACTGAACATTCGTTTTGGCGCTCCAGGAATGGCATCCGAGTTGGGGAATTTGTACATTTGCATATGTCTTGGTTATTCTTCGAACGCCGCGTCTTCTGCTTCGAATAAAGCATTCCACATGCGTTTAAAGATATTCGGACGATTTCTGCTCTTACTCGGCAGATACTGTTCTTCAAAAGTACTCATGCGCGGTTCATGCGCTTTATCGAAGTCTGCCTCGAGTTCTTTTGCTTTGCGCGACTTTGGAACATCCGTCCCTGGTTCTAGAGGTTGTTCTTTTTCTGGGAGCGGGATAACGTCAGCGTTCTGTGTCTCGAGCCAGCCTGGCTCACTAGCCTTTCCCTCCTCCATCAACGACTGATCCAGAATCATCCTGGCTTTTGATTTGATTCTGGGTGGTTTCTCGATTTTTGTTTTAGCTAAAGATGCCTGTCTCTCTTCCGGCGTGATGAGCTCCGTTTTCTCGGCTTCAATCGTCTCCGGAAGGTTTTGGAGCTGTTCGCTGATGGTTCTGGGCGCTTCGGGGACTACGTACCGGCGCGTGACCTGCTTTGGCCGTTTGGGCATTACTGCCGTAATCTCTGCCTTTTCTGGTTCGACTGGGAGATTCTGGGGAGCCTCTCTGTTAGAGACGGAGACTTGTTCCGGATTAGCAAAACCAAACGGAACTTCATCAGCACCTGTGTCGCCTGGAATGTTTTGGATATTTTTAATTCGCCCGCCGAAAGCTTCACTAATGGGTTCTAACGGCTTGCTAGCCTTTGTTTTAGAAGCTCGTTTTGTCTTGGTTTCGGCTGATAAGCCAAAGAACTCTTTTAGCTGGGGACTTAAGTCAGAAGCACTTTTGGCTAAGTCACGCGCGGCTGCGTAGCTGTAAAGTTTGAAGTCATTAATCAGCGTTTCACTCTCTTGGCGGAGTTCTCCAAGCGACGGCTGGCTATTTTTAATTTCACCGTAAAGAGCGTCTAGCTCGGTAGCTACTTTGGCATAAAGTGCGGCCAGTGGCGTTTCAAGATCGGCCTTATTTGCTGGTTTTTCCAGCTCATGGTCAAGCATTAGACGTTCCAATTTTTGATCACCACGAATCGCTCGTCTAAGATCCAAATTTAAAGTCACTTCTTCCGAAGGTTTAGCCTCTCCAATTTGCACTTGGCGAGAGATCCAGTTGACCACGGCTGCGCTTTTTTCACGAGCCGTTAGTATGGCGTCTTCCGTGGCCCATTCGCGGACTTTAAAAGCGCTCGTTTCTTCATTGATTGCTTTAGCGATGACGGCGTAGTCGAGTTCGAAATAGCGCTTGTCGGTTGCTTTGTCGGCCTCGGCTTTTACTTTTTCCTTAGTGTGCTCGATGGCCTGTTCTTTGGAGATTTTGTACTCTTTGGCCATCCAGGCGGCAAACTCCAAGATTCGACCCTTATTTTGGTCTAGGTATTCTTTCAGTTTTGTTTGTTCAGCCGACCCATCTTTTGATTCGGTGAGTAGGGAAGTGAACGTACTCCAAGTTTTGCCTCCAGAGAATTTTTTAGTCGCCTCAAGTAATTCCTGCTCCACCAGCCATTCTGCTTCCGGGACCATCGCCCAGCGTTCCTTATTTCTTTGGTTAATAAAATACACTTTACCTTTATCCGTATCTAAAGCATAAGCGTTCCAGACCTCAATTTCGCCATTATTTCCTAGGCGCTCAACTGGGGTGGTGGCGGGCTTTTCCGGTCCGCGTTCGGGTACACCCTCCGGAGACGGCATGGGGGTGATTTTAGCTTCGCCAGACCACGTCACCTCTGCTTCTTCCAGGGGTGAGGAATCTATTTGGATCTCGTTGATTGAATCCGCGTTGGCCATAACAAAATAAGGGGGAATGATTGCTACAAGTATACATCAGTTGACAAAACGCTTATTTTCTGCTAGTTTTAGCCTCATGCCAGGGGGAAGCATGTCCATTTCTGAACGTGACAATGTGTTGAATTTCACAGGCAAGTACGTCGGGAGCTCTACACCAGTCAGCCCGACGGGGGAGTCGAAGGTCATCAAGATCGACTTTAAGTCGGCCAAGCGAGTCAAGCCAGGCGTCCAGCTGGCCATTCCGCCTCCGCCGCCGCCATCAGAACCGCTTGAGCCGGCCAGCCCGGAGGTCATTGCCTCTTGGCTGACTGCCAGCATGCGGGAGAAGCGTTGGCCGAACCTGGGGGCCTTGATCCAGGAGTTGGTCGAGATTCGGGTGAGAAACAAGCTAATCATGGGTAGCGAGGCAGCTGATCTGATCGGGGCTCTCAAAGCTCTGCTCGAGTCTTCGGCCTTCAAGCTCCACGATCCCAGCGCAGACGTAATCCGGGCCGTGCGGCAGGAGCTCGCCGAGACCAGTGACAGCGACATGCTGCACAGCCTCGAATGTGCTGAGCGCGAGGCATTTTCGCGGACCGAGTACTACAAGAAGGAATTCTACCGGCCTATTCGTCAGGCGCTCGGCCTGAAGACCACGAACCCGGAAAAGTACAAGGATTCGACGGCTTGGTCTCACTGTAGTCTCCTTCTCATCACTGTCTATCGGTGTGTGGAGGATCAGCTGCCGGCCGGGCGCGTGATCCGTCAGGCGTCTCCTAAGTCCTAAGTTCTAGGGTCACAACAAACGCGAGCGCTCCCACGGGAACGCTCGCGCCTTTTTTTATGCAGCTTCTTGATCTTCGTCGTAGGCTTTAAGTGCCTCGGCTTTGAAACGTGCCACCTGTGATTCGAGCGTGACTTCACGTGCTTTCGCTGCCGCGACGACTTCCGGTGAGCGATTTTTATAGGCCTCGCGAACCGCCACTTTCTCGGCAGCTGCCTTTTCTTGCGCTTCGAGGGCGAGATTGATGGGGTCATCCGGTAGGAGTTCTATCCCCGTCCTATTCATGTGCGCTTGCTCGTAGGCGGCTTCGGATTTTTTTCTATCTTCCTCAGTCGGCTTTCTCTCGATTACAAATTTAGGTCCTCTTTCCATGTTCATATTGTCCTGATGGTACTTTATGGAACATTTGTTATATAGTTAACTATACACAGTATGCAAAAACTTATCGTCATTCTTGGCCCCACAGCTTCCGGTAAAACCGACGCTGGTCTTGCGGTTGCCCGGGCGGTGGATGGGGAAGTGATTTGCGCCGATTCTCGAACTATTTATAAGGGGATGGACATCGGAACGGCCAAACCTGAGGGTGTCCGGGATTGGACCCCTCCTCCTTACCAAGGAGGCGGAAGGGAGGAGGTTAACCCGGGTGGATGGTCGGGCTTGGGCCAGGAACGACCTCTGATGGTGGACGGCATCCCTCACTGGGGTCTCGACATCGCTGACCCCGACGAGGTTTACACGGTCTCCGAGTTTCAGGCGTATGCGGATAAGAAAATTGCGGATATTGTTAAGCGCGGGAAAATGCCAATTCTTGTTGGCGGTACGGGTTTGTATATTCGCGCTGTGGTCGACAGACCAACTTTTGCCGAGGTTCCACCGAATCCAAACTTCCGCGTGGAGGTTGCTACAAAGAGTGACACTGAACTGTTTGATGAGATCGCCGAATTGGATCCTGACGCAGCGACCACAATCGACGAAAAGAATCGGAGAAGGCTCGAACGCGCCCTCGAGATCCTTCGAGGCACAGGAAAACCGCTGGCCGAATCTCGTTCTTGGGGCGAAAAGATTTATGAACCCGTCATGATCGGTATGAGCGTGCCTCGCGAGACACTCTACGACAGGCTCGACACCCGCGTAGACATTATGGTCGCAAAAGGGCTGGTGGACGAAGTCCGCGCCCTCCGCGCTAAGTACGGCAGTGAGGCCCCGGGCATGACGGGAATCGGCTACCGCCAAATCTGCGAATTCTTGGACGCAAAAAGTACTCTTTCTAATGCAATAACGCGTATCAAGATTGATACGCGTCATTACGCCAAACGGCAGGAAACGTGGTTCAAGCATGACTCGCGAATCACTTGGGTCGCGAGTGCAAAGGAGGCTGTAGCTGAAGCTATCCGAGTACGTTCTTAATGACGCTCGCTGTCTTCTCAGGATCAGCGTTTCCTTTTGAGATTTTCATGACCTGTCCGACTAGGAACTGCAGGAGTTTTGTTTCTCCGGCTTTGTAGCGCGTAACTTCTTTGGGGTTTTCTTCTACAACTGTTTCGACAATTTTCTGTAGCGCCGAGAGATCGTCCATTCGCGTTGCACCGAGTTCGTCTATTACATGAGATGGGTCTGAACCGTCGTCGAGCATCTTACCGAGCACTTCAAGTCCCTTCGGGCCGGTAATTCTTCCGTCGGCTAGGAGCGTGATGAATTCCGCGAAGTTTTCTGGAGTAAGTTTCATGATCCGCACGTCACTTCCGCGTTCCTGGAGCAGACCCATGAGCTTTGACAGCAACCAGCCGGAGAACAGCTTAGTCAGCTTGCGGCGTTCTTCCTCGACTTGTTCCGGGGTTGTATCTGGTCTCGCTTCGAGCCACGCGCCAAGTTCGCTCATGGCGTTCTCGGTGAAATTGGCGAGCGCGGGATCATCCACAATCTGCTTGATGTCATCATCCTTAAGGCCGTATTCGCGCTTTAGGCGGAGACGTTTAGCGGCGGGGAGTTCTGGCATGAAATGCTTGGCGTCCTTTGCGATGCTCTCAAGCTCCAGTGGTGGGATGTCCGGTTCCGGGAAATATCTGTAATCAGCTGAGTCTTCTTTTTCGCGCTGACCTTCTGTCATCTGCTTGGCATCGTTCCAGCCTCTAGTAATTGTAATTTTAGGCGCGTTGCCTTCTTCCCAAAGGGCTGTCTGGCGCTTGATCTCGTAGGCAATGGCACGTTCGATAGCTCTAAAAGAGTTGATGTTCTTGATTTCAGTCTTGGGCGACAGGTCCGGCGAAACTGGTTTGCCATTGTCGTCGACTTCGCGCATCGAAATGTTCACGTCGCAACGCAGGTGACCTTTTTCGAGATCGCCCTCGCTAATGCCAAGAGTGCGGACAATCAAGCGAATTTCCTGGACATACGCTTTTGCTTCGGCAGCTGTTCTGAAATCTGGTCGAGTAACAATTTCGCACAGAGGCGTGCCCCCGCGGTTGAAATCCACATACGTCTTGCCGTTTTCACCGTGAATATTTTTAGCGGCATCTTCCTCCAAGTGCATGCGTTCAATGCGAATACGAGCGACTCTGTTTTCGCCGGGGATTTCTACATCGAGCTTTCCTTCGCTCATGATCGGGAGGTCAAACTGCGAAATTTGATAGGCCTTTGGCAGGTCTGGGTAGAAATAGTTCTTGCGGTCAAACTTGCTCTTTGGCGTAATGCGTCCTTCAAGTGCTAGACCGAGCATGACAGCCCAAGAAATGGCCTGACGGTTAGGCACCGGGAGCGTACCTGGATGTCCGGTGCAGACCGGGCAGACGTTTGCATTTGGCTCAGCGTCATTCACGTGTGCCGAACAAGAACAAAAGAGCTTAGTCTTGGTGTTCAGCTGGACGTGCGTTTCTAATCCGATGACTGGTTCGAGTTTCATATCGGTGAGTACCTTACGGCTTTCGGAGGCTAAAGTAAAGATGGAGTTCGTAGGTCAAAATGAGGGGCATGAGGAGGACGGAAAGGAGGCTCATGAGAGTGTCTAACCACGCCGGGGGAGTGGTGAGGACAATCATTAGATCGGTATTGCCGGAGAGGACCAGCACGGGCCAAATAATCATCATGACTAGTGTGGTCAGTAGTAGCGAGAAAGCCACCATGCGCCAGAGTACTGGGAAGAATTGCCCTCGTACTCGCTCGCGACTTTGTTCCATGGCTGAGAAGACGCCAGCCCCGGTAAGAATCACTTCGGTTTCAGCAAAGGCGAACCAAACAGTGAAGATAATCCCAGGGATGACGAGCAGGAGGAGACCAAAGGCTTGCAGAACAGCAACTAACAGCCCAACCCAGAGGAGTGATGGGGCACGTCGCCACGCTAGTTCACTGACGCTCGTGGCTACATCTTTTGGCGCCAGATCGGGACGGACTAAACCGGTGATCATGATGGTCATGGCAGCGGTTGCCCAGAGGGAGAGACCAAAGACCAGGATGTTGGAAATTAGATTAACCACTTCGCCCACCTGCGGGCTCAGAAAAGTTGAGCCAAGGTTCAGTAGAATAGGTATCAAGAGCCAGCCGGCAAAGCCAAAGAGCACGGAGGTGTGCGGGGGAGTGGCTAGGAACTTGTAGGAAGTCGAAATGAGAGAAGAGACGCTAGGAAGAGAGGGCTTAACTTCGGGTAGTTCTGAGGCTGTCATAAATGTAGAAGTCCGTTACGGCAATAAGCGGTAGCGAGAGCGCCGTTACGACTGAGCTTAATATAAGCCAGGTCGCATTGCCAATCCCTTGGTAGAGCTGGCCTTCACCGAGTAGAACAATGAGGAGAATGGCGAGGACCGCCAAGAGGAGGAAATTCAGGACAAAAACTACCAGCGCATAGATGAGCTTGGGGACCACAAAACGGAAGAACGTGCCCCACCAGCGTCCGGAGACGAGCGTAGCTGAGTGTTGAAGTGCTTTAACGCCATGCTCGTTTTCTAAGACCAGCGAGTATGGGGCGAAGCCGTACTGAATACTGTATTTAACGAGGAGAATGAAAGAAACGAGCGCTCCCACGAAGAGCAGTACGCCGCCAATTGATGATAGAACGGTGGACGTATTGCGAGCAGCATCAATGATGATGAGGACCAGCCCGAGGAATGGCGGAACTAGAATTAACGCCATGACGAGGGAGACCAGAATAGATACCCAGACGTAAGAGAAAAATAATTTCCAGGCTTTTTTGCCTTGAGCTTTCTGGTCACGGGTCGTGCCGGAGGCTTCTTCGGCCACCGCAATGATGATGCTTAGTAAAACCCAGGTGCTGACTACTGCCAACAGAATGGCGCCCGAGTAGCTCAAGACCAGATAGAAAATATGGAGTGGCGTAGGTTCAGTACCAGCCGTGTATGGCTGCAAAATCTTAGCGGCCGCTGCGGGCACTGAAGCGATGACTATCCAAGTCGTAATGCTCAAGAGTTCAACAAAGTGTTTGCGATAGTGGGCGATTGTCTTATCGATCACTTGCCCAAGAGAGATGAGAGAAGCCATATGGCGGGATTATATCATCCCGTTGTCCCAAATCCGCCTCGGTCAGCGTTTCCCGTTTCGCCTTCGATGAAGGTGACGACTGGGCAGGGAACAATAACGCCCTGCATGATTCTTTCGCCTTTTTGAACCGTGTATGGTTCGTTCCCGACATTATGGAGGTAGGCGAAGAGCTCGTCTGTTGGTCCGCAGTAATCGCGGTCAATGTAGCCTATGCCATTTGCTAGTCTGACGCCTTTTTTGGCATTACTTGAGCGAGGGGCGAGTAAAAGAATATGTCCGTCTGGTACTTTGACGACTAGTCCGGTCCGGAATGGTCGGCGTTCATTCGGCTGCAAGACTCCTTCTTCAATCACCGCAATGTCGAACGCACAGGCGCCTGAAGTTTTGTATTCAGGCATTGGAACTTCCGGAGTAAGCCTGCGAATGATGACTTGCATAGGTGCGTATTGTAAAAGCCGACGTACAAGCATGGGGTGCGTCGGCTTCAGAGCCGAATGTGCCATCACCCGGGAAACAAATCAACGAGGAGATGTGGACAGATGTGTCGAGTAGCGGAAAAGAACGCTCTTCTCTCCAAGTTTTTCGACACTCAAGAGTTCAAGGGTAATTTCGCGGGTGAGATTTTGGGTCAGTCTGATGCCGTCTGTGAACATGACCGCCTCAACTGTGAGTAAAAGTTCGTCAACTAAGCCTGCATTTAAGAATTGTGAGTAGACATTTGAGCCCCCAGCAACGATCACCGACGAATAGCCACGCTTTTCAAGGTTTTCGAGGATCATTTTCAAATCACCGGACGCGGTTTCCACGCTTCCAGGAACCACGGCAACTTCTTCGGGTTTTTCGGTTAGCACTATGATCAGCCGGCCTGGCAAGGGTTTTCCAATGGTCGCAAAAGTTGTCCGACCCATGATCATGACGCCTGCTTTTTTGGTTTCTTCGACGAACAGTTTCTTGTCTTCTTTGCTGGTCCAATTGGCGAGTTCATTGGTTGAACGGGCAATGAAGCCATTAGCGGTAACAGCAGCCAGGAGAATGGTTTTCATAGATTGGGAAGAGTATGGTACCTTTTCGCCGCGAGATCAAGGAGGTCAAATGTCTAAGGTTCCTGATTGGATGAAGTCTCCGGTTGCCAATGTGGATTACGCCAAGCGCAGTCCCGCGTATTACGAACAGTTGCTCGAATCAGCTCGCACCGGCGAATGCATCTTCTGTGCGCCGGGCTTCCCGAACGATCAGCGGATCGTTTGGGAGGCTCACGACTGGGTTTTGTGCGAGTGCCGTCCTAAGCGTCGGGACACGGAGGGACAGGAGGTGGACGACCACCTGCTCTTCTACCCGCTTCACCACGGCGAGGAGATGTGCCTGTCCGACTGGCTTGCCCTCGGCGAAGCGTACGACTTCGTAACGAAAGAGCTGGGCTGGCAGGGCGGAGGAGTCGGATGGCGGTTCGGCGATCCGGCCATCTCCGGCCGCACCATCGTTCATCGTCACATGCACTTCTTCCGTCCTCGCCAGAAGTTCTACGAAGATCCCGGGGTCACTCGTGCGGTACCTGTGAACTTCCCGATCGGCTAGAAGTGAGGATCATCGTGGGCCCGGCGCAGATGCGTCGGGCTCTTTAATTATCCCCGTTTATAGGTTTCCTAAATTTCTGATTACCTATAACATCACTCCGTATGAAACCTTACGCCGAACGCACGCCGGATCATCAGTATCATGATTTGCTTGAACGCATTATGCGCGAGGGCGTCGAAGTTTCACCGATTCAAGGCGAGAAGTCCAAAATGGTGCTTGGCCACCAGATGCGTTTTCTCTTTGAAAATGGTTTCCCCATGATTACCGAGCGCGATCTATCGGGGAAGTTCATGATCGGCGCCTTGGCCGAACACATCGCCTTTCTGCACGGCGCCAGAACGCAGGCGGAGCTGACCGAATGGGGCTGCGCCTGGTGGAAGAAGTGGGTCACAAAAGAACGCTGCGATATTTTCGGGCTCCCCGAAGGCGACCTTGGTCCCGGTTCTTACGGACCAGCATGGACTGCGTTTCCGACCGCCGAAGGAGCACCGTTCAATCAAATTAAAGAAGTCGTCCAGCAGATTAAAGACAAGCCAAACCTACGCACGCACATCATTTCTCCCTGGATTCCGCAGTACTGCATTCAGAACTCGAGTTTGCCTCCGCGCAAGGTTGTCGTCGCCCCATGCCACGGCTACCTGCACATTCTTGTGTATCCGGAAACGAAGGAAATTTCCGTGCACCATTTTCAACGCTCGGGCGATATCCCTGTCGGCGTCGTTTTTAACTTCATCCAGTACGCCGCTTTCCTCATGATGATCGGCCAGGTAACGGGCTATACCCCCAAGGAACTCGTCTACACCATCAGCGACGCACACATCTACGAAAGTCAGTACGAGAAGGTGAAGGAACTCCTCGCTCGCGAACCAAAGCCGTTCCCAACCATGACCATCGATCCGTCTATCACCGACATCTTTGCCTTCCGTCCCGAACACTTCGTCGTCACTGAATATCAAGCGCATCCTGCGATGTTGATCCCCACGCCTGTCTGATCCCATCCTGAGCGAGAGCGAAGGATCCGACTCTCTCCTCTGAGGGTCGGACTCTTCGCAAGACTCAGAGTGGAGAAACTATGAACTACGTTAACCCTTTCAACTCCCAACGCGGCGGTTACGCCAAAGTTATCGACGACATCGCCAAAGAGAAAATCTGTCCTTTTTGTCCCGAACACATTCACAGAATTCACCCGAATCCGATCGTCGAAAAGACGTACTGGTTAGTGACGGACAACGCCTATCCGTATAAGCCGGTGAAGCAGCATTTGCTACTCGTGCACAAGACGCACATCGAGACGGTTTCGGAGTTGTCTAAGGAAGCCTGGAGCGAACTTCAGGACATCGTCGTCGAGCTCTCGAAAACAAGGAATATGGCCGGGGGAGCCCTCATGATGCGTTTTGGCGACACCAAATACACAGGAGCTTCGGTTACCCATCTTCACGCACAAGTCGTCCAAGGCGATCCTGATAGTCCTGAATACGATTCGTCGAAAGGCGTCCTGTGTCGGATTGGTTAGGCGACGAGAATTATCTCAACGTTAAACGCCTTAAAAATTTGTTCCGCATCTACGCGTGAGTAGCCTTTCTCGTAATACACCTTCGATATTCCCGCTTCGCAGATGATTCGGGCGCAGTTGGGGCAGGGGAAGACGGTTGAGTACAGCGAGGAACCCTTGAGACCGATGCCGTCTCGTGCGGCTTGAGCAATAGCGCTTGCTTCGCCGTGAATAGACGTGTAGATGTCTAGGTTCGTACCGGCGTCAAAGTTGCTCCTGGGGTCACCATGCGCGCTCAGGTGAAAGTCTGTGGGGAGATGATGGTTGTGCGCTTGGGCCACGATAATGCCGTCCTTCACGATTAGCGCCCCAATCTGCCGCCACCAGTCAGCACTTTTGGCAGATTCTATGCTCGCTAAGTTGATGAGGTGTTTGTGGAGTTCTTCGTGCGAGATCACTCGCTGAGGGTCGACAATATGCTCAGCAGTCGAGATCTGCCGGTCCCAGCGTAAAAAGATCGGCTCAAAGATCACTTCAGCGTTCGGGAAATATTGGGCGTGGATCGCGTGTGAAATGTCGTCTTCCGGCATGATGAGGGACTGGCCGTCGAGCGCTTCGAGAGCGAGCTTATTCATCACAAACACCTCGTCAAACAATTCTAAAGAGAAAACAGCCTTTCGCATCTCCGCCGGGTCGATCACTCGAAGGTCCCTGATGAGCGAGGTGAAATCTGAGATAACATCTGCTCCAAGAAGGCCGAGCTGCCCCGGATACTTTCTGAAGAGCTCAACATAGCCCTTATGCAGCACCGGCACGAATGCAATAAGCATACAGGGAGGACGAAAACTTGTTGTCACAAAATTTGTTAGGAGGCGTACTTATTCGTTGCCGACTCCAAATTTTGGGGCAACAGGTTTGCGGCCGATGATTACTCGCCGATCTGTTGTAGAAACTTGGCGATGAGTTCGTTTACTTCTTTGGCGAGTTTTTCGGCGCCCTCGATCGTTAAATTGCGAACGCGAGCCGTAGTAGTCGTAGTCGCCTGTGGGGGGAGGACGACAATTTCACCGCAACAGTCTTTGTACTCAGCTACATGTTCCGGCGTAATATCCTTGGTCGATCCCGAAAACACCATGACATCAGGTCGCACAGCTTGAATGACGTCGCCCAGCCCTTGATGAGCTTCTTTGATGGTCACGATATCGACGTGCCTCAAGTGCAACAACATGTTCACACGCTCATTTTGGGGGACAATCGGACGCTTAGGACCTTTTCGGATCTTTGTCAGTTCATCGGAGTCGACAGCGACTATGAGAACATCGCCCAGTGCCTTGGCCTTCTCTAAATAAAGGGCATGACCTTCATGGATTAGGTCATAAACGCCTTGAGTCAGGACAATCTTCATGCCCAGCGTTTTCATGCTTTCCACTATCTTCTTGAGCTCCGCGGTGTCCGTGATATAGCGCTGGGGGATATGCATACGTCCACACCTTAGCAATTGCAGATATGCGCGGAAAGAGTAGGATGTGTATGAAAACTTTTCTATGATTGATCGTCGGCTGAGGCCAGTTTTTGGACTTGGGGTATTTTTTTTGCTTGCCGGGGTCTTGGCTTTTGTTTTTCGGCCAACCGCAGTCGTTGCTCCAGAGGTAGAATCTGTCCATTATCACGCCGGCTTCCAGATTTATGTGGACGACGTGTTGCAGGACTTTTCAGCCATGGAATACATGGAATTGGCGCCATGCGATGTTGGTTCAAACAAAACGGATGACGAAAAGGACGAAACTCTGGATCTCCATAATGGAGTCGGTGATGTAGTTCACGTGCACCGCGCGGGCACGACCTGGAAGAATCTGGTTGAATACTTGCAGACCCACCAGCAGTTTGCGCCGGAGAATTTAAGTGAGAAGGGAATCTACGGTTATGTAAACGGGAAGAAGATCAACGACATTCGCGAGTATCCCATTGCTGCATATGACAGCGTGGTGCTCATCATTGGGTACGAGCTCGGCGATGTCCAGGATAAGCTTAACAAAGCAGTAACCGTTAATGC